>NZ_CP014692.1:3430000-3725037 GCF_002005445.1 Acetobacter aceti
ACTGCCAGCAGGCAACCTCCCTCAGGTCGGCCGCCTTCATCTGACGATGCTCGTTTCGCCTCTGTCGCCATGGACGCTCCTTGACGCTGACCGAACCGATCGGTCAGCATGCACCCTATCGGCTTTCCCTAAGGCGTCAATCACGCCTGCATCCCCCACGGCACCAGAGAAGATCATGCAAGACCAGGATACCTGCTCACCGCAACAGCCCGGAGATGCCTCCTCAGCCAAACGGGAGCAGATCCTGAAGGGAGCCCACGATATTTTCGCGGAACATGGCTACGAGGGCGCAAGCATGTCCGTTATCGCGCGCCATGCGGGCGTGTCGAAAGGCACGCTTTACAACTACTTCGAGAACAAGGCCGAGCTCTTCACCGCCGTTGTGAAGCAGAAGGCCGAACGGGATCTCCCGGCAGCCTTTCGCCCGGTGAACGCCGATCTGCCACCTCGCGAAACCCTCAATGCCCTCGCCCGCTCGATCATCGCCCTCATCATCGCCCCGACAGCGCTCGCGCTCTATCGGGTCATCATTTCAGAAGCGCGGCATTTCCCTCATCTTGCCGAGACGTTCTGGGAACACGCGCCCGCCATCTGCATCGACACACTGGCCCGATGGCTGACCGACCGGACCGAGAAAAAGGAGCTGAATGTCCCCGACCCGATGTTCGCTGCCGAGCAGTTCTATACCTTGTGCCAGACCCGTATCATCACACGTCGCCGCTTTGAGCTGCCTGTTTCCACGACGGACGCTGATATCGACCGGATTGCCGACGCAACCGTGACCATGTTTCTGGCAATGTATTCTGCAAGCTGAAATTTTTGTCATGATGTGAATCGTGGCCGAACTCCATGCCCTGCCACCCGTTCAGTCTCCAGACAGACAAGCGGCTCTGCATCCTGTCAGCCCTTATATCAGAAACGCCCTCCGACAGAGACAGTGACGTCCGCTTGCCGTTTACGGTTAAAGGAGACTGTCATGACCAAGAGAATGAACGACAATCTGCCCGGCGTTCTGAATGACGCAGTTGATTTCGTGACAAACGCCCGGAAGGATAATTCAGGACTCGCCTCTGCTGTGAGCGAATATATGGGAAAAGAAGGCGCGGTCGGTATTCCGGAAGTTCGCCACCGTGCTCACGAAGCGGGTCTGGACGGCCTTCTTCAGGGATGGAGAGACGCGATCAGCAAGACGCCAGCCACAGAGGCCGACATCAAAACACTGATTCCCCATGGTGTCATCAACAGGTTTGCAAGGGAAACAGGGCTTTCTCCGGACGCCGTGATTTCAGGCCTCGCTTCAGTCGTCCCCGGCATTGTCTACCGCAACGCCAGACAGGCCGAGGCAAAACAGAAACCAGAAGTCCTGTAAAACGCCGTTATAGCTATAAGAATAACGAGACAGCGTTCCGGCCTGAAGACCATTCTTCAGGCCGGAAACTGTCATGTGAAGAAGGGAAAAAGCGGAGAACTGATCCGATCTCTCCGGCTTCCTCAGATCACCTCAAGAGCAACCTTCTTTCGGGGAGGAGAGAACGCCTTGTCCAGCGCAGTCAGGTCGCCTTCCTTTAATTTGATTTCCTGAGCAGCAATGTTCTCACGAAGATGTTTCTTCGATCCCGCCTTGGGGATGGCAATCAGAGAAGGCTGACGCAGAACCCACGCCAGAGCGATCTGCGCCGGAGTTGCTGGCCCGAGACTTGTAGTGTGGTGCTGGGCAATTTTCGCCAGCACATTATCCTTCAGCATCCCGCCCCCCTGACCAAGCGGCGAGTAAGCCATCGTCACCACCTGACGCGCCTGATTCTCCTTCAGAAGATCGAATTCGATTCCACGATGGCTCAGGCTGTAAAGAACCTGATTGGCAACACAACCGTCACCCTGACCGGTCTGAATCACCTCTTCCATCGCGTCCGTGTCGAAATTCGAGACGCCCCAGCTACCGATCATCCCACGATCGCGCAATGTCTCGAAAGCTTCAAATGTTTCCTCAAGAGGGATATTTCCCTGCCAGTGCAGAAGATAGAGATCCATATGATCGGTACGGAGCCGCTTGAGAGAGTCGGTGCAGCTCTTGAGCACACCTTTGGCTGACGCGTTCGAGGGCAACACCTTGCTGACGAGAAACACGTCGTTCCGTCGCTTCTCTATCGCTTCTCCCACGACACTTTCAGAACGGCCATTGCCATACATTTCAGCCGTATCAATCACGCGCAGCCCCGCATCGAGACCCGCCTGCAGACTGGCGATCTCATCGCTGCGCAGGGAAACATCGTCGCCCATGTTCCATGTGCCCATGCCTAAAGCCGGGACTTCGACGCCATTCTTGAATCTGACCGTGCGTGTCATGACATCTTCCTTTCAGGAAAACTGTCTGCAACATTCATCATACGGGATTTGCGGTCGTGTCGCAGACTATCGTTCGCAATCCGCTTTTGTATTCTCAGAGATGGTCACAACGCAGCAGAACGGAAAATGATCCACGCTCGAGAAAAACTAGCGCCAACCAGAAAGCTGCTCTTCCTAAGCTCTGATAAAAACAAAGTTTTTGGTAAAGCTTTTTTCAAAAAGTTTTAGAGAACGCCCCCTTTTTGAAAAAAGGCGGCACCCAAAAACTTTTCCTGTCTTTACAGAGATGCGTGCGAGCCAGCTTCTGGAAAGCAAGACTTGCCTTCAGCGCGCCCTTGTCCAGCCCTTTGCTTCCTGTTTCCAGTAGGCCAGCGTGTGCCCGGCGTCACGCAACGCCACCCAGCGCACACGCGCCGCCGCGACCGCCGCCTCATCCTGCCCGTCAAACAGATCGAACACACGCTCGAACGGCTCCAGGGGAAGAACCTTGTTCACGCCAGTAAGAAACAGGAAATCTGCCCCATTGGGAACATCATCGCCCGCCGTAATCCACACGGGCTGACGCTCGGGATATTTCCCGCCCGTCGCGGCGTGTGGGAGCCACACAGGCTCCACGACTTTCCAGAGCGCATCATCAAGAGCGGCGACCGTCTCCGGGTCACCGCATCTGACGACGGCTCTCCTGCCCGCGTCCAGTGTGCGGCCCAGCAGCACCGGCAACGCTTCAAACGCGCCGGTGCGTGTCAGATGGTAGAAGCCGACTTCGGCCACCGGCCCTGTCAGCCCTCGAACTGACGCACGAACCGGTCAAGCAGGCGCACGCCGAAACCGGACGCGCCTTTTGGAGAACCGGACTTCGCCTTGGTCGCCCAGGCCACGCCTGCGATGTCGAGATGCGCCCACGGCGTCTCACCCACGAAGCGCTTGAGGAACTGCGCCGCCGTGATGGACCCACCCGCGCGACCACCGCCGATATTCTTCATATCGGCAATATCGGACTTGAGCTGCTTGTCGTATTCCTCGCCCATCGGCATCCGCCAGAGCTTTTCCTGCGTCGTGGCGCCTGCTTCCGTCAGTTTCTCGGAGAGCGTGTCATCGTTCGAGAACAGGCCCGCATATTCGTGGCCCAGACCAACAATGATCGCCCCTGTCAGCGTGGCGAGATCGATCATGTAACGCGGCGAGAACGTCTCACGCGCATACCAGAGCACATCAGCCAGAACGAGACGGCCTTCCGCATCGGTGTTCAGCACCTCGATGGTCTGGCCAGATGCGCTGCGCACCACGTCGCCGGGACGCTGTGCGTTGCCGGACACCATGTTCTCGACGATACCGATCAGACCGACCGCATTCACTTTCGCCTTGCGACCAGCCAGCGCCGCCATCAGACCGGTGACAACACCTGCACCGGCCATGTCCCACTTCATGTCTTCCATGCCGGCGGCAGGCTTGATGGAAATGCCGCCGGAGTCGAACGTCACGCCCTTGCCGACAAACGCCAGCGGCGCGGAGTCATCACCGGCACCATTCCAGCGCATCACCACCATACGCGGCGGGTTGTCACTACCCTGCGCGACACCAAGCATGGAGCCGAACTTCAGCTTCTCAAGCGCGGGAACGTCGAACACTTCGACTTCGACACCGAGTTTTTTCAATTCCTCGGTGCGTTTGGCAAATTCAATCGGTGTCAGGACATTGGCGGGCTCGCTGACCAGATCGCGCGTCAGGGTCACACCCTTCGCCACGGCTTCCCAGCCAGCCCACGCGGCTTTCGCACCCGCCACATCCCTGGTCAGAATGGCGAGAGAAGCCAGCTTCGGCTTGTCGTCCTTCTTCTCCGTCGTGCGGTAGCGATCGAAGTGATACAGGCCGAGTGACGCGCCAAGCGCTACATGCACTGCCAGTTTCGGATCAAGCGCCGCCGTGGACACTGCGCCCTGAACATGCATGGTCAGCGTCTGCGCCGCCGTGCCGCCGATCTGCTCGGCTGTTGTTTCGGTCAGGCTGTCCTTGTCCCCAAGGCCCACCAGCACAACGCGATCCAGCTTCGCACCCGGAGCCAGCACCACGCAGGTTGCGCCACGCTTGAAGGTGAAAGACGCCGCTTCTGCGGCACGGGTGAGAGCCCCGTCGGTCGCCTTGTCCACAGTAGCGAAAAACTCGGACCGCGCCGTATCGGCGAATTCGGGCAGCGCCAGAGCACCGCTGGTAGGGAGCGCGAGGTCGGAGAAGCTGATCTCTGTCACGTTGACGCCTTTTCCTTGTCTGACAGGCGCGACGACGGACCGGTTCCGCTGCCCCACCCGGAGCTATCCACTGTTAGAGGTAGCGAGGGGGACGGTGGTTGGCAACGGCTGGCATTGCTTCACCTGAATGTGTTGCGTGTTTCAGGGTCCCGGGCTCTGCCCGAACCCGGCAGGAACCGCTGGTCCCTGCACCCTGAATGCTGGGTAAAACTCAGGCTGACTTGCCGCTTTTGAGTGACTCGTCGATCTGCAAGGCCAGTTGCGCCATTTTCAGCGCGCCTTCGCGGCTTCCAGCGCCACAGATGAAGCGGGCCGGATGCGCGAACACCGCATCCGGCACACCCGACACTTTCGCCAGTTCCGCTTTCTCCAGACCACCCCACGCTTCCGGAAGGGAGACGCGCTGGCCGAAATCCCCACGTGTCGGCGAAATCGCCTTCACATTCCACTGGCCGTTATTGGTCGGAGACACCACATAAACCACAGGCAGGTCATTCTCGAAGATCATTTTCTCGGTCGGCATGCCCGTGTCCATCAGCAGGATACGCTTGTCTTCGGCCCTGGCATAAGCCTCCATCACCCGGCTCGCAGCTTTCAGGCTGGCCCGCACACGGTCCAGAGAATTGACCAGATGCGCCGCGACGGCACTGGCGGCATTGGCGAAACCAGTGGTTTCACGGGTGTTTGCAACATCCGCTCCGTACAGTTCCGTCGTATCCCACGGCGGATTGCAGGCCGAAACAATATCCGCCAGCGAGAGCTTGCCCATCTTGGCCACGCCATTGTCGTCCAGATCGACAGGAAGGATCAGCGACTTGTCGAGCGTCTGCCAGATCGACGCCACATCGGTTTCACTGACCGGCGTCTTCAGGACCGCGCCGAGAATATTGCGGATCGCAGCCTTGCCGTAATCCTTCCAGAGCAGCCCGGCGGCGCTGTAAGGCGTGCCATCGTCCCGTAGCGGCTTGACCCGCATGTGATGATCGTAACGACCTTTGGGAGGCGCATACTCACCGCCGACATCGAACACGATATCCGCAGCCTGAATGTCTTCCGGATTACGCGAGCGTACAAAGGTGAGGCGTCCGCCATCATGACCGTTCAGCACGCGGCCGCGCAGATCACCCTCCGGCTCAAGCGCGTAATGCAGGATCACGTAGCCCAGCGTTTCATCCGTATGGAAATTCCCGGAATGGGTCAGAGCCCGAACGGGGGAAGCCTGCTGATCCAGACCGATGGGAGTATGTTCTGACATGAAAGAATCCGCTGTAGCCGAAAATAGTTTCAGAGCCCGATCGGGTCAGGCCGTCTCCGCCCGAACCGCACATCAGTCTCTCAGTTCATGACCCGCACCCGATCCGGTGCCGGATACATTCCTGACCTGAGAGCCTCTCATGCCGCAGAGAAACCGGTTACACAATCAGCTTCGCGCGGAAATGACCTGCAGCGTCAGGGCTCCTGCGGCCATCAACCCGCCAAACAACGCAACCGCACTCCAGCCGCCAGTGACCCACGCGGCCGAGGCGCCCGCCGCACCAGTTGCGCCGCCGAGAAACATCACCCCCATGAAAAGCGTATTGAGACGGGAGCGCGCTTCAGGACGCAGGGCGTAGACGATATGCTGATGCGAGACCAACGCACTCTGCACCGCGAAGTCCAGCAGAATACAGCCGACAACCAGCCCGGCCAGAGACAGCCATGTACCAAAAAGCACCCACGACAGAAGCGTGAGAATTGTCCCCGCCAGAATGGCCCGGTGCGGCCCGTGCCGGTCGGCAAACCGTCCGGCGAGCGGAGCCGCCAGTATCCCCACAGCGCCCACGATCCCGAACAGTCCGGCGGACTGCGCGCTGAGATTGAAGCGGGGCTCCTGCAGATGCAGCGCCAGAATGGACCAGAAGACGGAGAACGTGCCAAACAGCAGCGCCTGCGTGAAAGCAGCCAGTCGCAGCGCCGGAAACTCCCGCCAGAGATGCGCCAGCGACACCATGAGACTGGCGTAGCTGTGCTGCGTATCGGGACGACTATAGGGCAGCAGCAGACGCATCCCCGCCCCCGCGCCCAGACTCAGCGGCACGCCCAGCCAGAACATCTCACGCCAGCCCGCGTGATCCGCCACGAATCCGGCCAGCGTCCGGCTGAGCAGGATGCCGCACAGCAGTCCGGACATGACCACGCCCACGACCGCACCGCGCCGTTCCGGTGGCGCTAGATGCGCCGCAAACGGCACGATCTGCTGGGCGACAGTCGCGGCGGCCCCGATCAGCAGCGAGCCGAGCAGTACGATCCCCGCACCGGGGGCGAGCGCCGTCACCGCCAGCGCCACGGCCAGCAGCACGAACTGCCAGACAATCAGTTGACGGCGTTCAAGCAGATCTCCCAGCGGCACCAGCGCGAACAGCCCCAGTGCGTAACCAAGCTGCGTGGCCATGGGGACGAGCGCCGTGAGACTGCTCGGCATCGCCCGCTCCATGACGCCCAGCATGGGCTGATTGTAATAGATACTGGCGACGGCGAGACCGGTGGCGGCGGCCATTGCGAGTGTCATCCCGCGACCGGGAGAAGAAGAGGCGGTCATATGGCTTCCTGAAAGGGACTACGGTCCATGAATAGCAATCTGCCCGAACGATTCCCTACCCTGTTCTCTTTGTGAAGAGGTCCAAAGAGCAATATTCTTTCCTTCGCCCATTGATTTAACAAGTCGGAATCAATGGGGCTGCGTCCTTTTGCGGGGTTCGGGGCAAAGACCTGAAAAGCGGTCTGCGCCGGTCATCCGAAGACCCATCCAAAAGAAGCCAACGCGGACAGTATCCGAAACGGATATTGACCGAGCCAGCTTTCCCGCCGCCCTTTCCTTAACCGGTGTACCTAAAATGGAGGAGACAGAAAATAGATGCCCCGCCTGAAACAGCTGAGCCACTGGACCGTTTCCTGCTCACGCCACAAAAGACAGACTGAAACAGGCGGTCACCAGATAATCAATTGCGCCTTCACTTCTGGGGAGTAAGAAAGAGATATGACGCTTTCCAACGCTCCGGTCTCTGACGCCGCGCTCCTCGCCCTCGCCCTCCGTCTCGCTCGCGAGGCCAGCGACATCATCAACGCCATCCGGGCCAAAGGCTTCGTGACCACCACGAAGTCGGACCGCTCTCCGGTGACGGAAGCCGATCAGGCAGCGGAGAAGCATATTCTGGCCGGACTGCGCGCCGCTGCACCCCACATTCCGGTGATTGCGGAAGAAGAGATGGCGGCGGGCATCCGCGTGAAAGGCGGCGCGGAATACTGGCTGGTCGATCCGCTGGACGGCACACGGGAATTCGCCGCCGGACGTGACGACTTTACCGTGAATATCGGGCTGGTGCGTGATGACCGGGCCGTTCTCGGCGCAATGGCGCTCCCCGCTTACGGACAGTTCTACACCGGCGGCGAAGGGCTGGGAGCGACCCGCTATGACGCCGATGGTGAGCATGCAATCCATGTCCGCAAGGCGCCGAAGGACGGACTGGCGGTCCTCGCCTCCCGGCATCATGGCGACGATCCGGCCCTGGAGAAATTTCTCGGTGAGCGTCCCATCGCCTCGCTGGGCAATATCGGTTCGGCCGTGAAGTTTGTCCGTGTGGCCGAGGGTGTGGCGGATTTCTATCCGCGCCTCGGACCGACAATGGAATGGGATACGGCGGCCCCTCAGGCCATTGTGGAAGCAGCGGGTGGTCAGGTCATGCTGCTCGATGGCAGCGGCCCTCTCCGCTACAGCAAACCCGGCTGGAAAAATCCGTTCTTTGTCTGTACGGGTGATCTTGGCGACTGAGGCGACGGAGCGATCACGCTCCGCTGCCGGTTTTCCTGTCGCAGGACGGGATGGTTCGGTGACAGTCGCGGTTCAGGCTGGGTGGAAAACGGCCGCGTCCTGCGACGGCGAACGCCTGAAATCCAAACTGGCCGTTTGTCGCCATTCCGTGATAAGCCGACAGCCTCATCTGAGGAGCCGTATGACCGACCGCCTTGTTTCCGATGACGCAGAGCAGCCCGAGGGCCTGATCCGCGCCGCAGAACTCCTGCGCGACGGCCGTCTTGTCGCGTTCGGAACAGAGACGGTCTACGGCCTCGGCGCGGATGCGACCAATCCTCTCGCGGTGGCCCGTATCTTCGAGGCCAAGAAACGCCCAAGTTTCAATCCGCTCATCAGCCATTTTCCGAGCGCAGATGACGCCTTCAGACATGTCGTCGCAACACCGCTGGCCCGCACGCTGGCGGACCGTTTCTGGCCCGGCCCGCTGACCCTTGTGCTGCCACGCCGTCCGGACGGTGAGATCTGTGACCTCGCTGCCGCCGCGCTCCCCACAGCGGCCGTGCGTGTCCCGGCACAGGACACCGCGCTCGCGCTGCTGCGCGCCGTCGGACGACCGGTTGCAGCCCCTTCCGCCAATCCGTCCGGCGCGGTGAGTCCTTCCGACGCCGATCATGTGCTGGATGGGCTGGCTGGACGCATTGACGCGGTGCTTGATACCGGCCCGTGCGCTGTCGGTCTGGAAAGCACCATTCTGGATCTGTCCGGCGAGACGCCACGCCTGCTCCGTCCGGGCGGCGTTACTGTCGAGGATATTGAAGCCGTCATCGGTCCTGTGGAACGTCATCGTGACGCGCAGGAAACGGGCGCGCCCGTCGCTCCGGGCATGCTGACCTCGCACTACGCGCCCGGCCTGCCCGTCGTGCTCAATGTCCGGTCAGTGCAGTCCGATGATGCGCTGCTGGCGTTTGGTCCCCCGCTGAACGGTGCGCGCGTGACGTGGAATCTCAGTGAGACCTGTCGTCTGGATGAAGCGGCCTCGCGGCTGTTCGCGGGCCTTCGTTATCTCGACCAGCACGGCACACAGGCCGGATGCAGGCGGATCGTCGTGCAATCGATCCCTGAGACAGGTCTGGGCCTCGCCATCCGTGATCGTCTTGGCCGGGCAGCCGCCCCACGTCCAGCTTCCGATGCCTGTCAGGACGCCCCTTCGACACAGGAGCATCACGTCGCATGAGCGACTCGTTTGATCCGAAAGAGCTGAAAGTCCTCTCCGATATTCTGGCGCTGGTGCTGGAAGATCAGGCTGGCCAGTCGGAAGCCGCTCTTTCCGCCCTGCGCGCGCGGGCGCAACGCAACAAGATCACCGGCGGCGCTCTCAAGAACCTTTTCACGGCGATCGCCCCTAATCCTCCGAAACGGACCGGCGCGGCGGCTCCTCGCCCACGCGCATCCCGCTCGGCGGCGGCAGGGGACGTTCAGCTCGAACGACAGCGTGTAAGGGAGCTTTCAGAAAACCTGAACCGGCTCGACATGGAGTTGCGTAATGTAAGGGCGTCCAACGCGTCCCTGAAGGCGGAACTGTTCCTGACCCAGCAGGCGAGGGCGGAAACCCAGAGCCTGCTGGTGGCCGCGCAGTCAGCCACGCACACCCGGTTCGGCCTGATCGGCGTCGTCCTGCTGGTCGGCTGTATTGCGGGAGTCGCGGGCGGCGAACTGTTTCACTCGCTGAAACCCGCTCCCCACCATGTTCCCAACGCCGTTTATCTTCACTAGGGGCGTTATGCACGTTGCCTCATCCGCTCCCAACTCATGAGGGCGGATTCATCTTTTTCTGGAAGTAAAAAGGCTTTTGCTTATCAGGAGACCAGTCTGCCGCTCTCTGACCCAACAAGGTTTTTTAATTCTTCTTTTCAAAAAAGAACCGGGAACAGCGCCAACTTCAGTTCTGAGTCCTTCAGCATTATATAGCGCCCCTTCAGGCCCATATCCGGACGAACCAGCATGACCAGTCTTCCTCCCGCCCTGCTCGATGCTCTCACAAAGGCTCTCGGCCCCGGTGGTCTGCTGACTGATGCCAGCGACATGACGCCGTACCTGACCGACTGGCGCTCGCTGTTCCACGGCAAGGCCGTCGCCGTCGCGCGTCCGGCCAGCACGGCAGCCTGCGCGGAAGCCGTGCGGCTGTGCGCGAAGCATAACGTCCCCGTCGTGCCGCAGGGCGGCAACACCAGCATGGTCGGCGGGGCGACACCGGATGAGACAGGCCACGCGCTGGTCATCGTCACCAGCCGCATGAACAGGGTGCGCGAGATCGACCCGATCGACAACACGATGGTTGTGGAAGCGGGCGTGACGCTGAAAGCCGCGCAGGACGCCGCGACGGCTGCCGGACTGATGCTGCCGCTGTCCATTTCCTCGGAAGGGTCGGCGGAGATCGGCGGCGTGCTGGCCACCAACGCGGGCGGCAACAACACCGTGCGTTACGGCAATGCCCGTGAACTGGTGCTTGGCCTCGAAGCCGTGCTGCCCGACGGGCAGGTGCTCGATGTGATGCGTCGTCTTCGCAAGGACAACACCGGTTACGCGCTACGCCAGCTTTTCATCGGCTCGGAAGGTACACTCGGTCTCATCACCACAGCCATTCTCCAGCTTCAGCCGAAGCCGAAATCCGTCGAGGCCGCCCTCTGCGCCGTCGCGGACGCCAAGGGCGCGCTGGCCCTGTTCTCGGCCTTCCGCAACACGGAGCCCAGCGCGATTCAGGCGTTCGAATTCATGTCCGGCCTGAGCATGAACCTCGTCAACACGCTGATCCCCGATGCGTCCCTGCCGCTGTCAGAGGCTGCTCCCGGCTATGTGCTGGTGGAACTGGCGAGCCCGCGTGAAGGCGGAGCCCTGCGTGACCTGATGGAAGAAGTGCTGGGCAGGGCCTTCGAGGACGGACTGGTGAGCGACGCCGTGCTGGCGGAAAGCGAAACACAGCGTCTGGCCTTCTGGAAACTGCGCGAGGAACACGCCGAAGCACAGAAGCGTGCGGGGGCTTCCGTAAAGAACGATGTTTCCGTACCGCTCTCCGCCATTCCGACCTTCATCGACCGCGCGACCGCAGCCTGCGAAGCGCTGATTCCCGGCATCCGCGTGGCCCCGTTCGGCCACATTGGCGATGGGAATATCCACTTCAATCTCGTCCAGCCGGAAGGCGCGGACGGCAAGGCGTTCCTCGCCCGCGATCACGAGATGATGGACACGGTTGCGGGTATCGTAAAGGAACTCGGCGGCTCCTTTTCCGCCGAGCATGGCGTCGGTCAGCTCAAGACCTACATGATGCCGGGCTGGCGCGGTGGCGCGGAACTGGACATGATGCGGCGCATCAAGAGCGCGGTGGACCCGGAAGGGATCATGAATCCAGGGAAGATTTTCCCGGCAGCCTGAATGATGACTCTCCCTGCCGGGAATGCTTTTTTCCGGCAGGAAGTTTCATGCAGCCGGTTTCAGTTTCAGCAGGGCCAGTCCGAAACAGGCGAAGATGCCTCCCGTGATCCGGTTGAACCATTTTCTGACTGTCGTGCGCACCAGAAACCGTGACAGTGACCGTCCACCAAAAGCGTAGACGCCATACCAGAACCCTTCAATAGCGGCGAAAGTCACAATCAGAATAAGAAATTTCGGACAGTGCGCCTTTCCGGGGCTGATGAACTGAGGAAGAAACGCAGCCGCAAACAGCAGCAGTTTGGGATTGCTGATACCCACCGTGAACCCTGCACGAAACAGAGTCTTCCCTGACGGTGTTTTCCTGTTTTCCCTATATTGAACCGGGATGGATGAAACTTCCGCACACCATGCTTTGACACCAAGGAAGATCAGATAAGCCGCGCCCATATAACGCAACATGTCGAACACGCCCGGAAGAGCCAGAAGAACTGCCGCCAGCCCCAGAGCAGACGCCATAAGGGTCAATACAACGGCTGAAACACAGCCCAGCATGGCCACAGAGCTCCGTTGCCATCCAACTTCGAGACTACGTGTCATGATGTGCAGCATATTCGGACCCGGCGTGCCCGAAAGCAGGAAGACCGTCGCAACAAACAGCCACCATGTATGAAGAGTCATCAGCCGGATCATCCCGTTTCTGAAAAAAGAACGACAGGCTACCATATGCAGGAAATAGAGCGATATTTCAGGACGATCGAACTCCTGAAAAGGATCGACCGTCCTGAATGCCTTACGGTTTAATAAGCAAAGCTGACTTCACCCATGAACATACGTCCGGCGGACGGTGTTGCACGGTTGGAGAACAAGCTCTGATAGTTCAGACGGTTGGCAAGGTTGTAGCCGTTCATGGACAGTTTCCAGTGCTTGTTGAAACGATGCGAGACCATCGCGCTGAAATCCAGATTGGCTGGCACGCGGTAGGTATTGGCCGCATCAAGCCACACATGCTGACGCCACGTCACACCGCCGCCGACAGTAAAGTTGTAGAGCGTATTCGGGAAGGCGGCATAGGCCGTCCACAGGGTTGCCTGATTATGCGGAACATACTGGATATTCTTGCCACGATTGGCAGCCGTGGCTGAAGAGGTAGTCGAACTGTCGTAAAGCGCATAGGTCGCGGAAACATTCCAGCCCGGCAGGATGATCCCGCCCACGGAAAGCTCCAGTCCCTGATTGCGCTGACGGTCGGTCGAACCTTCGATGGTTCCGGTAACAGGGTCGGCGTTGAGAGCATTGCCTTTCTCAAGCCGGAACAGGGAGCCTGTCACGCCCATGCGTCCATTGAGCAGGCTGTATTTCGCACCCACTTCATAAAGCTGGGATTTTTCCGGACTGGCATAGGAATTTGTTCCAGGCCGGATCGGCACTGAACCGTTGGTGACATACATGCCCATCGGTGTGGTCGAACTGGACCATGTGAAATAGTACATCTGCCTGTCATCAGGTGTGATCATCAGGCTGACATTCGGATTGAAAACACCCGTGGTGTTATGAAAATGCTGGTCAGGGTTGGTCGCCACGTCCCCGCCCTTGAGATTGTAGCTTGTCTGCCAGCGATCCCAGCGGAAACCTCCTTTGACAGACAACCATTTTGTGAACCAGATCTGATCGAACAGGAACAGTCCCGTATCAAAACCATAGCCGCTGCTGTCAGCTTTCGCACCGAGCGAGCCCAGCTTCACCAGTCCAGCAGGATTGGCGTCTCCCGGCACCATGTCCAGATTTCCAACGTGAGGATTGGGGTTGACCAGATTGGCGTAAGGCTTGGAATTCAGGTAGGTGGACTGGGCCCGCACATCATTCACCCGCTCGATATCGAACCCGGCGACCAACTGATGTTTCAGAAAACTGGTGTTGAAATTGGCGACCACGGACGCCACATTCTGCACCGACCAGCTTCTCTGCTGATACGGCAGAGGCGCGAAGTAGGTTCCACCACCCTTGCCATTACCGGCCCCGACCGGGCCGGATCTCGCTACCAGCGCATCGGAAGGATCGCCAAGAAAGTAGTTGTTGACGCAGGTTGCGTCACAGGTGGCCTTGGATGCCGCGAAATTCCGATAATACTCGCCGCCCCGCAGATCATTATAAACCGTGATATTGTCGTTGACCTTATATGTAAAACGCGCTGTTTCCATATTGTCATTTGTGGAATTGTGATCGCTGTCCGTGCCATACCAGTTCGTGCGGCGCACTCCATATTCGGTAATCGGTTTTCCTGTGGATGAGCCGGGCGGCTTCACGACAGGCACGCCAAAGTCAGGAATCGAATCTTCCTGCTGATGCATGTATTGCAGCACCAGTGTTGCGCGTGATCCCAACCCAAAGGCGATCGAGGGCGCGATCCCCCAACGATGCGAATAGAGATAATCGCGACCAACGATGTTATGCTCGTCTCCCATCCCGGTAATGCGGAAAGCCGTTGTCGCGTCGAGCCGCTGGTTGACGTCGATTGTGCCGCGGTAATAACTGCCGGACCCGCCGTTGAACTCGGACCGGTAGTGATTGTCGAGACCGGGCGTCTTGGTCACCATATTGATGGCGCCACCCGTCGTTCCATTTCCAAAGACTTCCGAAGACGGTCCCTTGATGACGGAAACGGATTCAAAATTGAAAGAATCTCTTGAATAGACACCAAAATCACGAAGACCATCTTCATAGATGTCATTCTGTGCCTGAAAGCCGCGGATCAGGAACTGGTCTCCATTCATGCCGCCGGCGCCTTCACCGATCGAGGCCGTGACGCCAGGCACGTTGCGGAGCGCTTCATCAAGTGACTTGACGTTCTGCTGCTGCATAAGAGCCTGCGGAACCACATTGATGTTCTGCGGTGTGTGCATCACATCCTGTGGCATCCGGGAAAGACCGACAGACGCGTGCATCGTGTTGAAACCATGACCGGTCACGGTGACCTGCTCATCGCCATGAGCGATCACGCCGCCGCCCAGCACTGCGCCTGCTTTGGTCTGTTTCCCGTTTTTCTGCATGGCAGAATCCTGGGCTTTTCCGGGATGCTTGCGGTCCACGCCCTCTTTGATCGCGACCGTATCCGCACCGTACGCCTGAGTTGTGATCAGCAAACCTCCCGCCATGGAAAGGGGTTTCATATATGCGCGGATAAAATCACTCACCTGCCGTATCTCTCTCTATGTCAAGGATTACGCTGGCTTCATAAGCGAATTGATAATCAGTTGCAACAACAATGATACACTCGGCATCACTTCTGATACTTTTTTGCAACAGGTGAATTCCCCATATGAGAGGATGCAAAATCTGCATTCATTTCAAATAACCATTTTAATTTATAAATATTGTCATGAAGATATTCAGCAGTCAGTGTCGCAGCCGGATCTCAGACCATTTCAGAGTCGACGCCGCTTTAGTATTCAGCAAAATCAGCCATCCACACTCATGGCCGCCAATGCTCCTGTCACGACCCAACAGATAACGTCATCAGATCTGGATCAAGTCAGGTCTGGGCGCATCGCGTCCCTGATGATAAAGAAGAGCGGTGACCATGACCGACTCTCCCACCACCCCTGCCGCTGACGGCGCACTTCTTGGCGTTTCACTGCGTCAGCCCCCTTCCAATGTGGACGCCGAACAGGCGCTCCTTGGCGCACTGCTGACCAACAACAAGGCTTATGACCGCGTCTCCGACTTCCTGACCGGCGCGCATTTCGCCAATCGGGTGAACGGCGCGATCTATGACGCGATCGCCAAGCGTATCGAGGCAGGAATGCTGGCCGACCCGGTCACGCTCCGAGCCACGCTGGAAAATTCCGGGATTCTGGATGCGGTCGGCGGCCTGCCCTATCTCGCCAGACTGCTGACGGCGACGGTCGGCATCATCAACGCTGGTGACTATGGCCGGGCGATTCAGGATGCCTGGATTCGTCGCCAGTTGATCGATATCGGCGAAACCATCGTCAACAGCGCCTTCGGCAGCACCGATCTCGACGGACAGGACCAGATCGCCGCCGGTGAGGAACAGCTTTTCCGGCTGGCCACCGACAAGGGGCAGGACGGCGGCTTCACCGGCTTTGACCGGGCGCTCGCCTCCGCCATCGAAACCGCCGAAAAAGCCTTCCGCAACGAAGGCGACGTGTCCGGCCTCACCTCCGGTTTGCGCGACTTCGACAGGAAGACCGGCGGCCTGCATCCGTCCGATCTGCTGATTCTCGCCGGCCGTCCCGCCATGGGCAAGACCGCGCTCGCCACCAAGATCGCCTTCTCCGCCGCGCGCGCGCTGCTGAACGCCGCCCGCGACAAAGGTGAAGGCGTGCAGCCGGAAGGGGCTGTCGCGATCTTCTCGCTCGAAATGTCATCCGAGCAGCTCGCCACACGTATTCTCTCCGAGCAGGCCGAAGTTTCCGGTGAGCGCATCCGTCGTGGTGATATCGGACAGAAGGAATTCGACCGGTTCGTGCGCGTCAGCCGTGAGCTGACCCAGATTCCACTGGTGATCGACGACACTCCCGCCATCTCGCTATCGGCCATGCGCACGCGCTGCCGCCGTCTGAAACGGACCAAGGGGCTGAGCCTCGTCGTGGTGGATTATCTCCAGCTCATGCGCCCAGCCGTCGGCACACGTCCGGACAATCGCGTGCTAGAAATCTCGATGATCACGCAGGGCCTGAAAGCCATCGCCAAGGAACTGGAAGTGCCGGTCATCGCCCTGTCCCAGCTTTCCCGTCAGGTGGAAAGCCGAGAGGACAAGCGCCCGATGCTCTCCGATCTGCGTGAATCAGGCTCGATCGAGCAGGACGCCGACGCCGTGATGTTCGTCTATCGCGACGAATACTACCTCCAGCAGCGTGAGCCGAAAGAAACGGCTTATGATTCGTCTGATAAATATCAGGCGGCGCTGGAAGACTGGGGTCGCAAGATGGAGCTGGTCCACAACAAGGCCGAACTGATTC
Organism: Acetobacter aceti; assembly: GCF_002005445.1. Classification (NCBI taxonomy): domain Bacteria; kingdom Pseudomonadati; phylum Pseudomonadota; class Alphaproteobacteria; order Acetobacterales; family Acetobacteraceae; genus Acetobacter; species Acetobacter aceti. The sequence continues at coordinate 3,446,794 of NZ_CP014692.1, forward strand.
TTGAGAAGCAGCGTCACGGACCGACCGGCACGGTGCAGCTTTACTTCGAAGGCCAGTATACCCGCTTTGCAGATCTGGATACGGTGCATGAAGAGTATGAACGGTAAAGATCTATAATCAATAAGGAATTTTTGAATCGGGATGTTGCTCTTTAAAAGAGTAGTGTTCCTTGATGCTTTTTGGAAAAAACTTCACCAAAAAAAAGTCTTCATGGATATTGCAATATATATATAATTTTTGTAATTTATTTAAGTATATGTATTTTATAGAAGAATATTGAATTTCAGAAAACCATTCTACAAACAAAAAACTTTCCGATCAAGTAAGACTATCTTCTGCCACGACACGCACCTTTCTGATCGAGTTAAAAACAAAATCACTATCCGACCCAGCGAACCAGGTGAGCAGATGAACTACCCAGCCTGACAGCAGCAGTCCTGTGCGGCGATGTGCAGAAAAACCAATCTCTGCCGGATTGGAACGCCCTGACTCTGACCGGCAATGCACGGCGGGAGATCAACGCGCTCATTCTCCCGGATGAGGAAGAAATTCACGAGCAAGATCATCAGCGGCGGGCTGTCCACCGACTTCCGGAAATCGAATTTCTGTCTATTCTGGCGCTCGATGTTCACATTCGAGCCTTCACACAGCGTGATCGAGATGAAGCGCTATCTCGCCCGTTTTGCGCATCAGATCCTCGGACAGAAGGATCTGCACACACTGAAATTCACCAAATATAATCAGCAGGAATCTCTGGACAAACCCTGGCGACATGGCTTGCTGATCAAGGTATGGTGTTTCACCGCAGCGCAGGTCACGAATGTCGCCGTCGATTTGCCGGGTAGAAAGAAAATCACAACCCATGTCGACTGAGTGGAAAGCGGCACGGAACATGGCGTCGATCCTGATCCAGACGAACTGGTTTTCATCACCAACGGCTCAATGGTATAAAATTCCAGTTGGGGTGATCACCATGCCCCTGCGCCGACCGATACGACCCCATCAAGGACGGCAGCATCTGATGGTTGTGGCGCAACATCGCGCCGCAGAATCCGGCGTTCGGGCTGCCCTTTATTTTCTTGCCAGCGTCATAGCCGCACGACCCGCCATTTTCTGAAGTTTTTACCGACTGTCTGTCGACGATATCTACCGAACGCGTAGCATTCCGTCCGTCCAGATCGCGCGACAAGGATCACGAGAATAAGGTTGATTTCATCCCAGCGCCCTCGTGGATCTACTGATGGAAATAGCCCTGCACAGTCGTGAACACCGGAGACTGTCGCGGCAACTGTCGCCACTGGCAGCCGGTCGTAACGCTATGAAAGATCGCCTCCATAGCGCGGTGCAGGTCAATCCGCCATAGTCTCCCACGTTGCTTACTCCCGGACATCAGCGGAGCAATCAACGCTCATACCGCATCGCGCAGCATACTCAAGGTCGTCCCTTTGATGCTGCGCGCGGATGGTTTCAGTCCGGACCATCCAGATCTCTTCAGATTATCGCAAATCCATAAATTATAGCCACTGGAATCACTTAATTCATTCCCTGCCAGACAGTCAGGGAAATAAACGACTGATATATATGACTGCAACAATATAAAAAGTCAGGTAAAGCATGGGAATAAAGAAAATAATTTGTTCCAGATCACCCATCATGATCAGATTTCCTTTTCCGAAATGTGTTCATCCTGAGCGTCCAGCAGGATGGCTCCCGCACCGGAGATGAGAATGATCATCACCGTGCCAACCACCCATGCGAAATACCAGGGCCCCTGATCGCCGACGAAAACGGCGAACAGGAGCGAGACAACCAGAACTGCGGCCAGACCAGCGAGACGTATGATATTCATGACACTCTCCTCAATAACTGTGATTATCGTGAATCACATCCGCAGTGCGGACTTTGCCGCGCATGACGTAATAACACCATGATGTGTAGGACAGAATGATCGGCACGAAGATCGAGGCGACGACCAGCATGCAGGTGAGACCATAGGCGCTGGCCGTGCTGTTCCAGATCGTCAGACTCTGATCGGGTGTTGTAGAAGATGGCATGAGAAACGGAAACATCGCGCTCCCCACGGTGCAGATTGTACCGATCCATGACCCCACACCGATCCACCAGGCGAGGACGGGACGGTTGGTCTTCACCATCATCGTGCCGAGCAGCATGCAGGACACTCCAAGCAGCGGCAACAACCAGAGAGCTGGATGCAAATGGAAGTTTTCCAGCCAGCCACCAATACTGACAGTCACATGCTGCCCCTGCATCGGATTGGCTGGCATGCCGGGATTGCCGTTGTCCAGATGAAAACCGTTCAGACGGCTTATGAAAACACCACCAATCACAAACAGAACAGCAGCCGTCACGCCACCACGCATTGCATAGCGACGGGCACGGCCATGAATGGGGTCCTCTGACCGCAGCATCAGCATGACGCCACCCTGATAGACGCTGAGTGCCACCGACATCAGTCCACACAGGATCGCAAACGGATTGATCAGATAAGAAAAGAACGATTCATCCTGATAATACTGACCGGTCCAGCCGAAATGATAGCCCACCCCCTCAAGCACGTTTCCAAAAGCTGCACCGTAAATGAACATGGGCAGCGCACCGGAGATCAGGAATACGCCGTCCCAACTGGCGCGCCAGTGTTTGCTGTCGGCCTTGGAGCGGTATTCAAAAGCGACCGGCCTCAGAATCATGCTGAACAGCAAAAGGATCATCACAACATAGAAAACTGAGAATGACGTCGCGTAGAGCGTCGGAAACGCTGCAAAAATAGCGCCGCCTCCGAGAATGAACCACACCTGATTGCCGTCCCAATGAGGCCCGATGATGTTGAGCGCCGTGCGACGCTCGCCATCATTACGACCGACAAAGCGCAGCAGGGTGCCCACGCCCATGTCCATGCCGACCATCACGCCCAGTCCGATAAACAGGACGCCCAGAATGCCGGCCCAGACAAGTTTCAGAATTGCGTAAGTATCCATTTCAGATAATTCCTTACGAAGATAGGGAAGATGCAACAGAGAAGGCACTCTTCCCGTCGGGAACGATGCTCAGATGTGTATCGTGCGTTTCATGCGCATCGTGATCGGGACCAAGTCGGGCGTATTTGAACATCAGGAAAAGTTCAGCTGCGATAAAGATTGAATAAAGCAGCGCGAATCCGGCCAGAGAGAAAATCATGTAGCCGACGCCATGGCTGGACGCAGACAGGAAAGTCGGCAGTCGGTTGAAAACGGTCCATGGCTGACGGCCTGCCTCTGCTGTAATCCAGCCAAACTCCGTAGCGAGGATCGGCAGTGGGATAGACCACATGCAAAGTTTCAGTAGCAGACGGTTTTTTTCCAGACGGTTTTTCAGACTGACATAGGCGGAAAAGGCGAAAACGGCGAAGAACCACAAAGACAGAAACACCATGATCCGGAAAGCCCAGAAAGTGACAAACACATTCGGGAGAATATCCGGTTCGGTCTGCTGCACGACGCTGGCCAGCCGGTCCGCAGGAATATTTGTTACATCCTGATTGGGGGCATGACGCATGGCCAGAAAGCCGAAACCCATATCGGCTTCATGCGCTCTGAACTGCTCCAGATCGACGGCATCATGAGTCCTGCTGTATTGATGCAGGGCTGAAACAGCCTGAATACCCGAGATAATATGCGGACCGGCCTGCTGCTCCAGTTCGATCATGCCGGTAACCGGCGTATCAAAACTATGGGTTACAAGTGGCGTGAGAACGAAAGGCACACCTATTTCAAGATGGTTTTCCTGTTTCGCATCGTCGGGAAGGGCAAAAGCCAGCCAGGGCTCGAAGGGTGGGTTGGTGGTGTGCCAAACGCCCTCGATCGCGGCGATCTTGGTGGGCTGGTGTTCGTAATCAAGACGTCCAAGCACGTCACCCAACGTAATCACGGCAACGGTTGAGATGATGCCGAAGAGCGCCGCCATGCGGAAAGAGCGCGCGGCAAAAGCCTTGTGTTTCCCGCGCAGGATATAAAAGGCGCTGATGCCCATGACGAACATGGCGGCCGAGACATATCCGGCTACCGAAGTATGAACGAACTTCGCCTGCGCATCCGGATTAAAGATCACCTTCACCACGCTGTCGAACTGCATACGCATGGTGTCCGGATCGAAATGCGCGCCTTCAGGCATGTTCATGCTGGCATTGGCCACCAGAATCCACAAAGCCGACAGGTTGGAACCCAGCGCAACAAGATAGGTGATCGCCAGATGCGCCTGCTTGCTTAACCGGTCCCATCCGAAAAACATGAGACCAACAAAGGTTGATTCCATGAAGAAGGCCATCAGCCCTTCAATGGCCAGCGGCGTGCCGAACATATCACCGAAAAAACGGGAATACATCGACCAGTTGGTGCCGAATTCAAATTCCATCGTGATGCCGGTGGCGACACCGATGGCAAAATTGATCCCGAACAATTTGCCCCAGAACTGGGCCATGTCCTTGTAGATCTTTCGGCCGGTGACGACGTACACCGTCTCCATCGCCGCCAGCATGAACGTCAGTCCCAGTGTGAGGGGGACAAACATGAAGTGATATAACGCCGTCAGCGCGAACTGGAATCGCGACAGATCAACGACATCCGGATTAATAAGGTCCACGATCATTTCTCCTGATCTCTGCAATCTGACCTGCCCACTCCGTGCGCAGAGTCATCGATCGTACCGTCTGGCACGCAGTCATCGTCATCTCATCGCGGCCTCCCGCGATCTGTCGTGTTTTCATGAAATTGCCGGTTTGCGATTTCCACTGTCCGGTCCAGAAAAGGCAGGACTGTCGTGCGATGCGTGATGCAGAGGAGCGTCACATCATGGGACAGGGAGGCAGTCAGAGCGGTCATCACTGCCCGTTCCGTCTCCGCATCCAGTCCTTCGGTCGGTTCGTCGAGGATCAGCCAGCGCGGACGACGCAGCAGCACGCATGCCAGAGCCAGTCGCCGCCCCTGTCCACCGGACAGGCAGAGACCGGCTTCACCGACAAGAGTATTCAGTCCCGCCGGTGTCTGATGCACGAAGGACGCTAGTTGCGCTGTCTCAAGCGCCGCCCACATCGCGGTTTCGTCTGCTTCGGGACACGCCATTGCCAGATTGCGGCGAATACTTCCCTGAAACATATGCGCGTCCTGCGAGAGTATTCCGACCGTTTCAGGCAGGGTGTCTGTGTCCAGCCTGCTGACGTCCACGCCGCCAAAGCGCATGACGCCTTCCTGATATGCGATGAAACAGAAAAGAAGATTAACAAGAGTGCTTTTTCCCGAACCGGATGGCCCTACAAGCGCCACGCGTTCACCCTGCCGAATTGTCAGGTTGGCGTGCCGCAGCACCCAGCTTTCATCGGACGCATAGCGCGCGCCGAGATTGCACAGTTCCAGATCAAGAGGCGCGTGCGGCAGCGCATTCCTTTCTTCCGGCGTATCATCATTCTTTGGTCCACACAGCGTCAGGAGACGCTGCTCAGAAAGCCGAGCCTTTCTCTCCATCTGTCGGGCTGCTGACAGTGGCGTCACATTTTCAAATGCGGCCAACGCTCCAAGCGCCAGCATCGGCAGGCAGGCGGCGGAGAGAAAGCCTCCCTCTCTGGCAGTCGCTGCGCAGATCAGAACGCCAACTGCGGTCAGCATGGCCAGCACACCAACCAGAGCCCTGTTGGCGCCTTCAATCATCGCAAGCTGCATCCGGGCCTGTCGGACCGCTATCTGCCGCTTTTCCAGTCGCTGTGTCATCGCGGGGCCTGCGCCCAGAAAGGCGATTTCATCCAGACTTTGCAGCACCTCGACCAGATCGCCGTGCATGGCATCCTGATGCACGACCATGCGGGCTGTAGCCCGATCCGAGAGCCATCCCGCCATCCGCGGCAGCACCACGCCGGACAGCAGCAGCCCTGCCGCCAGTACAAGTCCGGCCATCGGCGCGAAAAACGTGGTCAGTGCGACGCAGGTTACACCGCATACTACTGCCGTGACACGCGGCACCCTGACGTCAAGCCAGACATTTCCAGCGCGCTCCGTGTCGGCGACAAAGCGAAAAAGCTGTTCACCACTCCGGCGTCGGGCCAGCAGTTGCGGAGGAAGCGCAACCAGACGCGCGAAGCTCCAGGTACGAACCTGTCCAATCCGACGCAGGGTGACGTCGTGGGTAACCACCCGCTCGCCATAACGGGCCAGAATCCGGGCTGTCGCCAGAAAACGCACCCCGGCGGCAGGAAGAAACATGTTGAAGGCGTCACGGGCCGCCAATCCCGCCAGACCGGCGACGGCCGCGCTCGCCAGCAGCCAGCCGGACAGGAACAGCAGACCGAAATTCGCCAGAGCCGCGAGGGCAGCGAGCGCCAGACCCAAAATCATCTGACGTTCGGTCGAACGGGGCGGCAGGGAAAAATCCTGTTTCATGCCGCAACTCTTTCGTCACAGGTGACAGTCCGTATCGTGCCGCCGTCAATCAACAGCAGATGATCTGCGTCTTTCATCAGTCTCTGCCGGTGCGTTGAAACGATGACGATCCGCCCCTGCACGCAACGACGGATCGCATCCGTCACGCGTTTCTCGCTGTCTGGATCAAGGGAGGCTGTTGGTTCGTCGAGAAACAGGATGTCAGGCTTGCGGATCAGCGCCCGCGCCAGAGCCAGTCGCCTTACCTGCCCACCGGAGAGCCGTGCGCCGTGCTCACCGATAAGGGTTTCAAAACCATTTGGAAGCTTCTCAATGAATGAGAGAGCATCCGCTTCCAGAGCTGCGGCACGGAGGCTGGCGATATCCGCCTCCGGCGCACCGAGGCGCAGGATTTCAGCAACAGTGCCGTAGGGCAGGCAGGGGCGTTGCGGCACCCAGCCCATTCGTGACCATGCGTCGTCGATTGGCTGCCCCTGAGCATCCAGAGCGCGCACGCTGCCTGTGACGGGCGTATGCAGCCCGAGCAGCGTGCGCATCAGGGTCGTCTTGCCGGCGCCACTTTCGCCGATCACAACCGTCAGTTCATCACGGGCAAACCGGCAGGACACGTGAGTCAGAACAGCCGGGTTTGTGCTGTCATAGCCCAGGGAAAGATCGTCACAGACGAGGCAGGCGGCAGGTCGGTTTGAATCATGCTCCGCCGCCGTCACTCTTTTTGGCGTTTCAGGCAGGATCAGGAGAGCATCGATCCGCTCCATCGCGACTGTGGCGTTCTGTCGCGCGTGGTAGCTGGCGGAAAATGCCCTCAGAGGCATGAAATATTCCGGAGCCAGCAGCAGAACGAGAAAGGCGGTGCGGAAATCCGCGTGACCGGCCAGCAGGCGGGAACCGAACACAACCGCGATCAGGGCGATCGACAGGCTGGCGAAAAATTCGAGTGTGGCGGAGGTCAGAAAGGCGATGCGCATGACCGATAGCGTCGACCGCCGGTAATCATCGGCCATGGTTGCAACGACATCCACGGCCTGCCGCGCATGGCCGAAGAGCCGCAGGGTTGTCAGTCCCTGAACAAAATCGAGGAAACCGGAGCCGAGCAGAAGGAGGCGGGTCCATTGCCGGTCCATGATGGCCTGCGCCCGATAGCCAACAAGCGCCATGAACAGGGGAATCAGGGGGCCGGTACAGGCCAGAATCAGAAGACTCCAGCCATCAAGCCCCGCGACGCAGGCCAGAATCATCAGCGGCAGGACGACCATCATCGCGGCTTTTGGCAGATATTGAGCGATATAGGGTTCCAGCGCGTCGATGCCGTCCACCATGGTCGTGACGGTTTCTCCTGCGCCGCGATGTGCAAGACTGACGGAATCGGTCCGCAGCAGATGCCCCAGCACGTCTGCCCGGAGGGTGGTGGTGACTTTCATGCCTGCTGTGGCTGACGCCATATCAGCCAGCCAGACCAGAACTGCGCGCCCGGTCAGAAGTAATACCAGCCACTCAATCTGGCCGACTTCGTCATGAAAGCCGCGCCCCCTGAAGGTCAGGTCATCGACGATCCCACCGAAAACGAACAGTTGCAGCACCAGAAGCGCCGCTGACGCGCTGCCCAGACTCAGCGCCACACCCAGCCACAGTCTGGCGCGTGACGTCAGTCCTTTCAGCTTTCCGTGTCCTGTCTGCATTGACTGCGCACTTCCACCTGCTGCGCGGCAGGATCTGAATTACTTTCAATTATTATGAAAGCATAACTTAAAATAATTATGAAATTATTAAGCGTCAAGAGTTCTCGTCCTCGTGCATCACAATGCTGGAAGGATGCTCTTGCAGTGCTCTCTCCTGGAACAGGCACAAAAAAGAGGGCCTGTGGCCCTCTCCTTATCAAGCAGATTTTCTGAATATGCTTCTGCTTAAGTTACTGTAAGATGAAGAAAATGAATAAGAAACGCTACTCTCGTCTCTCCGCGGGACTGACCCGCGCAAACACGGCCCCGGTCTCGTCTTTTCCTGCATGGTGGATGGGAGGAGGGCGTGTGACCGACCCTGCTTCTGAAGAGGGTTGCGTATCCCACATGCCAAGGAGGGACCGCAGCCATTTCTCAGCTTCGATGTTTGCGAAACTATAAAAAATCGTACGCGAGTCCCGCTCGGTTCGAAGAATACCGGCACGACGCAGGATACCAAGCTGCTGACTGAGGGTCGGCTGGCCAATTCCTGTGCTGCTTTCCAACACGCCTACGGCATGCGGACCATTCAGCAGTTGCGCCAGAATCATGAGTCTCTGCGACTGGGCAAAGAGCTTCAGCCGCTCGGTCAGTCGCCGCGCCTCTTCTGATGTCATGGCGCTGCTCATGAATGATTTTCCTGCCTGATCTGCATGAACCACGCCGGTCCTGCGGCTGCCGCGTCTTCCTGAGTCTGAACGGCCGGCAGAACGGTAGCGTCTCCGGGTTGCCATCCCGCCGGAGTCAGCACGTCATCCTGAGTCACCTTCTGCAGGGCGGCAACCAGACGAAGCATTTCCGTCACCGAGCGACCGACAGACATGGGATACCAGGTAATGGCGCGGATAATCCCCTCCGGATCAAGGATATGGACTGTCCTGACGGTAGCGCTGCTCTGCGCCGTGAGATCCAGCATGCCGTAGGCCCGGGCCACGGCCATCGAGGGGTCTTCGATGATCGGAAACGGAACTGTCACGCCGAACTGGGCGCGGATGGCCTCAATCCAGGCCAGATGGGCGGGGAGGCTGTCCACGGAAAGTCCCAGCAGGGCGCAGTCAAGTTCTTTAAAGCGGTTAAAGGCTTGGGAAAATGCAAGAAACTCGCTGGTGCAGACCGGCGTAAAGTCCGCAGGATGGGAAAACAGCATGACCCAGTGCCCTCGCAGCGAACTCAGCTGCAAGCGCCCATGCGTTGTGCGCGCCACGAAATCGGGCGCCCTGTCGCCAATACGCGGGAAAACTTCAGAGACCTCATTGCAGGCCATCGAAACTGAATTGCTCATTGTCTGGCTTATAAATCCAACTCTCTCCTTGACGCAACAAAGTTTCATTATTAAATAAACAAATAGACCATACTTAAAAAATTAAGTTAATAAATGGGGGCCGCCATGCCTGATCCCACTTCTTCTTCCGATCCTGCGGTGACTGTCGCCGTCGCTCAGATCCGTCAGGTCGAGCAGGGACAGGCCCGTTCTCCGGTTGTCCATACCATCTTTGACGAGGCGACATTCACGGCCAGTCATATCGTTTATGATCCGGTAACACGTGAAGCTGCCATCATCGACAGTGTGCTGGACTATGAGGCTTCATCCGGTCGCACCAGCCACGCTTCCGCCCGGAAAATCGTTGATTATGTGCATTCGGAAAGGCTGACGGTGCAGTGGCAGCTTGAGACCCATGCTCATGCAGACCATCTCTCCGCCGCCCCGTGGTTGCAGCAGCAACTGGCCGGCAAACTGGCGATCGGGGCTGAAATCACGCGTGTGCAGAACGTCTTCGGCAAGATATTCAACGCAGGGACGGAGTTCGCGCGTGACGGCTCCCAGTTCGATCATCTGTTTCGGGATGGTGACCGTTTTTCCGTAGGCGGAATTGAAGCCATTGCCCTGCATGTGCCCGGTCACACGCCTGCGGACATGGCGTTCATCATCGGTGACGCCGCCTTTATTGGCGACACGCTGTTCATGCCGGATTATGGCACGGCCCGCGCTGATTTTCCGGGTGGTGACGCCCGTCAGCTTTTCCGTTCCATCCGTCGGCTGATGGAGCTTCCCGATGCGACCCGCGTTTTCCTGTGCCATGATTACAAGGCGCCCGGTCGTGACCATTTCGCATGGGAGACGACGATCGGCGCGGAACGGACCGGGAATATCCACGTCCATGATGGCGTCAGTGAAGATGAATTCGTCGCCATGCGTACGGCCCGCGACGCCACCCTGTCACTGCCCAACCTGATCATGCCTTCCGTGCAGGTGAACATACGGGGCGGTCACATGCCCGAGCCGGAATCCAACGGCACGCGCTACATCAAGATCCCGATCGACACGCTCTGATTGTCAGCCTTTCTCCTCTCTCAACGACCGGGAAACCTGCCTTATGTCCTTTCGCTCCCTGACACCCGACTTCGCCATTTCTCCTCAACTTTCCGTCGCAGATGTGAACGCGGCGGCGTCACAGGGTTTCAGGACCATCATCTGCGCCCGTCCTGATGGTGAAGGCGCAGGACAGACTCCTGCGACAGAAATAGAGCAGGCAGCGCGCTGTCGAGGGTTGGAATTCGTGGCGATCCCCGTTCGTTCCGGTGCTTCGCCCGATGATAATGCTGTGGCAGCCATGAGCGCCGCATTGAAGCAGATGCCGGGACCAGTGCTGGGCTATTGCCAGAGTGGAAACAGGGCGGCGCGTCTCTGGGCGCTCACGCAGGTAGGCGCCCTGTCGAAAGACGCCATCCTGATGGCGGGAAGAGCGGCGGGAATTGATCTGTCCCCGTTGGGGGACCGTCTGGACGCGGCGTCACACTCCCCCCACAGTTCTGCGGGGAAAGCTCCGTCGCGCCGCTTCAACATCGTGATTGCCGGTGGCGGTGCGGCCGGTCTGTCCACCGCAGCCAGTATCCTGAAACGTCGACCGGATGTTTCAGTGGCGATCATCGAGCCTTCGACCAGTCATTATTATCAACCCGGCTGGACACTGGTGGGTGGTGGTGTCTTTACACCCGAGCAGACACGGCGCTCAGAAGACAGGCTGATTCCATCCGGTGCAATATGGATTCGCCAGTCGGTCGCGGCCTTTCACCCCGATGCGCGGGAAGTGCTGCTGGATGACGGCAAAGTGTTGTCCTACGATATTCTGATTGTCGCAACCGGTCTGTCTCTGGACTGGGCCGGGATTGCCGGCCTGACAGAGACTCTGGGCAGAAATGGCGTCACCTCGAATTATCGTTACGATCTCGCGCCCTATACCTGGCAGCTTGTGCAGGGATTATCGCGCGGCACGGCCCTGTTCACGCAGCCACCGATGCCCATCAAGTGTGCTGGCGCTCCCCAGAAGGCGATGTATCTCTCCTGTGATGCATGGCGGCGACGGGGTGTGTTGAAGGATATTTCCGTTCAGTTCGATACTACCACACCAGCGCTGTTTGGTGTGGCTGCCTATGTGCCCGCGCTTATGAACTATATCGAGCGTTATGGGATCGATCTCAGGCTGCGCTCGAAGCTTATTGCTGTGGATGGACCCCAGCGTGTGGCGACTTTTGAACATGTAACGGATAACGGCACGACGCAGGTTCAGCGTTCCTTCGATATGCTGCATGTCGTGCCACCACAGGTCGCGCCGGACGTGGTCAAAAACAGTCCGCTTGCGGGCGCAGACGGATTCGTATCCGTGGACCCGGCGACCCTGCGTCACACCACCTTTGCCGATGTTTTTGCTTTGGGAGACGTAGCCGGGACTTCGAACGCGAAGACAGCGGCCGCCGCGCGTAAACAGGCGCCTGTCGTTGCGGTCAATGCGCTTGCGGCGCTGGATGGCAAGGCTCCTGTCGCCATCTATGATGGTTATGGCGCGTGTCCTCTGACAGTCGAGCGCGGACGGATCGTGCTGGCCGAATTTGCTTATGGCGGCAAGCTGGAACCCACTCTGCCGCTGTGGCTGTTGCGGGGCACGCAACCAACCCGCCTTGCATGGTTCCTCAAGGAAAAAGTGATGCCGTCACTCTATTGGCATGGCATGCTGCGCGGTCATGAACTGCTGGCATCTCCCCGGAAAGCGCCGGGAGCCTGATCATGAGCATTGATCTTCCCCACCTGTTGCTGGAGATCCTCTCCGGCTCGCTCATCGGCTTCACGCTGGGGCTGATCGGTGGTGGTGGATCGATTCTGGCGGTTCCGTTGATGGTGTATGTTGTGGGCGTGAAAAATCCCCACGTCGCCATCGGCACCAGCGCTCTGGCCGTTGCGGTCAATGCGCTGGCAGGACTTGCACAACATGCGCGCCTCGGCACGGTCAAGTGGCGCTGTGCAGGGCTCTTTGCTCCCTGTGGTGTGTTAGGTGCGTTCGTCGGCGCCACGCTCGGCAAGGCGATGGATGGTGGACGTCTGCTGTTATGTTTTGCGCTATTGATGGTTGTGGTGGGCGTCCTGATGTTGCGGAAGCGGAGCAATCAGGGATGCGTGGGAGCTGCTTGTAACCGTCAGAATGCCCCCCGTGTGATTACCTATGGGTTGGGCACCGGTCTGTTGTCAGGTTTTTTTGGTATTGGCGGCGGCTTTCTGATCGTGCCGGCGCTCATAGCATCCACCGGCATGCCAATCCTGAATGCCATTGGCACGTCGCTGGTCGCTGTTGCGGCTTTCGGGGCCAGTACGGCGATCAGTTATATGACTTCCGGTTTGATTGATTGGAGTCTGGCTTTACTTTTTATTCTGGGTGGGATTATCGGCAGCTTTGGCGGAATGAGGGTCGCCAAGTCACTCTCGGGAACGACCGGTGCGCTGACTGCGCTGTTTTCTTGCGTCATCTTCTGCGTGGCCGGCTATATGATCTGGAAAAATATATAATTGAATTACACAAAACGGGTCATTATTACTTATAGATATCATGATTGATCTGATTCATCTGACTATTTTTTGTAATAAACAGGTTTTCCAAAAAATATTTCCAAGTTTCCAGATTCAAAGTATTTTTGATTGAGGTTTTTTCTATTTAATTCTGATCACGTCGCACATTCAACTCATGGCAGCCCTCGGACTGTCTGTTCGCGGCAGTTGCCAGGTCTTTTCTACCGGGGTGTCTGGAAGACAGGGCGCGCCGGTTGTTTCGAGGACTGAGACGACCCGCGATTCAGACCGGGAGGTGGGTGGTCGCTTTCATGATGCTTTCCACAAAATCTGCAAAATGACGGGCTTTGGCCGTTATCATTCGTCCTGCGGGAAAGACGGCCCATAAATCAATTGACGGCAAAGACCACGCTTCAAGAACACGAACAACAGCACCATTTTCAAGTTCTGGCGCGAACATCCAATCGGACGTGATAGTCAGACCCATATCCGCCAGAACGGCCGCCCTCAGACCCTCAGCCGCGCTGACCCTGAGGCGTCCGTTGACAGAGACCGATGCCGCAGCGCCCTCCCGCAGGAAGGACCACGCGTTTGGCAACTGGCTGTAAATAATCGCTTCATGGTTCGCCAGATCCGCCGGAGAACGCGGCGTTCCAACACGCTTGAGATAGGCAGGCGTGGCGAGGACCGAACGTCCTCCCGTTGCGATCTTCCGGGCGATAGCAGTGGAATCCGCAAGCGTCCCCATCCGCAAGGAAATATCGACGCCTTCCGCCACGAGGTCGATCATCCGGTCATCAAGAATGATCTCCACAGTCAGTTGAGGGTGCTCTGCCAGAAATCGTGGTAATTCCGGAATAATATGGAGCCGCGCGAATGTCGTTGCCGCTGAAACCCGCAACCGCCCTGACAGACCTGCGCTTGTTCCTTTGGCGGCAAGCTCCGCCTCATCAGCCGCCTGAATGGCGTTCCGTGCCCGCTCGTAGAAATTCTGTCCGGCCTCGGTCGGCGTCAGACCATGTGTGGAGCGGATGAGCAGACTGACCTGAAGGCGCTCTTCAAGCTGCGCGACGGTTTTGGATACCGCCGGTTGCCCTACGCCAAGCTGCCGGGCGGCAGCCGAGAACGAGCCTGCGTCCACCACGCGGATGAACGTGACCATTGCCTGATAACGATCCATGATATTCCTCCAGGGAATGATCCTTATCGCCTCAAGCACTCTCCCCTGTCGAGCATGGAAGAGGCATCTCTGGTGTATCACCCCGGGCAGGCCGGGTTTCAAAGGAGCCCAGAGATGTTCGGCCCATTCCTACGCGCTACGTCTGGACCGGTCGTCGCAGACAGTCTGCTGGTTTTTCATCTGACAGGCAGCCTGTTGCACGCCGCCTTCGCCTTTCTGGGATATGTCATTTCCGACCGACCGGACCGTCTGCGACACAACCTGCCGCTCGCCCCATATGATCGTGCAACCTTCTACGTCGGCGGAGCGCACGGATACACCGATTATCCCCACACCAAAGTCTCCGAGTGACAACCATTCCGACATGGAATGACCAATAGTCCTTCATACCGTCATCCCTGAAAAAACCAGCGGCCTTAACGTCAGACGTCGCTTCATCTTAAAGGAATTACCCATGTCTCTTCAGGCAAAACTCGACGCATTCAAAGCAGACTTCGAAGCAGGCAAGCCGCCTTACAATGTGCCCGCTTCTGTGATTGAGGTCATGCACCGTGCGACGGCTGAACTGATCGCCGCGCGCGCAGCAGAAAAGGCGCTTAAAGCAGGCGACAAAGCGCCGTCTTTCACCTTGAACGACCCGGAGGGCAAATCGGTCTCCTCTATCGACCTGCTGCAAAAAGGCCCGCTGGTCATCAGTTTCTATCGCGGTGTGTGGTGCCCCTATTGCAACATGGAGCTTCAGGCTCTCGAGGCTGCGCTGCCATCTTTTCGCGAACTCGGCGCAAGCCTGATCGCCATCTCACCGCAGACGGCGGTGAACAGCCGCAAATCGGTCCGTCAGAATCATCTCGACTTCCCGATCCTGTCAGATCCGCACAACGACGTTGCAGCAGCATTCGGTCTGCGGTTCGTGCTTCCGGACTATCTCGTGGACCTTTATACCAACCTGAAGAACGATCTTCCGTCCTTCAACGGTGATGACAGCTGGACTCTGCCGATGCCCGGCCGTTTCGTCATCGGGCAGGATGGCGTGATCCTCTATGCCGAGGTCAATCCCGATTACACCCGCCGCCCGGAGCCGGAAGACATGCTTCCTGCGCTTCGGAAAGCAGCACAGGCTTCGGTAAAATAACTGCAAGAATTCTGGTTTTCGGATGTGGCCCTGTTGAATATCGGTTCAGGGCCATTCCGGTCGCCATAAGGCAAAAGCTTTTCCTACAACGACCTCGAAGGAACTGGCACATGCTCCATTTCTACTACGGCCCCGGCCCGAACCCGATAAAGATTGCGCTGTTTCTGGCTGAAACCGGAATGCCTTTCGAAGCCATACCGATCGATACCTATCGTGGCGCCCAGCATGAGGCCGCGTTCCGGGCCATCAATCCAAATGGCAAGGTTCCCGCTCTCGTGGATACGGATGGTCCACAGGGCATTCCTGCAACTTTGTTCGATTCTACAGCCATCCTGCTCTATCTGGCCGAAAAAACGGGACAGTTCCTCGGAGAGACTCAGGACCGCCCCCAACTCCTCTCCTGGCTGATGTTTGTTGCAACGGGTCTTGGTCCCTTCTCAGGGCAGGCTGTACATTTCCAGCATGCGGCGCCAGAGGGTCTGGACTACGCGGTCAACCGATACCGCCGTGAAGCGGAACGGCATTATCAGGTTCTGAATGATCATCTGGACGGTCGATCTTTCATTGTCGGAGATCGTTATACGATCGCGGATATGTCCGCATGGGGCTGGCTCGACCGGGCGGCACGCGTCATGAAAAACGAAGACAGACCGCTGGAACGCTGGCCCAGTCTTGCCCGTTTCATGGACATGATGAACGCTCGTCCGGCAGTGGAGCGTGCGCATGCCATCATGAACGGGCACGCATTCAAGACCGTCATGGACACCGACGCGCGCCATGCCATGTACCCGACCAGCTTTCCTCCGGTGTCAAAAGGCACAGTGTCATGAGCGAACCCGAACTCCAAAATTCCCACCCTTGTTGGTCATAGCGGCGAAAAACCTCTGCCCGTTTTTGAATCAGGCTTGATCCTGCTGGATCTGGTCGAAAAATTCGGTGCTTTTATTCCGAAAGATATTACTCATCGGACAGCGTGCCTGAACTGGCTGTCCTCGCAGGCTGGCAGCGCGCCTTGTATTGGCGGTGGTTCTGGGCACTTCCACGCTTATGCACCCGAAAAAAATCGAATAAGCGATCAATCGCTTTGTCATGGAGACCAAATGGCAGTTGGATGTGCTTGAGCGGCGGCTGACAAAGGATGGTAACCACAGTTTTACGGCGGCGAGGTTAAGAAAGGCGAGAAACGATTTTCTTGTCTTGTCATAGCGTGTGGCGATACGTCGAAACTGCTTCAGCCTGTTAAATACGGTTGCACTCCCTGTAACACCGGAAATCGCAGGGACTATCCTCTCTGCGGTTTGAACGCGACAGGATAACAGGAAGAATACCTCGAAAAAGCAGGTTCTCCCGTATCCTGTCGCTATCATACCCCTTGTCGGCCAGAAGTCTGCGTGGCGTCACGACCGGCAGGTCCATCTGGGCATCAGCGCCGGAATAATCAGAACCTTCCCCACCCGTCAGGTCGAAGCAGGAGGGGTCTCTGGCCGTCAGCACGGGCGTGGATCTTGCTCGTAAAGCTGCCACGGCTTCGACCAGAACCTTCCTTGTGAGTCCCTCTTTTGCGCCAGCCACCTGGCTGTGAGTCCGAACGACCGTGCTGTCGATCATGTGCTGCCAGTTATCGCCCATTCTTCGTCCGACAGGTCGGCACGCAATTCACTGGTCTCCGCAAAGACCTGCGTTGAATCACGCCCAAATCAGCCGGAAAGACCCGTTGTCAACAGAACCTAGAAAGCTTCATCATCAAGCCAATCCGTCAGATCCCAGGACTAAACACGTAAACAACTAAAAAAGATTACCGAATTGCCTATCAGACCACCTCTTGTAATGCAGGCATATCTGATATCCGTTCCATTCGACCCAGCCCGTTACAGAGTGTACGGTAAGACGGGATGCATAGCAGTAGTAAAACGCCTCCCAGAATGCTGGCGGTACCAGCCACCAGTGCAATAGATGTGCCGATGCTAGCAGCTGAATGAAAGACATGGTCATTCAGAGCACCGATAAGAAGAGATCCTCCTGACAATCCACCAATGGCGTTGCAGAACAGCATGGCAGCGGAAAAACGTGCCCGCATGGGGGCAGGCACAGCAATCTGGAGAACTGTTGCCGAGGGAGGCATCGGGAAAGAGGCAAAGAAGAAGGCGACGGAAAAAGAGATGATGGCCAGATGGGTGTTCATTGTAGTGACGCTGATGACAAGCGGTATGCTTGCTGCAAAGGCTGCACTGCTTGCTACGAGTTGAGGCGCGTACCAGAGGCCGCGCTTCGTCAGGATGTCAATAAGCCACCCACTTGTAAAAGCTCCGCCACATCCGGCGACAATAACAATTATCCCTAACGTCAGCCCCAGTTCGGTGTGCGACATGTGATGAATACGCATCATCTGTGCAGGCATCCAGCTGAAGAGGGAAAAGAGGGTAACGGCCAGAAGCGTATATCCCAGCATATGCAGGCTGAAAAAAGTGCGGTGATTTCTGAAGAATGAAATCGCCACAGAAGTTGTTGCAGGCCTGGCAGGGACTGTGCGGCAAGAAGGCTCGTGAACTGTAAGGGCAATGATGATACCGAGAAAGATACCGGGAAGCCCGACAACCATAAAGCATATCTGCCAGGCATGCAGGATCATGAAATGGTGTTGCTGCACAAAAGCCAGAAGCCAGCCTCCAAACAGGAATGCGCAACCTGATCCGAGAAAAGATCCCAGAAAAAAGAACGCCAATGTACCCGCCAACCGCTCACGGGGCACCGTGTCTGCAATGTAGGAGTACACCGCTGGCGCAAGAGCCGCCTCTCCCAGCCCTACGAGCACCCGGCACAGGAAAAGTGACCAGAAGCTGTTGCAGAGTCCGCACGCCATGGTCGCAAGGCTCCACAGGATCACACCCCCAACGATGATGGGTGGACGTGGATATCGGTCGCTCATGCTGGCGAGAGGGAAGCCAAGAATGGCGTAAAGCAGAGAAAATGCCAGACCGTTGAGACAGGCAAACTGCGTATCACTCAGCAGCAGATCAGACTGTATGGGCCCGATCAGCAATGCAAGAATTTGTCGATCGATGTACGACAGGAGATAGGCAACCATGAAAAGGCACATGGTATTGATTTGCCTCACGCGCGTCATTTCGTTGCTCCGCAACTGCTTGGACATGCGCCTTTCGGGCTACATGTATTGCATTCAGGGCTTCCTGACCGGGTGTCAGGAAGAATGGGGAAAAGGTTCAACGGCATACTGGTCATGCAACGGATATTCCTCGGACCGACGCTACATGTCGTCGAAATGTACTGAGATGTATGACTTGTTCAGTGTATTAGCGCTGATATCGGTTCGCACCTGCACGCGTCCGGTCAGGAAAAACTGCAACACCAGAGCGTCATGTCCAGTCCTGATGGAATACATCAAACAGGATGCGCTCTTGAATCAAGCATGGCCAGACATAACAACCCCCACACATTTAACAATCCATTTCATGTGATATTGATCCTATTGGTCATTTAAAAACGATCTCGGAACATGATTCGAGGCGATATGATTTCGATATCGCAATGGGCCAGATTCGAAAGCTTCATGTCAACCGCTTTTGCGGGACACAACAAAAGGAATCGAACTCACATCGAGATATCTTATCTTTATAAAAGGATTATTTTAATTCAATTTCATTATTTTATTTTTTTCTCTGAATGATTCGGACATTCTCATCTCGATTGACCGCTATTATATGCACGAGAAATGAGCACAAACCAGAACGAAAACAGCCAAAATGCTCATTTTATGTGCACATTCGAAACGAAAATAATATAATATTTATATTGATGATTTTTCTGTTGAAATTTCTTCTAATTACGGACCTATAATAAATCATCGAGGCACGCACCAACCTGATGGGCGCTCATTGCGGAGTTGCAATTAAACTATGCCAGAGATGGACAAGAGGCAGAAAAAGGGAAAACGATTTCCCTCTCCTGCATGTACCCCCCCTCGCTTTGATCACGACGCCTGAACGCTGTGTTTCTCGTTCTATTTTCGTAGGTTTTTCATTTCAATATCGAAATGATACCGCAGTATCGCTATCCGTCCCAACATCCTCGCGTGGAGCTTTTCCCTACATGCAGCATCGCTTCACAGCTCATGGAGCTTCCTGTTTCGTCCTCGCCGTCTGTAGTCTCCTGTGTGTTCCTGAAGGTCATGCCGCCGTGGCGCATGAGCCGGTGACGTCAAATCGGCAGAAAGCCATTGCCGGCACGTCGGTTTCGATACTGCCGGTACAGACAGGCACATCAGTTGCTGCCGACAACGAACAACGGCGTCACGATGAACTGACGGTTCATGGTAAGGCGCGGATCATGGATGATAGTGACTCCATGTCTGCGCCTAATAACATCAGCACCAAGATCATGCCGGCAGTTCCGGTGGCCGTGGAGGAGAACAAGCCCCAAAAAGGGTTTTTCCATGATGTTCTCTCGCCCCTGAAAGAGCACGGAATCACGTTCCATGCGCTGCTTCTGGACAATTTTGTCAGTAATGTTGTCGGTGGCGTAAAGCCCGGCACACGTCTGCAGAATTCGTTGGGCGTCATTGAGACCCAGATCAATCTCGAAAAACTTCTCGGCTGGAAGGGCGCACAGATCAATTTCGGAGAGGATATCTTCTTCCTGCGCAATAACGACCGTAAATGGTCGCAACAGGTTGGAGACAGCATCATCGGGTACCAGCCTCCTCATCTGTTCCGGGGCAACTATCTGAGCGAACTGACGCTCGATCAGAAACTTTTCAATAACAAGCTCGAAATAGAGGGCGGTCGCGCCAACATATCACGTTACTTTCTAGTCCCGAACTGCAACCAGATCCTGACCTGCTTCAAGGATGTGTGGTCTCAGGACGCCGGTATCAGTACTTTTGTCTATGCCACATGGTCCGGACACGTCGTGTACCATTTCACACCGTCATGGTATTTTCAGGCGGCAGCAACCGAGGTGAACAACACCGTCTATTACACCAACGGGTGGGAATGGAACACGAAGAACGCCAGCGGAGCTACCGGTGTGGGTGAGGTGGGCTACAATCGGGGCTTCGACAAGACGGCTTATCCGTCGATGTTCGAATTCCTCGGGTTCTACAATTCATCTACCGTCACAGATCCGATCAGAACCGTGGCTGGCACATCCAAACTGTACGACAAAAACTCACCCGTCCAGACGCATACGGGAATGTCGGGCATCTTCTTCAGTGGCCAGCAATATGTCTGGCGCAAGGACCACGGCACCTCACGCAATCCGCATGGAATGGCTCTTGCTGTGTATGGTGGCGCCGGTTCCGGTTTCCAGACCTATGCGCCCGTGCAAGCCGAAGCCTATCTGGGAGCTTTCGTGCAGGCTCCATTCGCCTCGCACCCGCTGGACAGCTACGGCATCCAGTTGCACTGGACCAAGCTCGGCTCCCGTGAGGAACAGTTTCTGGCGGAAGCCAACAAGCTGAGCGGAGGAGACGGCCGGCGTCCCAACGCGGCCCATCTCGTGGTTGATGTTCATGCACACACCTTCCTGTTTCCCAATGTGGCGCTTGAACCCAGCCTCCAGTATGTGATCAATCCGAACACATATTACGCTCCGATGACCCGCCAGCATCCGCATGATGCTCTTGAGGTTGGCGCCACGTTGTTCGTCTATCTCGACAAGATGCTGGCATTCCCATGAGAGATGGTGGAGTGACTGGTATGGAAATATTGAGATTTCGACAGATATTGTCGAAATGGATGATAACCGGATGAAGCGTGAACCGCGCATCTGCATCGCGGGGATGGGGGCGATCGGGAGCCTGCTTGCAGCCTCCCTGTCCTCACGGCCGGTAAACCTGTCTCTGGTTGCGCGCGGAGAGACACTCCGCACGCTTCAGCAGAACGGGCTGACGTGCCGAAAAGACGGCCAGGTAACGACGTTCCGTGTTTCGGCGGATATCCGTGCACCAGACGAGATTCAGGACGTCATTCTTCTTGCCGGGAAGGCTCATCATCTGCCGGATCTTGTCCAGACGATCCGGCATGCTGTGGGGCCAGAAACATGCGTGGTACCCGTGGTCAACGGCGTACCGTGGTGGTTACTGCCACAGCTCGGAATCGGACCTGAAGCCGTCGCGCGTGTCAACGGCATCCTTGACCCCGAAAACAGACTGTCCGCTCTGCCTCCGACCTGCATCGTCGGATGTGTGGCCTATGCTTTTGCAAGAGTGGAAAAGCCCGGCGAAGTGTCTGTCGAGGGCCCTTCGCGCTTCGTGATCGGAGATGCTGTCGGGGGAAGCAACACTCAGGCCAGAACCGTCATGGGCTGGCTGGGTGAAAAAGACACGCTGTTTCAGATTTCTACAGATATGAAAACAGAGATCTGGAACAAGCTGTCTCTCAATGTCGCCACCAACTTCCTGTCGGTCCTCTGCGAAACCACTCTTGAGGGGCTGGTGACAGATGCAGCGATCAGACCACTGGTGAGCCGGTGCCTGTCGGAAATTCTGATGCTGGGACAGGCCTGTTCCATCGAAAGGCTTTTTCCGGTCCCGAAAGGCATGGAGATCATCAGTGCAGGCGGGACTCACGCCACCTCCATGCTACAGGACTTTCACGCAGGACGTCCACTGGAACTGGCAGCGCTTGGTGATGTCATCATCGCGCTGGGCCGACACAAGAGTGTGCCCCTGACCACCACCGAAACCCTTCTGGGTTTGACGCGGTATGCCTCGACCAGACGCAACACGACACATACGAAAGGAACACTCCATGTCCATTGATCAGCAGCATGCAGAGAAACGCCTGCGTATCCAGCTTGCAGAGTGTTATCATCTGATCGATTATTACGGCTGGACGGAAATGATCTTCAATCATATTTCCGTACGACTGCCCGGCGAGCCACGGCGTTATCTGGTGAACGCATTTGGACTGAATTACGATGAAGTGACACCGGACAACCTGCTGGTTGTGGATGCGGACGGTCAGTTACTGAGTAACGCCGAGGATAAGCCCAATCCGGCCGGCTTCGCCCTGCATGGTTCAATTCACGGCGCGCGGGATGACATCCACTGCATCATTCACACCCACACGAATGCCGTCTGTGCTGTCGCGATGAAAAAAGATGGTTTCAGCTACGACAATTTCTATGGGGCGCAGCTTTTCGGCCGGGTCGGATATCATGATTTCGAAGGCATCACGCTCTATGATGACGAGCGGCCACGCATGCTCGACAGCCTTGGACAGAAACATGTTCTCGTCCTCCGGAACCACGGTATTGCCGTTGGAGAAAGCGATATAGCCCGTACCTTCTTTCTGCTCTGGGTTGTGCAGCGCGCTGCCGAGATCCAGTGCCAGACGGGGATGATACCGGGAGCTGACATCGTGTTGCCGGACACGATCCGGCAGCGCTGCTCGGAAGATGCGCAATCCGTGATGACCCATTCCAGTGCGGCCCAGAAGATGTTTGATGCGGCGGTCCGGAAGCTGCGCAAGGAACGCGGTCCCTTGTGGAAAGGTGATGAGGGCTGCGTGTAACCGGCTCCCCCGCCATCGGACCAACCGGCGGTTCTCTTGCGGAAAGAGGGGCGAGTCTGTGAGAAAGCGCGTTCCTCACCAAACGGACATACCCTACCCGATCATAAGGCTGAGACCGCAGATGCAGTCTCAGCCTGTTTTATGTCAGCAGAGCAGAGCGCTCAGGCCGGACTGTTTCACACATTTTCTGGCGTGATGAAGGTCAAATGACGTCGGCTCACAGGCGGGGCAGATCAGTCATTCCCCTGCCCCGCCATCGCTGGCTCACCAAACGGGAAATGCGGCGCATCAGGAAAACATATCCGGGGACGTTCATCCCTCAGGATCTTCCGCCGTCTCGCTGTGGAGGGCATGCAACCCGGAACAATCGGAAAAAGGCGCTCAGAACCGCTTGCCGCGATCAGTAAAGATTATGATAGATCTTGCGTGACGCTACCAGAAGATTCTGTATTTCAGTATCTTCGAAGTCATGGAATGCCCGCTCGAAGATGAGAGAGGCAATAGACCTTACGTCTGCAAAGATCTGACGCCCTTTGTCGGTCAGTTGAACCTCGGTCACGCGGCCATCACTTTCGGAGACGGCCGTGCTGATCAGGTCTTCACTCTCCATGCGATAGATCAGTTTGGTCATGGTGGAAATGCGAATGACCGCAAGATCCGCGATGTGGCTTATCGGGGCGCGGTCGTGCTCATGCAGAATCGCCAGGACACGCCAGCGTGAAACATCCATCCCGACACGCTTGAGGTGTCCATCCATGCGCATCTGGTACAGGCCAACCAGCCGGGCAAGATGAAAAAAGGGAGAGGCTTCCGCTGAAAAGAGGGGATCGCGTGGGTCTGCGCTGCGCCATACCTTGCTGCTTCGTCTTCTGACCACGGGCTGCCCTCTTCTGGATCGCTCAACCCCCTAGCTTGTTTGAAGGGGACTGTGAAGCATCTTTATGTGAAGCGTATCCGGGGCCACACGGCTGGAGCAGACGGAATATCCTCCCGCCGGACAGAGTGGGAACGTCCTGTTTTCCAGCTCTTTTCCTGCTGGAAAAGGCATCTGCTTTTTCGTTTGCTACCCTGTTCGGTGGTGATTGGCTGCTGTCCGTCCGCCAGACATCTGCCCGACGACCTGTTTTTTCTGAGCAGAAGGAAGGCGCAATATCCTTTGGGAGGGCAGGACTGTAAGCAGGGACTGCGCCCCAAACCCGGCGGTGTGGGGGCGTTCGGCCTGCATCCTGTCGTTCCTGAAGATGAAATCGGCCAGCCTGTGATAGCGGAGGCCATGGAGATGATGTTGGTCTGCTGCGAGAATAGGCAACACAGCCCGTTTGTCACTTCGTTCATCGGAACGACCAGCGTACGCGCCGTCTTGCTGATCAGATCGCTCGTAACCAGCTTCGGGCGGGTGGCATTTCCGGGTCGGCAACCCGTCTCTGACCCTGCTGCTTTTGGTCTCTCCCTGCCCCGATCACGGACTCGGGCATCGGAACAGGGAGAGGCGTTTGTCAGGGCAGGAAGGTTTCCTGCAGGTAGTTCCAGAGCAGTTTCTCACCCGTGCTGTCGGGGACGAGCAGAACGCCGGACCAGCGTTCCGTGCGGGTGTCGCCCTGTGTCTGCTCCTCGCGGTAGGTGACAAGCAGGCTGTTTCCAACGCTGGCCTGAATGTTCACGTCGTGGATCTTCATCACGAGACCGGGGCGTGAGCCGTACAGTGACGGAAGCACACCCGCGAAAGCATCGCGTCCGATAGGACGACCTGCGGCCCCCACCATGCGGAAATCAGGGGTGAAATGTTCAAGAAGCGCCTGCGGATCGCTGGTTCCTTCGCCGCAGAACCAGTTCTGAAGAAGCACATGCAGTTCAACGATTTCGGCCGAAGCCGCAGATTTCGGATCGGTCATGAGAATGTTCCTTTGTTCAGGAGGACGATCAGGGGTTCATCAGGACCGAATGCGTCGGAACGCTTTCGGCCCAACCGGAAGTCAGCGGCGCGATGAAGACGTTTTCCGTGCGTGTCCGTGCGATTTTCCAGACACCGTCTTCCTTGCGGAAAAGATTGTTGAGCCGACTGGACCGCAGCAGGGAACGACCATCGCTGAAGATCCACGGCTGGCAATGCACCCACTGTCCATCAGCCGTGTCTCCATGGACGTGGATCTGCTCGGAGGTGAGGTAATGCACATTGAGCAGAAGCGCCGGGTCCCGCTTCTCTCCCCAGAAAGCCTCGAAATGACGACGGATGGCGGCTTTGCCAACGCATTGTCCGAACTGGCCGGTGTAGTATTCTCCCACACCCTCCCAGATCGCGTCTTCCGTATAGAGATCCATGATCAGATCGATCCGCCGAGCATCATCCACATTCCCGATTTCCGGGCATGGTGTGTCGCACAGGAACATGTAGCGGGCCTGAATACGGCGCACGGCCGCTTCTCCCTCCAGATCCTCGATGCGTCGTTCAAGAGAAGCGACCAGATCCACCAGTGATGCGTTATTAACCATTTCGATCTCCGTCGTATCCGGGGCGTCAGACATGCACTGACGGGACAGGGCGTGAGGGCAGCACCGTTTCGGCCCAGGCGGCCTGATCAAGCAGGGTCTCGTCCTCTCCGAACGGCGCGAGGAGCTGCACGCCCACCGGCAGCCCATGCAGACCTGTCAGGCCCGGCAGCGTGACAGTCGGTAGTCGTAACAGCGTCCACAGACGGCTGAAGAGCGGGCTTCCTGTGCCTTCGGACAGGAGGGGAGCCACATCGGGAGCGGCGGCGGCGAGAACAGCCGTCCCGGACGGCACAAGAGCAGCAAAGCGGGACCGCAGTTCTTCCGCACGTGCCAGCGCATCCCGATAGGTGGCATAGTCGATGCGCTGCCCGGCTTCCAGAAGTCCGGTGATCTGATCGCTGAGTTGCACACGCCGCTGAGTAAATTCCCACGCGAGAGCCTGCGAGGCTTCATAGCTCATGATCGTGATATGCAGGCTGGCGGCATCCGAAAAGTCGGACAGATCAAGCTCCACAACGTCCACATGCGCACCGAACAGGCGAGCAGCTTCTTCCACGGCATGACGCGTGCCTTCTCCGGCTTCGTCCCAGTGCGGGGTGCGGCACAGAGCGATGCGTGTCGGAGCCGTAGGAGAGAGGTGGCTCGTGGTGGCGACTGGCCCCTTAAGGACGGCGTCAGCTCGAGCCGCAGTTGCGACGTCACGGGTGATGGTGCCCAGCGTGTCAAACGAGGGCGCCAGGCTCTTGATTCCTGCCGCAGCGTAACGTCCGTAGCTCGGCTTGAAGCCGACCGTGCCGCAATAGGATGCGGGGCGTGTCAGGGAAGCCGCCGTCTGGGAAGCGAGACCGATATCGATCATGCCTGCCGCGACTGCTGCCGCTGACCCACTGGAAGAGCCGCCCGGTGTGCGGGTGACATCATGCGGGTTGACGGTTGGACCGGGCCGGAAGAAGGCGAATTCGGTCGTGACTGTCTTGCCCACGCAGACCGCACCGGCATTGCGGAGCTGGGTCACACAAGCAGCATCGCCCCGACTGTGGTTTCCCGTATAGATCGGGGAACCATGCTCTGTGGTGTATCCCACCGTATCGATGATGTCCTTCACCCCGACACTCAGTCCGTTCAGCGGTCCTGCGGGTGCCTGCTCGGCCTCCATCCGGATACGCACCGGGTCATAAGTCGTAAAAGCCCTGACCGTGCCTTCACAGGTTTCAATGCGCTTCAGGAGAGCAGTCGCGGTATCCATCGGGGAGTTGGTCATGTGTCACCTCATGAGTATCGGAAGATGGTCAGGCCGCGAGATCGAAGGCGCCCTTGAAATACAGCAGCGGGAGCGTGGACTCTTCGGTGTGCATGGTGACGCTCACGGGGCGGGCGAGAAAGATCTCGTGGGTGCCGCCACGCAGGGTTTCCACGACTTCGACCCCGATCTGGACAAGCGCATCACGCACAAAGAACAGGCCGTCCTCATGCCATTCGCATTTTTCCTCGAAAGATTTTCCATCCGCCTTGCCCGCGAAATGAAAGGCGAGATCCTGCTGCGTGCTGTTGAGAATGCTCAGGCCAAAACGGCCGGTTTCCTCAATGGCGCTACAGGTGGCGCTTTTGTTGTGCAGGCACACCAGAAGCGTGAGAGGATCGAGAGACACCGAACTCAGGGCGCTGATCGTGGCGCCGCGGTCACCGTCCGTACCACGCGCCGTCACGACGGCAACACCGGTCGCGAAATGGGACATGGCGCGACGGAAAATATCAGGGGTGACGGTGGTCATTGGTCTCTCCAGGCCATGCAGGCGCTTGCCCGCGTCATCTTTACGCCGCCATCGGCACGATGACGGCTGCGTTGCACGGTGGGTTGGCGATGTCAGATATCGACAACCAGAAGGGGGGTTTTGGAGCGCGAGCAGCAGAGTGCGATCTGATCGGTCCGTTCATCTTCCGTGAGGTATTCGTCGCGGTGTTCAGCTTCACCTTCCAGCACACTGACAACGCAGGTGCCGCAGATGCCCTGCTCGCAGCTCAGGGTGACTTTCACGCCCGCCTTGCCGAGAGCGGTGGCGATGGACTCATCCGAGCCCACCTCCACGCGCACGCCGGATTTGGCGGCGAGAACGGTGAAGCCCTCTCCGCCTGTGACGGGCTGGGCTGAAAAGGCTTCACGGTGAAGGAGGCTGTCCGGATAGCCGAGCTTGTGTCCGGCTTCGAACACGGCATCCATCAGCCCGATCGGCCCGCAGGTATAGACATGCGCCTCTGCACTGGCCGCTGCCGGTTTCAGAGCCGCCTCCAGATCGAAGCGGGCGGCATCCTTGCTGCTGCGGTCGTGAACAATCACTGAATCCGCGAATGGCATTTCTGCGAGAAGAGGGGCGAAGACCGGATTGCGCGCCACGTAATGAAGTGTGAAAGCACGTTTGCGGTCGTACAGTTCATAGGCCATCGCGATGAGCGGTGTGACGCCAATGCCGCCACCAACCAGAATGGTGTGCTCACCATCCGGGGCCAGCGGAAAGAGGTTACGCGGCAGACCGATGGTCATCGCCTGACCGGGGCTCACCTGATCATGCACCGCCTGCGAACCGCCGCGCGAAGCAGGCTCACGCAGCACGGCGAGACGGTAACAGGACCGGTCGGCCGGATCGCCGCACAGGGAGTACTGTCTTACCAGACCGTCACCCAGGAACAGATCGACATGCGCTCCGGCTTCCCATGCGGGAAGAGGAGAACCGTCTTCGGAGATCAGCGAAAAGGAGAGGACATCGCCCAGATGTTCGGCGGCGCCTACCTTGACGGACAGGGTCTGTCCCGAGGGTGTGCTGGCATTCATCGCATATAGAGCCCACAGTTGATGTCGATGATGGAACCGGTGATGGAACCGGCGTCCGGACGGGCAAGTTCCGCTACCATCCGGGCAACGGTCACGGGGCTACCCGGCTGTCCGGTCGGCAGGCTGGCCATGGCGCGACGGGCGTTTTCCTCACCGATGGTTTCCGCCACGGAAGGAAGGTCGAGCGGACCGGGCGCAATGGCGTTCACCGTGATGCCGTGCGGCGCCAGATCGCGGGCAAACACCTTGGTCAGCGTGTGCACGCCTCCCTTGGAAGCCGCATAATGCGCGCCCGTTGCCGTACCGCCGTTTTCACCGGCCAGAGAGCCGATATTGACGATGCGGCCACCGATGTCCCCTGCCCGCAGACGCCGCGCGAAACGCTGGCATCCGAGGAAGGTGCCACGCAGGTTCACAGCCATGATGGCGTCGAACGTTGCGATATCGATGTCGAGCACCTTCTCCGCCTTCATGACGGCGGCGTTATTCACCAGAAGCCAGGGGAGGCCGAGGCGCGCCTCGACCGCATCCAGCGCTGTCTCCATGGCCTGTTCCGATGAAACATCCAGAGCCACACCCATGGAGTCCGGACCCAGCCCGGCCGCCATGGCGCATGCCGCCGTCTCATCGAGATCGGCGATGGCGACACGATAGCCTTCGGAGGCCAGATACCGCGCGATGCTGGCACCCAGCCCTCTGGCGCCGCCGGTGACGAGGGCGACGGGCTTCAAAGGATGTAACTCACGGCTGTAAGCGCTTCGGTGGAGGTCAGAAGACGGACGATCTTGCGATCGATCTTCAGCGCCCCATCAATGCGGACCAGCCGGAAGGTGACATTCGCGGAGTAGTAACGCTCGCGCCCCTGACGCAGCTCCGTCAGCATCTGCGCACATCGCAGCGTGCAGCTCTCAGCATTGCTTTCCAGCATACGGTAGCGGGCCTGCAGACGAACCGTTTTGGCGGGAGGTGCCGCCGAAATGGCGCGCCCGTTCAGCAGACGCTCGACCCGCTTTTCACGCATTTCTGCATTGTCATAGGCATAATTCAGAGTTTTTTCGAACTCTTCCGTGTCCGGATCGATGGGAACCACATAGATGCCGCTGGGTGTGTAGAGTGACAGCCACTCCCTGAAGTCGCCATGATCCAGCATGTCGGCCTCAAGTGTGATCATCTCGATGGCTTCGTTGAGGGTAATGCTCATTCCCCGTTCTCCGCTCTGACGGTTTTGCCTGTCATATCGACCAGCCACTGCCGGTAAGCTGCGCGCATACCCGTTTCCGCGCTCACGTCACTGAACAGGTTTCCATCCTCCCGCTGCGCTTCATGGCCAAGACCACGATTGAGCAGGATCGAGATGTCGCGCCCGGCCAGCGAACCGCGCTGCACACGATCCCATGCCTCGGAATCATCCGGTGTCCCAAAGCCCATTGGTCCCTGAAAATGCTCATGCAGACGCAGGCGCATTTCATTTCCGAGTTCCGGACCACCATCCATGCCGATCGCGATATGACGGATTTCCGTTTCCATGACGGCCAGCGGGCGCAGTACCCGGAAGAAGGCCATTGAACAGGCCAGATTGGGGAAGAGATTCAGGTTGAAGCCTGATCCGCCCACGGCGCGCACGATGCGACGCACCTGCTCGTCGGGATAATCCTTCGCCAACTCGTCAGCGAGTTCCTGAAAACGCTCGGGAATGGGTGCTTCAAGATTCTCGTCCAGATCGACCAGATCGGGGATCATCACCATGACGGAGTGACCATGCCCGAGATCCTCGACGTAGCCATTGCCTTCCACGAAATCGAAGGTGTTCTGCGTCTCGCTGTCCACGGAATCCAGAAAGGATTTGTGCACGATCGGGAAGTGATAAGCATCCGTCGTGTTTTCGAGCTGAATTTTCCAGTTACCGGGGAACGTGAACTTGTGTTCGCCCATGGTCTTGATCGGCCAGCCTGCGCCCTGCTTCATGAACAGGTCGATCCACGGCTTTGTGCGACCGAGCCACGCATCCAGCGACATGATGTCATGATCAAAGCTTGCAAAGATCAGGCCGTTATATTCTTCGACGCGCAGCGAGATGAGCGGATAATTGCTCTTGTCGAGCTGGCCCGTATAGCCTTCCTGAAAGGGAACGCCACGCAGAGCGCCGTCGAGACCATAGGCCCAGCCGTGATAAGGGCAGACGAAGCTGGCCGCCTTGCCTTTCTTGTGCTCGCACACCGTCGCGCCACGATGACGGCAACGGTTGAGCATGACGTGGACTTCGCCCTTGCGGTCACGGGAAACGATGACCGGGTGTTGCCCTATGAACGTCGTGATGTAATTGCCGGATTCGGGAAGATCGCTGCGGTGGGCGACCCAGATCCAGTTGTGCATGAAAATGCGGTCCATTTCCATGTCGAACAGATCGGGGTTGCTGTAAATCGAACCATCCGCGCTATCCTCGTTTACGAGAGTGGTCGGGTCCGGAAGAATGTCCATCTGTCTGATCCTTGCTCTTCGTGATCTGATGTCGTGACAGCGTCAGCTGATCAGGGATAACCAGGGCGGCCACCGCGGCCCAACATGACCTTGCCGGCAGCTTCGTAATTTCCGCGCGCCATGAAGGCGTGTTGCGCCACCACGGCACAATCCTGGAAACAGCGCCCAAGAATGTGGTCTGTCTGGACAGCGGCTATGCCACCCAGCGTGAAGCACATCCGTGCGACGTCGAAAGCGGCCTGCGCTCCGTTCGTTGCGGCAAGACGGACCAGGTTGGCTTCCGCATCGGAAATCGCCTGACCGGCACAGAGCTTGCTCCACACGTCCCTGGTTGTTTCATAAAAGAAGGAGCGTGCGGCAGAAAGCTGCGCTTCCGCCTCTCCAGTGATCTGCTGCACATGCGCCCGATCGGCCATGGTCGGTGCGCCCGTAATGGATCGACGACCTGCAGCCATCTGCTTGACTTCCTCAAGGGCGCGTCGTGCGCATCCAAGGCCCACGACAGTCAGCACCTGAGCGGCAAACCCGAGCGATGGATAAGAGTAGATCGGCATGTCGAGGTTGGGCTCGCCGCCACGAATGAAGGTCCATTCCGCCGGCACGAATACGTCCTCGACAACCACATCGTGACTGCCGGTGGCGGCAAGACCGATGGTGTTCCACGTCTCGTCGATGCGCACGGCGGAGGCGGGCATCACGGCTGTCCGGGGCAATCCGCCCTCTTCGCCTTCAACGGCAATACCGACACCGATAAGGGATGCGCCGGGGCAACCGCTGGCATAGGGCCACCGGCCGTTGACGATAAAACCGCCATCGACGGCTTTTGCCTTCTGGGGCGGAAAGATCGCACCGGCAAAAACCACATCCGGGCCTTTGGCATAGAGAGTTTCGAGCGTATCAATGGGAAGCGCTGCGAGATAGGTGGCCGAAACGCCGAAACTTGCGACCCAGCCAGCCGAGGCGTCAGCCTGCGCGATGGCTTCGATCAGTTCCAGAAACTCCATCGGCGTCGCTTCGAGACCACCGAAACGCTGCGCCACAAGAGCGCGATACACGCCGATCTTCTGGAATTTCTCGATGATGGTCTGGGGCACCCGTCTGAGGGCGCGATATTCGAGAGCGTCTTTCCGGATCGTGGCCAGCGTCTCTTCAAGAACGCCGCCAGCCTGAAACGCCTCTGCGACCCGCGGGGTGTCATTCAGCATGTATTCGCGCCTGATCTGTTGCGGAAGCAGAACGTCTGCTCCTCGGTTTCATCAGGGACGCCTCTGTCATCGGGGGGCATCCACCTCTTTTCGTCTATCGGCGATTCATATCCTTTTCAAGTAATTTTTCTATCTTTCTTCTTTCGAAACGATATCCATGAATTTCACCTGTTTCTTAAGGGAAATACTGAGTGAACCGGCAGAATGGCTGGTCATCGCCTCATAACCAGACAGGCTGGACGATTGTGGACCGAAATGGGAGCAGGCGCGTCCTTACCAGCGCCCGCCATCTCATCGGCAGCCGACTCTGGAATCGACCCGGCCACAATCCCTTCCGAGTCTACCCTTTCCTGATTCGAGGCCGAAGAAAGCCATTTTTCCGCATTTCCACGAAAGATTAAGGAGGACCATCTGCACAGATAAAGATAACTGCCAGACAGACGCCCTCCCCCGCCACGCCCGGCGGCTGCGCCACCATCAAGCCTCTCATGATTCGATTTCGCAATATTTAAACGATATTTCGCTTGAATAGGACACAATCAGACGATAGCGTCGTTCCGTATCCGATATGATGATCGTCTCCGGATGGAATGTGGCAGGGCAGTTCTCCGGCATACATCCCGATACGAAGAAAGGTAATGCCGTGACAGAGACGTCCGTACTGCCGGAAGTGCAGGAATTTGTCAGTCGCCAGCACCAGCTCTACATTGATGGTCAATGGATCGAGCCCGTTGGACAGGGTCGCCTCAACATCTTCAACCCGGCCACCGGCAAATGCATCGGTTCCGTACCTGATGCGTCACCTGAAGATGTTGATCGTGCGGTAACGTCCGCTCATCGCGCCTTCAAGTCCGGCGTATGGAGCGCTCTTTCTCCCTGCGCACGTGAGCGCGTTCTTCTTCGACTGGCTGATCTTGTCGAGCGGGATGCCGAGATCCTTGCCCAGCTGGAAACACTTGAGCAGGGAAAGTCTCTCGTCCTGTCAAGGATTCTCGAATCCGGAGGAGCCCAGAACTGGATCCGTTATGTCGCGGGTCTGTCCACGAAGATCACAGGACAGAGTCTCGATGTGTCGATCCCGTTGCCTCCGGGAGCCCGCTATACAAGTTTTACACGCAAGACTCCCGTGGGTGTGGTCGCCGGAATCGTGCCCTGGAACTTTCCACTCGTGATTGCCGTCTGGAAAGTGCTGCCGGCCCTGGCCGCAGGATGCTGCGTTGTCGCCAAGCCAGCCGAAACCACACCACTGACCCTGCTTTACCTCGCCCGCCTTGCAACCGAAGCCGGTGTGCCGGACGGCGTTTTCAATGTCATCACGGGTTCGGGCGGCGTTGCGGGGGATGCGCTCGTCCGCCATCCCGATATCGCGAAAGTCAGCTTCACCGGATCGACCCCGGTAGGAAAGCGCATCGCGGAAATCTGTGCGTCCCGGCTGGCGCGCGTGTCCCTGGAACTCGGCGGCAAAAATCCGGCTCTTGTTCTGGCCGATGCGGATGTCGAGCAGGTGGTCTCCGGCC
This sequence comes from Acetobacter aceti, assembly GCF_002005445.1. NCBI lineage: Bacteria > Pseudomonadati > Pseudomonadota > Alphaproteobacteria > Acetobacterales > Acetobacteraceae > Acetobacter > Acetobacter aceti. The sequence continues at coordinate 3,480,132 of NZ_CP014692.1, forward strand.
TCGCCCTCGCAGGCTTCCTCAATCAGGGACAGGTCTGCGCGGCCTGTTCACGCGTTTATGTCGAAGCGCCCCTGTTCGACAAAGTGGCGGCTGGCCTTCAGGCCGTACTGTCCTCAATGCGGGTCGGCCCCGGATTTGACGAAACGGCGCAGATCAATCCGCTGGCCTCCGCCGCTCATCAGCGCAAGGTGAAAGGCTACCTGCAGACCGCCATCGACAACGGAGCCGAAATCCTCTGGGGACAGGAAGTTCCTGAAGGTGACGGCTATTATGTCAGACCGGCCATCGTGCTGAACCCCGATGACTCCCTGCCGCTGGTGCGTGAAGAGGTCTTCGGGCCGGTCATGACCCTGACACGCGTCGAAAATGTGGAAGAGGCTTTGAGCCGGGCCAATGACTGCCGTTTCGGTCTGGCCGCCAGCGTCTGGACCTCCAGTCTTTCACATGCGATGGAGTTGCCGCCCCGTCTCGAAGCAGGCACCGTATGGGTAAACTCGCACGTCATGATCGATCCGAACCTTCCCTTCGGAGGCATGAAGGAATCTGGAATTGGCAAGGATTTCGGCACGGAATGGCTCGACGCATTCACCGAAACCAAGGCGATCTGCATCCGGCACTGATGGGAATGGGAAACAAGACGATGCGGTTTGACCAGATCACACTGACCCGGCGGTTTTTTCTTGCGGCGAGCGCGGCTCTGTCCCTTCTGGCAGGCGGTGCTGCGAAGGCCGACAACGTGCCGGACAGTGACTGGCCGCAGCACGGCAGGACAGCCGCGGAACTGCGCTACAGCCCTCTGACGCAGATCAACACGTCCAATGTCAAACGACTTGGCCTTGCATGGTATCAGGATTTCGACACATTCCGTGGTCAGGAAGGCACTCCGCTTGTCATTGATGGCGTGATGTATCTCACCACCAACTGGAGCAAGGTGGAAGCTGTCAGGGCGGCGACAGGCGAGGTTCTGTGGCGTTATGACCCGCAGGTGCCGGGTGATGTGGCGGTGCGGGGATGCTGTGATACCGTCAATCGTGGAGCAGCCTACTGGAATGGGAAAGTCTTTGTCGGCACCTTCGACGGTCGGCTGATTGCGCTGGATGCGAAGACCGGAAAGCTCGTCTGGAGCGTCAACACCATTCCGCAGGATGCAAACCTGGGAAAGATCCGTTCCTACACGATTGATGGCGCACCGCGTATAGCGAAAGGCACGGTCATCATCGGCAATGGCGGGGCCGAGTTCGGCGTGCGTGGTTTCGTCTCGGGCTTTGATGCAGAAACAGGTTCTCTCAAATGGCGCTTCTACACGGTGCCGGCGCCGGGCAACCGCCCCGATGGCGCAGTATCCGATGAACCGCTGAGCAAACTCGCCTATCATACCTGGAGCCCCACCGGTGCATGGACCCATTCCGGCGGTGGCGGAACGGTATGGGATTCGATCGTCTATGATCCTGAAACCGATCTTGTGTTTCTCGGTGTCGGAAACGGATCTCCCTGGAACTATCAGGTGCGCTCGAACGGAATAGGCAACAATCTGTTCCTTGGCAGCATCGTAGCCATTCGACCTGAAACAGGCGAATATGTCTGGCATTTTCAGGAAACACCGAACGATCAGTGGGATTTTACGGCCTCCCAGCCGATGATGCTGCTCGACCTCGTCATCAACGGCAAAAAACGCCACCTCCTCGCTCAGGCGCCCAAGAATGGTTTCTTCTATCTTCTTGACGCCCGCACGGGAGAATTTGTTTCCGCCATTCCTTATACCAATGTGAACTGGGCCAGTGGAGTCGATCCGAAGACAGGTCGTCCGAAGATCGTGCCTGAAGCAATGTGGTCTCTCACTGGTCAGACATGGATGGGTATTCCGGGCTCTCTGGGTGGCCACAACTGGGCGCCCATGGCCTATAGCCCGAAGACCGGATATGTCTATATTCCTGCCCAGGAATTACCGGAACCATTCAAAGCTGAAAAGAATTTCAGGCTGCATTCCATGGGTGTCAATCTCGGCATCGACATGGCCGGACTGCCAGATGATCCCCATGTGGTGGAGGCGGTAGGCAGCAGCCTGAAGGGCTGGCTGGAAGCCTGGGACCCCGCGACCGGAAAGGTTGCCTTTACTGTTCCCCATGAGACGCCCTGGAATGGCGGCGTTCTGGCTACCGCAGGCGATCTCGTATTTCAGGGCCTCGCGACAGGTGCGTTCGAAGCGTATGACGCGCGGACCGGTTCAAAACTCTACCATTTCGATGCTCACAGCGGCATCGTGGCGCCCCCCATCTCATATGAGGTGAATGGTCATCAGTATGTGGCTGTGGAAGTCGGATGGGGAGGCGCTTTCCCCCTCATGGGCGGTGCGCTGGCAAGGCATCGGAACACGACCATCAACCACTCCCGCCTGCTTGTCTTCGCTCTTGATGGTCATGTCACTCTGCCCGTCGAGACGCATAACACACAGGTGCCATTCCGGACCACGCAGCCATTCGATGCGGAGCGGGTCAATAAAGGTTATGATCTGTATCAGCACTACTGCCTTGCCTGTCATGGCGACAATGCCGTGGCTGGAGGTGTTCTACCGGATCTCCGCTATTCCGGTGCGCTGGAAGACCCGACGGCTTTCTACAACATTGTCGGACGTGGCGCCCTGGGCAACTATGGCATGGTGAGTTTTTCTTCCAGTCTCAAGGAAAGCGAAATCGAGGATATCCGGAACTTTCTCATCAAACGCTCCCAGGGGTCTCATGCTGACAATTTACCGACCCTCGATCAGAAAAAAACATCCCGTTAGAGCATGATGAATTTACATTCGATCATATCCTGATTTTCTCAGGCAGTTGGCACGTTCCTGCGCCGTGTCGGACCGGAGGAGCGTGCCGATTGTCGTACACGCGGCGCTCCTGCTTCGGGGCAGCGGTCTTGCGGATCGCCCGGCAGCAGGGGCTGCACGCGGACCTTCTCGACAGAACGCCCCGTTCCCACAGGATCTTTGGTAAAGGTCAGGCCCAACTTTACACAGGCATCCCCGAAATTGTCGCAGGTCGCCAGAAACCCCTGTGGGGGAGGGATGATAGAGAGCGGCGCATTAACAGTATGCCCCGCTCCTGCCTTTCAACTGATCAATCGTGCTTTTTCCGAACCAGTTTCAGGGAAAAGCGCCAGCGCGTGGCTCAGGGCGCTCTCGACGACGGTGATGTCCTGAGCCGTCAGATTTGTGCAGACCGTCGATTCTGACAATTCCTGATAAACACTGACATCGTTATGGATCTCTACGATCTTTTCTGCCAGTTCGTCGGCTGTTCTGGCGACAAGGGCTGTCAGAGGCCCATCCAGATCGAGCCCTTCGGCTGCGATGGGGGTCATGATGCAAGGGACGCCGCGAGCGTGGCTTTCCAGCACCTTGCCCTTGATGCCAGCGCCAAAGCGCAGAGGAGCGGCGCTGAGACGGGCTGAAGCAAAAAGGACGTCGAGATCCGGGGCGTGCCCGATGATCTCAACCCCCTCCCCTGCCAGGGCCTTGATGCTTTCGGGCATGGCGGCACCAGCGATGCGGAAGTGGATCGAGGAATCGCGCTGACGCACGCGGGGAGCGATCTCTTCGATCAGCCAACGGGCGGCATCGACATTGGGGGCGTGGGTGTAATTTCCAAGAAAGACGACGCCGCTCCTGTCGCTGAACGACCGCGCAGCCGGGGTGGCTGTGATGTCCCATGGAACGACGTGCACATTGGCTCGCGGCATATCACGACGGAGCAGATCGGCCTCAACATTCGAGTGGACCAACACACTGTCGGCATTCGCAACGGCTGTGTATTCCGCCTGTTTCATCAGTCTGGCACGGGCCGCCAGTTCGGGACGCTGCTGCGCCACGGACTGACGCGCCATACGGAGGAAATGGAGATCGGCCATGCTGTAGACGACCCGGGCATTGCGCTGGAATCGCCGGGTCAGCGCCTGATAGCGGGTCGCCATCTCTTCGCGGTGGAGATAGACGATCGCGAAGGCGTCCTCATGTTTGCGGAGCGCGTCCTCGACCCCGGTGTAGAAAGGCGCGGAGAGGACGGTGACGCCCGGAGCGGCTTCGGGAGTGTCCTGCCGTCCGATATCATCCGCAGCGATGAAGAACACGTCGTAACCAAGTCCGATCAGGGCCCGCATGTGTGAAAGAAGCGCACAGGAGCCGGCGTCACGCCGGGCGTCCGGGCGCAGTCCGTCGATGACCAGAGCGCGAGGGCGTCGTGCGGTCTCGGTCACGGGCAGACCGCGACGGCGACGGGCGCGGCTGAGCGCCACGGCTGTATCGCCCCCAAGACGGTCGGCGCGCTGACGCGTCAGACGGTCAAGCTGGCCCATAAGGAAAGACAGGACATGGTCCTGATCCTCGGTCTCCGAGGCAGCCTCGATGACGCGACTGATGGCGGTTTCTGTCGCTGGATCCAGAGCCGTCATGGCCTCGATGACGACCGGGGCTCCGAGGAGAGCGCCGTCATGTTCGCGGCGAACCTCGATGACGTGACGGCTGAGAGGAGACAGACCCTCCGGCAGCAGCACGTCGAAGCCGCAGCGAAGCCCGCGCCCTGTTGTCGCGACGTCCGGACGATGGCCGTTGGCGACGGTGACAGCGATCAGCGTGCCGTTGTCGACGATTTGCAGGGCGACCGGCTGGTCGGGGGTCTGCGGGTCCCAGGCCCAGCCACCGATGCGGCCCCGTGTCGCGATGTCGACATAACCTTCGAGCGTGTCATGGCCCCCCGCCATGCCGGTGGCGGGCAGGATGCGCGTGATGGTGGCCGGAGCGACGGACGCTGTCTGGTCGAGCACCCACGGGCTGTTGCCGAGGCGGGCGTGGTCCGTCGTGCGACGGACTTCGATGACATGACGTTCGAAGGGTGAGAGACCACCGGGAATGGTGAAGGAGAAGCCGACTGCGCCACCTGCGTCCGGACGAAGCTGGCGGGCCGTCACCTCACCCAGCACCACGCCGCGATCGAGCACCTGCAGACGCACGGCGTCGTTTGCGCCGGATGTGCGCGCCCAGCCGCAGATTTCCGTGCGGGTGACAGTGTCGATGAACCCTTCGAGGGGCTGCTCCTCGCTGACTGGCAGGGTCAGACCGGCGATAACCGCAAGGCGGGTGCGGATGGCTTCGAGTTCCGGTCCCTGTTCGCAGCGCGGGGCACAGTAGAGGGCCGGGCCGTTTTTTGCGTCCGGATAAAGCGCGGCATAGGTCGCGGCATTATGGAACATGCCGCGTGAGTTGTCGTCGATGAAGGTTTCGGACTGGACGCCGTTCGCGATGACGACGTCGTGGCTGTCCAGTTCGATGTGGAAATAGGACACCTCGTCCATGCGCCCGGCCTGAACGATGGACGTGCCGTTGACGAGAGTGACGGCCGGGATGAGGAGGCCGTCCAGCAGCATGGCGTGCAGCGGCGAGACCGAGAGGTCCGTATGCGGCAGGTTCTGTCCAAGCGAGCCTTTCCGGAAGATCACGGGCAGCACGTCGCGATTGCCGTGCGCGAACTGGCCGGAATAGGCGCGGCGGCCGATCCAGCGGATGGCGCGGGGACCGTTCTCCGCCGTCAGCACGGTGTCGCCGATGGAGAGCTGTTCGACGGGGACTTCGCCACGCTCGGTCAGGATGAGCGTGCCGCGACCGTAACAGGGGGTGCCATCCTGCACGACCGTGAGCAGGGTGTCGCCCTGTCCGTCATCGGAAAGCGAGAACTGCGACACATCGTAAGTGCCGTCGAGGGCGATGGTAAACTGGCTGTCGGCACCGGTGATGGTCAGGTCAGAACCGCTGGTGAGCGACAGGCTGACATCGGAGCCGAAGACAAGATCGGAGAGATCGATCATGCCGCCGGAGAGCAGCGCCACGTTATCGGCGGAAGCGCCGCTCGCCAGAGAGAGAAGACCGCCGGAGGTGATGGTGGCGTCCTGCACATAGCCGCCGGAAGCGATGCTGACAGTCCCGGCGATGGTTTCATTGACCGCGCCGCCGCGCGAACCGATGGTCTGGGCGCCACCCTGATCGATGATGACGCCGGAGGTCGCGCCGCCGACAATCTGAGTTCCGCCGGACTGGATTTCGACATCCGCCGCATAGCCTGCGTCGCTCGACCCGCCACCGCCTGTTGCGGTGAGGCCGGCATTGGCGGCGTTGATGGTCACACTGACGGAGCCTGCGGCAATGGTCTGCTTGCTGCCCGAGCCGATGATGGTGCCGCTGGCGGTGCCATAGACGGCCTGATCGCCGCCTTCGAGGACGGTGCTGGTGGCTGATCCGTAGACCGACTGGTTACCGCCTTCGAGAATACGGGCGCTGACGACTTTTCCGCCGACGATGACATTCTGGAAAGCGCCATCGCCGATGGTGGCGGAAATGTCCGCGGCTCCGGAAGCGATGGTCTCGCTGCCCTCATCCGCGAGGGTGGTGAGGCTGGCGCCTGCACCGGTTTCGAGAGTGAGCGTGCCCGAAACAGTGGTGTCTGCCGCGATGCCACCGCTGGCGACATCCAGCGTATTGCCGGACCCTATGGTGGCCGAGAGCGTGCCGCCACCGGAGAGAATGAGGAGGGAGGAACTGCCGTCATCGAGCGTGAAACCGCTGACGGGGGCGGCGACAGCGGCGATGGGCCTGCCCGCGCCGTTGAAAAGGACTTCACCCGAGGAGATGACAACGCCACCGGAATCGACGGTGTCGGTCACGGCTGCTCCCGCCATGACGATGAGTGTGCCACCCTCCTCCACGGTCTCGCCGGTGGCCGAACCGCCGGCGCTGACGAGCTCGATGGCTCCGGAAGAAATGGTGTCCGCGCTGGCGACGCCACCCGACAGGATAGTGACAGCACCGCCGGACTTTTCATGCGCGCTGGTCAGTGTGCCTGCGTCCATGATCTGGCCACCGGCTAGAACAGCGGTCTCAATGGCAGCGCCACCCTGCGAGATGACCTGCTGGCCTGTCAGACTGACGACAGTGCGGCTGGCGACACCTTCGACAGTCTGTTCACCCGCGAGGACGAGAGTGAGGTTTGTGACACCGCCTGCCTGAACGTCTTCCAGCCCGGTCACAGCATCGGATACGGCGACAGCGCCGGAAGCGACTGTCAGCACACCATCTGCGGTGACGATGGTGCCTTTAGCCTGTCCCCCGGACTGGAGCGTGGCGGATGTGTGGGCGCTATCGAGCAGAATACCCGAGGCCACGCCCGATACGGCGGAGACGATGGTGGTTCCCGACCAGATCACCATGCCGGAGGTGACGACGGCGCCACCATTCTCGATGGTGTCGGTGGCGCTGCCACCATCGAGCACCACGAGGGTAGCGCCGGAGTTGACGGTCTCGCCGGAAACCACAGCGCCGGAGGAGACAATTTCAATGGCTCCGGAACTGAGGGTATCGCCAATGGCGGTCGCGCCGGTCTGCACGTTGAGGACACCACCATCCTCGACCGTAGCGCCCGTGATGACGCCCAGAACTTCGGCCTGACCGCCGCTTTCGATCTCGGTACCACTGGCGACGCCGTAGACGGTCTGATCGCCACCGGCGGAAACGGTTGTCTCGATTGCAGCGCCACCCGCGGAGACGATCTGATAACCGTCGTTCATGACCTGTGTGGCGGAAGCGCCTCCTCCGCTCTGGATCACTTCAATGGCGCCGTAACCGCTGACGATGGTTCCGGCGGCGACGCCACCGGACAGGATCTCGACATCACCCGCGTCCTGCGTGGCCGCTGCGATGGCTCCTGATGAGACGGTGAGAATGACGCCTTGCCCGATCGTGGAATTTTCAATCGCGCCACCGGGAAGAACCTGAGCGTTTTCTCCGTAACCCTCGATATCGAGACCTGATGCGAGAGTGGAGATACCGGAAATGACGCGACCTGCAGAGAGAACGAGCACGCCAGCGCTGATGATCTGGCCTCCGCTGGCAAGGGTGATATCTGCGACCGAGGCACCGCTCTGGAGGATGAGAGTGCCGCCATTCTCAACCGTTTCATTCGAAACGGTAGCACCGGAATCGACGATTTCGAAAGCGCCGGAGGTGATGGTGTCATTGCTGCCACTGCCACCGGAAAGAAACTCGGTGATACCACCGGAAGACGTCGTAAGGCCGGTCGCAGTCCCGGAAACCTTTTCCGTGCCACCGGAAAGCACGGTGCTGCCGGAACCGGTGGCACCACTCTCGATGATCTCTGTCCCGCCACTGCCGATCTGCGTGCCGATGGCTGCGCCAGACACATCCAGCGTAGCGTAAGCGCCTTTGACAATGGTGCCTCTGGCTGTTGCGCCAGAGGCCACCCTGACGATGCTGCCGTCCTGCGTATTGACCGCGGTGCCACCGGACAGCACGTCGAGCGTGCCGCCGGAAGTGAGAATGGCGGCATCGAGTTCACCACCAGCCATGACGACAGCGCTTTCCGTAACACTGTCGAGGATGATGCCGGAAACCAGTCCCGCAGTCGCAGAGGTGACTGCACCGCTGGACGTGATGAACACACCAGCCGATACGATGCTGCCGCCCTCATCCACAGTGCCGCTGACGGTAGCGCCGGGGAGCACCAGCAGCGTTCCGCCAGTGGACAGAACTTCGCCGATGGCGGAAGCGCCAGCGGAGATGACTTCGATGCCGCCGCTTTCGATCACGTCATATTCGGCCGTTGCGCCGGAGGAGACGATGTTCAGGCCACCGCTTTTCACGGTGCCGCTGATGGTTGTTCCCCTGATCTGCTGGACACCGCCGGACCCGACCGTGATGGCGGATGTTGTAGCGCCCGCCGCGACGTTGAGAGTGCCGCCATCTGTGAGCGTAGCGCTCTCGATCAGGGCGCCTCCACTCATGTTGGCGTAGGCCGAGCCGGAGAAAGCGCCACCGTTCAGGACGCCGCCGGAAGAGACGATGACGTAGCCGCCGCTATCGAGTTCGTAGTTCGAGCCGACGCCGGAAATACGCCCCGAGCCGCCGTGGATTGCGACGTCGATGGCGGTCGCACCGGCGCTGACTCCGAGATAACCATTATCTTCAAGCACGATGTGGGAGAGCACGCCACCGAAGTGCTCCCAGATGTTGCCTCCATCCTCGACTGTCAGATCTTCACCGGTACCGCCTGCCCAGATACGAAGGACACCGGAACTGCCTATGGTGACGCCAATGGCGTCGCCACCGGAGGAAATATGACTGGAACCTGTCATTTCCGAACCGCCGGAAAGCTGCCCGCCAGCCAGGACCGTGACGCTTCCGCCCTGGATGTTCGTGGCCTTGCCGCCGGACAGGATCGTGGCGCTGGCGTTGTCATCAAGGTTGATGTTCTGCGCGGCACCGCCGTCATAGACCGTCAGTTCGCCGCCGCTGCCGACAGCGAGGCGAGAAAGAACATTTTCGGCGGCGTCAACGATGCCGCCATTGGATGTGACGACCACGGTCGCCGAGATGACCCGCGCGCCGGAAGCAAGAGCCATGTCCGAGACTGAAGCGCCGGACATGACGACAAGAGTCGCGCCGGATTCAAGAGTCTCGTTGCTGGCCGAACCACCGGACCAGATGATTTCGATGGCGCCCGAGGCGAGCGTGTCGCTCTCGGCAACACCACCGGCACTGATATTGAGCGAGGCGCCGGACTGGAGGGTAAGACCGCTGACCTGCCCGGTTACGATTTCAATACCGCCAGTCTGCACCGTTGCATTGACGGACCGTCCGCCCGTACTGACAGTCTCGATAGCACCAGACTGCACGGTGGTGCCGGAGGCTGTGCCACTGACATCCAGTTCGGCACCGGAGGCAAGAACGGCGTTGGTAATATCCGCCCCGCTTTCGACAATGACATTGCCTGCATTCTGGACACCGGAAAGGCTCATCCCGGAGAAGACGTCGAGCGTTGTACCGCTGGCGACAGTCAGGCTGCTCAGGTCGCTATCAAGCGCGATGGCGCTGACGAACTGCCCGGCGGACTGGAGAATGGCCCCTGCGCTGATGATGATGCCACCTGCATTGGTGATATCCGCGGCCTGAGCACCCACCGCGATAACCAGCTCGCCTCCGGAAGAGACGGTTTCCCCAGAAACACCCGCACCGGCGCTGACAATTTCCAGACCGCCGTCAGTGATGACGTCACCGCTTCCTGTTGCCCCGCTGGTGAGGATATCGAGCCCGCCGGAAGCAATGATGGCGCTGACTGTTGTGCCGGCGACCTGCTGCTGGCCGCCTGCGCTGACAGTGACGTTACTGGTGGCGGCGCCAGCGGAAACATAAAGGACTGCGCTATCGAGGACGGTGGCCTCATTGATGGTGGCGCCATTGCTCATCATGGCGTAAGCGCCGGTATCGAACCTGGCGTTGCTGAGCACGCCGCCGGAGGAAATCCAGAGATAGGCGCTGTTGGTGAGCGTGTAGTTCTCGCCGGTGCCGGAGATGCGTCCCGAGCCACCGTTGATCGTGACGTCCGAGGCAGCGCCGCCGGCGCTGATGCCGACATAGCCGCCGCTTTCGATCACATCGACACCACTGACATAACCGCCGGAAGAAACCCAGAGATAGGCACCACTTTTCACTGTTGTGTCGAGAGCTTCACCGCCGGATGAGACACGGACAATGCCCGAAACACCCTGGATTGTGGTGTCTGAGGCGATCGCGCCCTTGTAGACATAGATGGTCGTGCCGGAGGTTGTGGAGGCGGAAACGGAAAGACCGCCGGAGCTGATGATGAGGGCTCCAAGACTCTCGCTGCTGACGCCGCCGTTATAGACGTAGAGCATGCCACCGTCGGTGAGCTGGGCATCCTCGATGACGCCGCCTGAGAGAACGCTTCCGACTGCTCCTGACGCAATAACGATATTTTCTGCGTTCCCGTTGGCGGAGATGACAAGCTTCCCTCCTGCCGCGACCGTACCGGCGAGGACGGAGCCACCGGACTGGAGCGTCAACGTGTCTCCAGACTGGATGGAGACGGAGCTTTCTGTCGAAGAAAGTGTGGAGGAAGTCATGAACAGTCTACTCCGCGCACCCGGCAGTCATGGTGTTCGACAGGACTGACCGCACGGGGAAAGGTGACTGTCCGTGTGTTACGAAAACAGCTTCTATCCAGCACGAAAAATCCGGCTTTCAATCCATCGCCAAACATTGGTTTTGATTTTCTGTGATTTTGAGGAATATTTCCGGAACCAGACACACCACGTCACACAGAAAGTTTTTGTTAACTACTTTTGATGACGGCTCATCAGCAAGTGACGTTTCAATGACGGATTTATGTCATTGTTTTTTGTCTCTTTACTTTTATCCGCAATCGGTTTCTCGGTTCCCCAGGTTCTTTTGGTGCCGGAAGATATCGTGAAGCCTGGTTCCCTCTTCGGGGATATTGGCGGATCGACACTCTTTGGGGTCTTGGGTGTTTTAACACGCATGCACGACATTTTCTGGCGGTTCAACAGGTTTGCAGACGGACGGCATGACAGATTCAAATGATGTGACTTCGGGCCCTTCCACTCCCCCTGTCAGTGTTGAGGCCTCTGCGATGACCACCGCCGCGCCTTCGGCGTCCACATCCACGAAAGATGAGAAGAAGGCGTTCGTGAGTCCGGCCACGCTTCCGACACAGGAGGGACCGGATGGCATCCGGTATGATTTCAATCTTGGCTGTCGGGTTCAGCTTCCTGACGGAAAATGGACGATCCGCCTGACTGATCTGGACACAGGCAACATTCTGTTCGAAACCACCGCGGGCAAGGCTACGGTGAACAGCGCCAAGCGGTTTTATGTTCGTTTCGGTATCGAGGTGAAGGACGCGACAGACACTGTCTTCACGCATGAGTTCGACTGCCGGGACCGTGATGTGCTGGTGCAGCTTCCTGTTGGTACGCTGGGCGACACTCTGGGCTGGTTTCCCTACGTCGCCCGTCTGGGCGAGGTGCGTGGCTGCCGTCTGACCTGCGTGATGGCGGCGCCGATCATTCCGCTCTTTCGCGCGACCTATCCTCAGATCACCTTCATCACTCCCGAGGAACTGGAGGGCAGCGATCGTTTGAAATCCTTTTATGCCACCTATACGCTTGGACTGTTTTTCGAAGATTCAGCGCATGTGTGGCAACCGAGTGATTTCCGGCTTGTCGGTCTGCATCGTACGGCGGGTTATATTCTGGGTGTCGATCCGACAGAGGAACCGCCTGAGATTGCGCCGGACGAGGATCCGTCACGACCGATCGAGGAGCCTTACGTCTGTATTGCGGCGCAGAGCAGTTCACAGTGCAAATACTGGAACAATCCGGATGGCTGGCGACAGCTCGTAGCGTTTCTGCAGGAGAGCGGCTATCGCGTGATCTGTATTGACCAGAAACCTGTGCATGGCACGGGTATTGTCTGGAATCACATTCCCTATGGAGCAGAGGATCAGACGGGCAACCGGTCTCTGGCCGAGCGTGTGAGATGGTTGCGTCATGCGGCTTTTTTCGTAGGGCTGTCGAGTGGCCTGTCGTGGCTGGCCTGGGCTGCTCGCTGCAGGGTTGTCATGATTTCGGGTTTCACCCATCCGACAAACGAGTTTCATACGCCCTGGCGCATCATCAACTGGCATGCCTGCAACTCCTGCTGGCATGATCCTGCCTGTCGTTTCGATCACAAGGATTTCCTGTGGTGCCCGCGTCACGCGGGCACTGGGCGACAGTTTGAATGCACGCGGCTGATTACTGTGGAGCATGTGAAGCGGGTGATCAGAACGATTCCGGATTTTTCGTCGGTGAACGTCACTGCGGAGAAGATGGAGGATTCGAAAAACCCCTTTGATGTGAATGTCTGTCAGTAATTCCATATTTTTTGATCTGAATGCGGGAGATGGACCGGGGAATCTGGTTTCTTTGACGTTGAAGATCGTCAGGCTCATCTGAATGGGTATGGCGATCAAACCGAAGCCTTTCCCTTAACTGTGGATTTTGACGTGTTTCACTTCGATCCGTAAAAAGATTGACTCTTTTGGGCGCAAGTAATGGCAGGCGTCTATCATTTGATCCGGACTCTGAGTTATCTCCTCAAAGACCATTTATAATTCAGGAATTTTCTCTATCTTGGACTGTAGCTTCCCATGCCTGATGCCAGTTATTCTCGGTTAGAGCATATCCAGTTTGAATGGACACATTCGAACTGGTGAATATGCTCGATAAACAATGAATTAGAGCAATTCCACTGGGCCAGAGTTCAGTGGAATTGCTCTAGACGCCACATGTTACCGTCTCGGGAAGGTGTCCATGCGCACATCGTGGTGGGTAGTGTGATCAGAAGGGACGGGAAAACCGTGTAAAAGAGAAAACAGCCACAAGAACAGGAGACCTTATGAGAGGATTCGCCCCACGCGGACGAGGCAGCCTGATTCTCTGATGTGTTTTGGCAAAGACGGCTGGCTTTCTGTGCGATGATATCGGCAGTATTCTTCTTGCACCGGCAGGCGCTTCACCAGGCGAGATGCGGGTCCACATGCTTGTGGCTGAGGACGTGAACACTCTCTATTTTTTCTTTTTCCGACAGAGCCGGTGCTGCATTTTTTGAAAGTGCCTGTGCTGTATATATTGAGAAGATCGGTGCGACCTTTTTGATTTCACCGGATCGCTCCAGAGTTACGGCGGCTGGGGTGATGGCTGTGACGGACCATCCGTCCACCTCATCCCCGATCCTGACGACGCGACTTTTCCCGTCGCCTTTCTCCGGTTTGAAGATCGCACGCCAGTCCTGATTTTTCCCCACTATACCCGAGATATGAAAGCCGCTTTCCTCTGCATGAGACACATCTTTCGGGTGGCGGTCGGGTTCGAAAAGCGGGCGTGCAAGAATGCTGTGGATCAGGCTGCCCAGCTCACCGGATTCCGCTGGGGAAGAGACAGTCTGTGCGTGGGCACAAGCAAAACCCATGATGACAGAAAACCCCACCGTCAGGAGCGACAGCAGTCCGGAACGCACACTGTTCTTCATGGTGAACTCTTCTGTCCCGGCAGGTCTGTTTCGTCAAACCGCAGCAGACGTCCGGCATTCGCCAGTCCGGCCAGGGTGGACGCATTATGCAGCACGGCAGCCATGACGGCGCCCTGCGCGCCGAGCAGGCTGAACGCCGCACAGGTGATGAGGATGCCGGTCCAGCCGACGCCCATGGCGACATTGGTCTGAATGGTCCGGCGACAGCGGCGGCTGAGCCGGATGGCGGTCCCGAGGCGGCGAAGGTCGGGCTGCATCAGCACGATGTCAGCGGAACTGAGCGCGACATCGGTGCTTTCGGCGCCCATGGCGATTCCGACAGCGCCGGCGCGCAGTGCGAGCGCATCGTTGATGCCGTCGCCCACGACAAGTGGCAGATGACCGTGCTCAATCTCATTCAGGACGCAGTCCATTTTTCCCGCGGGCAGGACTTCGGCCTCGATTGTGGTGATCCCGACTTTTGCGCCGACACGCTGCGCGACGGTCAGACGGTCTCCGGTGAGAAGGATCTGACGGGACAGGCCAAGATCGCGCAGCGCCTGCATGGCTTGCGGGGCTTCTGGTCGGGCGGTGTCGGACAGCAGCAACCAGCCCATCAGAACACCATTCCTGCTGAGGCAAACAGCCGGGCCGTCATGATCAGGGGCAGGACCGGAGTCGATCCCCTCTCCTGCCAGCAGGGCTGGACGGCCCATGAGGTGGAGGGTGCCGTCAGGTGTTACGGCACGGAGACCGAGACCGTGCTCCTCCTGCACGTCGCTGAAAGTAGATTTCGGCAAAGGCACGGCGCTTTTTGCCAAGGCCCGACTGACGGGATGTGAACTGAGGTTACCGAGTGTGGCGCCGAGGGACAGGAGTTCAGCCTCCGCAACGCCTTGTGCGGTGATGACGCGATCCAGTGAGAGACGGCCCGTGGTAAGCGTGCCGGTTTTGTCGATGACCAGAGAAGTGACATCGGCAAGATGTTCGAGAAAGGCTGTGCCGCGTATGAGGATTCCGTGCCGGGCGGCGACAGCGATCGCGGCGATGGACGCGGCGGGAGCGGCAAGCACGACGGCGCAGGGACAGGAGGCGACGAGCACGGCAAGCATCGCGGAGGTGGAGCCGGAGGCGAACCACACGGCGATGGAGATGGTCATGATGAGCGCCATGTACCGACCCGCATAGCGTTCGAGCAGACGGGTTAACGGTGGTCTGGCCTCTTCAGCAACTTCCATCAGGGCGATGATCTGCCCGAGCGCCGTCTCATCGCCAACACGCGTTATTTCGACAGTCAGCACACCGGAAAGATTGATCGTTCCGGCCAGCACACGCTCGCCCGGCGCAATCTCGACGGGCACGGACTCACCGGTCAGCGACGCCATGTCGAGTGAGGAGTGGCCAGCAAGGATAAGGCCGTCGGCAGGCACGCGATCGCCGGGGCGGAGTTCGACGCGGTCGCCGGGGGCAAGCTGGGAGGCGGTGACGGCTTCCGTCGTGCCATCCGGATTGAGGCGGAGCGAGGTGGTGTCGACGAGGCGTTCCAGCGCCCGGATGGCTTCCTGCGAGCCCAGCAGGGAGCGCTCCTCAAGGACGTGGCCGATGATCATCACGATGGGCAGCAGGGCGGCGGTGAGCAGATCTCCGG
Organism: Acetobacter aceti; assembly: GCF_002005445.1. Classification (NCBI taxonomy): domain Bacteria; kingdom Pseudomonadati; phylum Pseudomonadota; class Alphaproteobacteria; order Acetobacterales; family Acetobacteraceae; genus Acetobacter; species Acetobacter aceti. Next base: position 3,495,701 of record NZ_CP014692.1, read on the forward strand.
ACGCCCAGGAGGCGAGCATGGCCACGGCGACAAGCTGGTCGGTCAACCCGTGAAGCGAAGGGCGGCGCAGGCTGGCCACAGCGGCGCTCAGGACTGGAGGCGCGACGAGCAGGGCGGCCCCTGTGGCGGCGAGGTCGGGCACGGCGCTGCCGGCGGAGATCAGATATTTCCAGACCAGCGCAATCATGAGCAGCCAGCAGGCCACCATCGCCAGCACGAGCTGCGTTCCGAGCTTCCAGCGTTCTGTGAGGCTCATGAGGGTGCCGATGCTACCGGATGGCGCCGCCTTCTGTACACGCTGGCTGAGACCACGTCCCGCGTTGGGCGCGGAGGAGAAAGCGGTGGTGGCGCTCATGGACTGGTCTCTCCGTCCTGTGTGGCGGGAGGCGGCGTCGAGATCGGGCCGGGCAGGATGATCTGTCCGGTATCCGGGGCGATGGCGATCATCTGGCCGACCTTCGCAAAGACTTCAGTGACTTTCCTACGCCATGCCTGAAGCGCGACCGCGTTACGGGCGTTTGACGGAGCGGTGCGTGCGGCGTCTTCCACGGCAGTGATCCCGGCTGTCTGTCCGGCGGCCTGACGAACCATTTCGACAGCGGTTGCGGTCGCACCCGCCATGATGCCGTCCCGTTCACGTCCAGCTTCCTGCAGAATCCGTTCCGCATCTGTATGAGCGGCGGCGATATTCTGCGCGGCCGCCTGTTCGGCGGTCAGCACCTGATCGAACGCCTGCTTGGCGCGAGGGGGCAGCACGACCATGAGATCAATGCGGACGACTTCAATACCGGGGTCGGTATAGGAACCGCGCAGAGCTGCAAGGCGGGCGTTTACCATCGAGAGAAGCTGATCCCGCAGAACAGAACGCCGGATCGACAGAGCCTCGTCGGCGTCGGTTGCGTTGAGCGGTGTATGCACGACGAGAAAATCTTCCACCGGATGAGAGGCGGCGACATCAGTTGCAGCGGCGTAAAAGATGCGTCTCAGTGCAGGTGGGATATGATTGCGCGCCTGCATATAGGGGACCGGGCGAACGATGCGGTAGAATAGCGTTGCATCGAGACGGACGACATTGCCGTCGCCGGTCAGCAGATAGCTGGAATTCGCCGCGTCCCGGCTTTTTTCCATGTGGTAGAAATCATCGGATTCCTGAAGTTCGAGATCCGTTTCGTCGCTGTTGTAATCGGTGTTGTCACGGGTGACATGCAGGGAGAGCTGCTTGTCGCGCGCAGGAAGGAAATACACGCTTTCGAAGGGTTTTGGCAGTGCCGCGACAAGACCGGACTGCCTGACGGAGACGATCTTTCCGTAGCGCAGGACAATTGCGTTACTGTCAGCCGGGACGGAACGGATATTGCCTGTCAGCCAGACGAGGCCAAGCAGGATCGTGATACCGCCCAGCACCGTGAATGCGAGGCGGACAGACTGTTCCAGTGCGCCATCCTGCGGAGGATCGCCGTCGGGTATGACAGGCGTGTCAGATGTCATGGACGAGAGCCATTGGCGGGAGTGGGTAGTGACGCCGGGATGCTTTGCGTCGCGTTCTGGAGGCCGGTCAGCGCATTGAAAGGTGGAGCATCCGTGCGCATCACGAGGCGGGTGTTCCGTCCGACGAGGCTGTTCAGCGTGTCGAGTGTGCGCAGGGTGGTGTACAGGTCAGGATTTCTGGCGTAGCTTTCAGCGTAAATCCGGGCCGCGTCCGCACGGGCGCGGGCTTCCGTGGTGGCGGCTTCGGCTTTCGCCTGAGCGACGATGATGCGGGCGTCGCGCTCCGCGTCCGATTTCACTGCTGCGGCCCGACGCAGACCTTCGGCGGTGCGTGCGGCGGCGACGGTTTCACGTTCCGCCCGCATGCGGGCCACTGTCGCGCTCAGGGTCTCAGCGGGCAGGCTGAGCCGTTCGATCCCGACCTGATCGATATGAATGCCGTAAATCGCTTCGACCTGGGCCTGAAGCGCGTTCAGAAGTTTTGTTTCGAATTCGGCGATTCTGACTTCGTGCGGATCGGTATTGACGAGATTCCGCAAGGGGAAATCACTGGCGACGATCTGGAGCATCGAGCCGAGCAGGGATCTGAGCTGGCGTGCGGCCTCGTCCGGCTCGTTGCCGGTTGCCCTCAGAAAGTGCCGGATATGTTCAGGATCACTGGAGACGGACCAGGCCAGATAGGCCTGAATCAGCACGCGCAGGCCGTCACGGGTGCCGACGTCCTGTAATCCGCCAGAGGTCGTGCGGGTCTGAAGGTCCACCACCTGCCCTGTTTCAAGTGGAGCCGGTAGTTTCCAGAGGAGACCTGGTTCCGTGCGAACCCGGACCGGCGCGCCGAACCGTGTCACCACGACGGCTTTGCCGGTTTCGACCGTGAAGGATGTGGCGGCGGACAGGGCGGCGCAGAAGACCAGTCCGGCGATGCTGAAGCGGATGATCAGACCGGAAAGGGTCTTTTTCTTCTCTGTCCCGGTTCCGGAAAGATGGGAGACATGAGCTTCGTCCGCTCCGGGAGGAAGGCGTGTTACCGGTGCGTTCATTTCGGAGCCGTTCTGTCATCAGGAGGAAGCTGACCGGATTGCGTTTCACGCAGATCCAGAAGACTGCGGGAGATATGGCTATCGACCACGGTGACGGCCGCGTCACGAAGGCTGGTTTTCAGAGCCGCGAGGTAATATTCGAACACGAAGGCATGGCCGCCTGCCTGCCAGGCTTTGTCGTCGCCTGTCATTCTGGCGGTGTCGGCGCGGGCGGCGTTCCGGATTGTTGCTGCTTCGGCCAGAGAAGATGACTGCGCCGTATAGGCGTCGCGTCGCGCCAGGGCTGTTGTTCCCGCCGCACGGGTATATTCTTCGGCGATGCTCATCCGGGCTTTGATCTCCGCGGCCTGTACGGCACGCCAGGATTTCGCCGCGGCGGGTGGGGGCTGCACGGAATCGATGAGGAGAGCGACGACCTCTATCCCCGAATGGTTACGGTCGAGATCCTTTTGCAGATTCATCGAGATGATTTCAGCCATTTTATCACGACGTGTCGCCATGACGCCATCCAGAGTCTCCGACGCGAAAAAGGTGACCAGATCGTGGCGTGCGAGTGAACGGACCAGCTCGTTGGGTGAAGAGACGTTATACAGCGCGTCCATGGCTCCCTGGTCGGAGAGGCGGACACGATAGAGAATACGCAGATTGATTGTCAGAGCTTCGAATCCGGCCTGACCGTCATTGCTGCGGGCGACAAGATAGGACGCAGCATCGGACGCGTTTTCCCACAGGCGATTTGCGCTGTCAGGCGCCTCACCTTCCGCAGTGGAAGTGTCGGCGACGATTTTCGTAATGTCCGATGTATCCGCAATAACGGTGGAGCGAATGGTGCCGAACTCGGTCAGTCGGACGTAGCCGAACGGTCGAGGCACGATAAGATGGAGACCCGGGCTCAGAACGGCACGAGGCGCACCGAGAAACTCGTAAACGCCTCTTTGATTCTGGTCTATTTTCACAACACCACTGAACGACCAGACAAGCAGGATCATCGCGATGGTCACAGGCCAAAAAGCCTGACGAACGAATTTGAGTGCCCAGCTTCTTTCGAAATCAACTCCGAACTGTGTTTTCAGAAGGAGAGCAAGGTGAGCGGGGTGCAGGAGGTGGGGGGCATCAAAGAGCAGGTTGCCGATTGCGGATGGAGCTTGACCGGTGGGCAGAAACCAGCGGATGACGCATCTGACAAGGAGTTCACAGGCGGCGCAGATCAGAAGCCAGCAGGGAATTTTCCAAAGCCACATTGGAAGTATCATGCCGCCAGCAGCGCAGCCGGTGAGAAATCCGGCAAGCGCCAGAGAGAGGACAACGCTCCGCAGCAGGGCCATCAGGCCGCGTGCCTCCGGAGTGCTGCTGTGTACCCTGATAGCGAGGGCGCGCTCCTGAAACAGGACGATAAAGGCCAGGAGGAGACTGAGTCCGGAGGCGACACTGAGTGCGTTGTGGCTGAATTGGGCCATATCGCCCGCCTGCCCTGTCGCGCGACCTGCAAGCACGAGGGCGGAGAGGGAGAGCACCCCTGGCAACAGGTCCGTAAGCCAGTTGGAAGCCGTGACAGCATCGGCATCGACAGAAGTGTTTCTCCGGAGACGGAGGCAGAGCAATGTGCCGAAGATTCCAGCGATGATCAGGCAGAGATCGCCAGTCAGGATGCCGGACAGGGGTGTTTTCGCCAGCAGTGCGGCGAAGCTGGTCTGACTGGCCGTGTGTCTACGGGCAACCAGAACGATGCCTGTAATAAGAGGAAGAATGACGAGCGCTATAGCGCCGGTGAGGATCAGTCCTCGCCGTGCTGCGTTCATATGACGGACGGTCTCCGGTTTTTGGCTTTCGTATGTTGCCACAATTACCGTATATCCTCGCCGTACCCTATAAATCTTTCTGCGTTATACGGACGGGAACAGGTTTGTTTATTAAAGTATTGTGAAAGCCGCATTCAGATCTCGCACCATTTGCGCAGCAGATTGTGATAGCTGTTGGTGAGCGTCAGGATCGCCGGATCACCCTCCTTCGTGCGGGAACGCAGATCGATGATTGCGCGGTCGAGGTCAAAAAGGATGGCGCGGCATGATGCTTCAGGCACAAGGGATTGAATCCAGAAAAACGATGCCAGACGCACGCCGCGTGTGACGACCGCTACAGAATGGATCATCGTGGTGGGATAAATGATCAGATCTCCTGCCGGGAGGCGTACCTGCTCGGTACCGGCATTCGTTTCGAGTTCGAGGTCGCCGCCGTCGTACTCCTCCGGTTCGCTGAGAAATAGAGTAGCCGACAGATCGGCACGCATCATCTGACCGTTACTTCCGGGAATGATCTGCACTGAATTATCGACATGTGCGCCATAGGTCATGCCGGTTTCGTAGCGATTGAACATCGGTGGACAGATCAGACGCGGCAGCGCGAGGCTGCGCAGGAGAAGGTTGCGCCCGAGTGCCGCAGCGACGATTTTCCGGGCTTCGGCTGCTTTTTCACATTCCGGATCAAGCTGCCGGTTCTTTTTCACATGAACTGCCTGAATACCGGCTGTTTCGCGCCCGTCGATCCAGCGTCCTTCATCCAGAAGTCTCCGGCATTCCGAAATTTCATCCGGATTCAGGATCTTTTCCATATGGACGGGCATTGGGGATTTTCCTGTGATTGAAGAGACTGAAAACGCAAAATACCGCCGCCTCTCAAAGAGAAAGGCGGCGGCAGTCACGGTGATTGAATTATCCAGACGAAGACGTCCGGCTGATATTTCCTGCCCGTTTATCCAAAGAGGAGGGAGGCGATCGAAGACCAGATGCTCTGGAGCGCAGCTTCAATCTTCGCCATAAGTTGCTGGACCAGACCGGTTTCCGACGTGGAACTGGAGGAGCCGGAGTTCGATGAACCCGACGAAGAAGAACCCGATGACGAGGAACCGGAACTGGAAGAGCCAGAGGAGGAGTTGCCTCCGGTGGTGGAACTGTCGTTACCGGTTGTATCGGATGCTGATGAGAAGTCGAACATATCCATCAGATCGCCAATAGCCGGGCTGTTGATCGGCGCGTATGGATTGCTGCCGGATGTGACAGGGTTAGGCAGATTGTCACGACCCGTGGGAGAGACGACCTGAAGACCCCAGTTCTTTTCGATAAATTTCAGGAAAGAGACATGATCGCCGTAGGTATGGTTGATATGACCGCCTTTGGAGTAAGGAGAAACCATGATCGCCGGAATACGGGTGCCGTCGCCGAAGAAATCCAGCGGCTGGATGTAGCCTGAATCCCAGGAGCCGCCGCCTTCGTCAAAGGTAACCAGAATAGCTGTTTTTTTCCAGATTTCCGGCTTGGCCTTGATCTTCTCGATCACGCGCTTGGTAAATGCTTCGAAGAGTGAAGGCTTGGAGGAAGCCGGGTGACCGTCAAGCAAGGTGTCCGGTTTGACGATGGACACTGCTGGCAGATTGCCCAGAGCCAGGTCGGCTTCAAGGTCGGTGATGTCCTTGATATGCTCCTGACGCTGACGGGCATCCGCCATGATTTTCGTTTCGTACTGGAACGGGTTACAGATATCGCAGTAGACGCCGCCAAGCTGACTGGTCGGGTCCTTGACGTAGTTGTTCCAGCCTGCGCCGTAATACCGCCATGTGACCTTCTTGTCGTTAAGGCGATCGGCAATTGTCGGGACATTTGACGGCGGGATAACGAACGTTCCCGTATTCACCGTGCCGTCACCGAAATAACCGGGGCTATAATTGTTGACGATGTAATAGGCGCCGGTCTTACAGCGTGACGGGTGTTTGCCCGGAAGTGCTTTCAGATAGCTGGTGACTGCTTTGACGCCGGGTTGCGAATCATCGGCGCATTTTACATACGAGCCGCCTGAATAGCCGTCCTGAGTGAACCAGTTCGTTGTGCCACTCTGACGGTTCGGGTTTTCGATCTCGCTTGACGGTGGTGTGGCAATGTTGCCATTGCCATCCGTGTAATAAATGCCGAGCCCGGTGCCCAGGGCGATATGGTTCGCGCCTGTTCCACCCATCACCGACTGATGGAAGTTATCACTGGTCGTATATTTGTCTGAAAGGGATTTGAAATATGGCGCGTCACCCATTGCCATATTGTAGAAACCCATCGCGATCGAGCCTTCGCCGGTGCTCAGATCGGTGAAGTTTGCCGCCTGGGCTCCGCCATTTCCGCCCGTACCACTCTGAATTCCGACCCATGTGAACAGATCGTTCCGGCATCCTGACGGATTCTTCGTGGTCGCATGTGCGACGGAGCAGTCAGTTTGCTGCCACATCTGGAAAAAACGGTGAACAGGACTTCCGACATAAGAATCGTATGGAAGCGATGATCCTGTGAACTGGAAGGGACCATTTGGCAGGTTGTTCGCATTTGTGACGCGTGTGTCAATGCCGGATGAGCCGAGTCCACTGGCGCCGGTGGTCAACTTCTCCCAGTCAGAGCGATTGATTCCGTCATTACCAACGAGTTTTTCGAAAGCCTCGACAGCGGCGAGAGTGGCGAAGGGAGCCGGATCGGTGTCGGACGCCTTTGCCGGAGTGCCGGACAGAGCAGGGGCAGGAAGCTTGCTGTATGCTTTCGGATTCGGCGGAGCGATTTCGTAAGTGTCGGAACCAACGGACTGGCGCTGTGCGGCCTGAGAGAAATTCGGACCAGGTGTTCCGTCTACATTGACAATCTTTTTCGAGAGAATGTTATCGACCGTCTCTCCTGTTTTGGGGATGTACGTCCCATAAAGATTATCAAAAGAGTGGTTTTCGCCAATAATGAGAACTATGTGCTCGATGGGAGTCGCCGTTTTTACGGTCGACGTCCTGGCGAAAGCAGGGGCCGTGACCATAACCGGCGACACGGCCATTGATACTGCGGTGAGATGAGCTACTGAACGCGTCAGCGGCTTTCTTAAACGCTTCCATACGGGAGCAGACATTGTGAGACCTTCTTTGTTATCAGGTTTCGGAGCTACAATTTGGAGATTCAGACAAGGGTATACTGAAGCAAATCGAAAATTCGCCTTCTTTGTCACGAACTGCCAAGCGCCTTCTCTTTCTGTTCGAGACACACTTAGTTAAAGTTTGGTCACATTAAAAATGAACAACTGATTAATGTTTCGTTACAGCGATTGGGCGGGAGTTTTTACCACTACAGTTGCATTTTATGTTCTGGTGAGCGCGGATAGCGTTGGCCTGATGTTTTCGTCGAAAGACGGACCCTCTGAGGATGTGAGCGACGGATAGTCTGCGTTGTGCAGCCTTTACGACGAAGCGCCTGATTTCCTGAATGGACCAGCGGAAGACGATTATCGTGTTCTGCGTTGTGTTTTTTTCGGTTTCAGTGAGTTTGCCTGATACCGGACACTTGCCATGACGGCATAGGCAAGCATGACCAGAGAGACATGCCGAGGCCAGCGCCGGTTTGGTTGCAGACACCACGTCATCGGGAACGTGGGCCTGCTTCAGGCGCTCACGGTTCGATGTCCAGTTTTTTGGAAGATACAGGGCGCGGTCAACAAAGGCATGGCCCCGTTCCGACACATACGCGCCAAATACCCCGATCTGGCAGTTCGTGATCTTGCCGACAGAGCCAGTATACTGCCACCCCATACCGCAGGACCTCTGACCTTATCTTCAGAAAACCGGTCTCATCGATGACCAGCACGCCATCTTCAGTGCTCAGATGCTCAATCGCATGGTCCCTGACGACATCACTCCGGGCGTCGGCATCCCGCTACCCTTGACCAAGAAGCGCCTGTTGCCGCCACAGACCGGGGTCTCCTGCTGCTTCAGCACGCATCCAGCCCGTCTTGCGTGATTCATTGCCAATCAGAACATCATGGAAGACGCACGCAGAAGCCGCGACACGCTTTTGCGTAAACAGCGGCGCGATCCGCTCCTTGGCTGCCCGGACGCCCACAACTCCAGCGCCTCTTCAACAGATGCGCTACCAGTCAGCATAGTCTGAGGCGGTTACTCATAGATTCTGAATTCAATATAAAATGCAACTGTAGTGACAAACAGATAAGGCGTGTCGTCAGTTAACTGATGCTCTTGGCGGTTAAGGGTTATACTTTCTGTCTCCCTGTGCTGACTGTTTTCCCGGTTTTGGGGGCGGACAGATGCGACGCTACGGTTTACGCGATGACCAGTGGGAGCGGATCAAGGATCTTCTTCCCGACCAGGAAGGTCATGTTGGCGGCACGGCTGCGGACATGCGCTGATGTTGGCTGGTGGCCTGCTCACGGGCTGGTGGACTCATGCGGTCCGGATGCACCCGATGGCGCGTCAGAAGATATGTGACGCCGGTCGCATGGTCGATGGATCTTGTGCGCGAAGCGTCTCTGATCACGCTGGCGCAGGCGTATGAATCGGAATTGCTGGCGTTACGTCGTTTACGCTGGCTCACGATGGACACGCTTTCGACGGTTCGGGATGATGAAGCGGACATAATAGCTCCCGTGCCTCATCGTCAGATTGCTCATGTCGTCCATGCCCATCTTCCAATCCTCGGGACAGAAGCAGGCCAAGCCGGTCATGGAGCATCACTGAAAATAGTAACGCTGGACCAGTGACGCACGGTCACAAACACTGTGACACCCACCGGGTGTAACTGGCTGATTTCATTGGGAAACTGAGCATATGGCGGAGAGAGTGGGATTCGAACCCACGGTACGCTATTAACGCACACACGCTTTCCAAGCGTGCGCCTTAAGCCGCTCGGCCATCTCTCCAGCGCTGGGAGCGTTTCATACCAGTATCTGCCGGAGACTCAAGAGGAAAAACGCGTTTTACACATTCCCGGCTGAATGCGCCTGCTCAATGAAGTGCTTTACGGCTGCCGGATCCTTGATTCCCGGCTCACTCTCCACGCCTGAAGCAACATCCACAGCCGGAGCATCACTCATACGGATGGCCAGAGCCACATTCTCCGGTGTCAGGCCACCAGCCAGAATCCACGGTCCCGGCGCGTTCCACCCCTGCGTCACGTCCCAGGGCAACGTCAGACCGTTTCCTCCTGGCCTGCCAGCTTCCTTGGGAGCGCGGGACTCAATGACGAGGCGTTGGACAGCACAGTGGACGGGCAGGTCAGCTCTGATCGACACAGGACAGGAGAGCCAGACCTCCTTGCCAGACATACGAGCAAGCAGGGCCGCCCTCTCCGGCGAGGTGTAGAGCTGGAGCACGTCGAGCGGCACGGTATCGAGCACTGCCGCAACCTCGGCATCTGTGGGTTCGACAAACAGCCCGACGCAGATTGAAGGAGTGCACTCGATCCGCCGTGCGAGTTCGCCAGCACGGGCCGGAGTGACGTGACGAGGCGATTTCGCGAAGAAATTCAGACCGATCCAGTCCGCTCCGTATTCCAGACACGCATCCAGCCCGCGTTCTTCGGTCAACCCACAGATCTTGACGCCAATGGTCATGCCTGCATGGACCTTATGCCGAAAGTTCTGCCGCAATGGCCGCTGCGGCTGCGGCCGGATCTGACGCGCCAGTGATCGGACGCCCGACAACAATCCAGTCAGAACCTGCTGTCCGGGCTTCAGTGGGTGTCATGATGCGTTTCTGGTCGCCCACAGCCGCGCCCCGCGGCCGGATGCCGGGCGTCACCAGCACCGGTTTGTCACCGAATTCCGCCCGCAGCGCCGCCAGTTCATGCGCGGAACAGACCAGCCCGTCCGCACCATTGCGGAGCGCCAGTTCAGCCAGACGGAGAACCTGCGCTTTTACGCCATCCTTGATGCCCATCTCGGCGAGACCATGCTCGTCGAGGCTGGTCAGAACCGTGACCGCCAGCAGGATCGGCTTCCGGTCTTCCGGGAAGCTCTCATCGCAGGCCTTGCGGGCGGCGGCGACCATCGCGCTGCCACCACCGGCATGAATGGTCAGCATGGCGGGTCTGATACGGCCCAGACTTCCGATGGCGGCTCCCACCGTATTCGGGATATCGTGCAGCTTCAGATCGAGAAAGAGATCGCGCCCCGCAGCGACTCGTTCGACGGCGTCAAAACCGGCGGCGTATGCGAATTCCAGACCCAGCTTGATGGCGTCAGCATGAGGCGAGACCGCCGCAGCCCATGTTTCGGCCTGCCCGGGGTCACGCGTATCAAGGGCGGCGATAAGCCGTGTGCGACGCTGCTCCATGCCTCAGACCCCCGAAGAGGATGACGGTGTAATCGGAGTAATGGACGTTATGACTGCCGGGGAAGCATTGGTTGCCATTGCAAGGCGGGCCTGCGCTTGCAGACGCTCAAGCTCGGCGGTCTGGCTGGCGACTGTGGCTTCCAGTTCCCTGTTGCGTGCCTCGGCCTTTCTGGCCCGGCGGCGCTGGTTCAGTTCACTGACCCAGACGCCAAAAGCGCCGAGCAGCAGGCCGCCAAAAGCGATCAGCAGGGCCAGCACGCCCACAGAGGAAGACCAGCTATAGGTCAGGAACCACATCTGCGAGGACTCCTGATTGCTCGCGGCAAACAGGATCAGAGCCAGAAGAAAGGGGACAAGCAGGATAAGACGAATCATGAAGCATTCGTAGCCCCAGCCGTCGCCGGGAGCAAGAAATGCTGTGTCTTTTACTTTTATGACAGGAGTGTGTTCTGCGGTGAACGTCAGGCTGTCAGGGCTGTTTCACGGCACAGAGCATCTGGAGCATATCCTGCGCCGCGAAGCTCCACGGTGTTTCCCTGAAGTCCCGCTCAACCCGTTTCGTCAGTTCCCCAAGTGTTTCGGCACCAAAGATAAGCCGCGTGATCTTTTCCAAGACATCGTTGAGATTGTCCGGGTCAAAATGCACGGCCAATCCTTGGCCAGCCTCCACCAGCGCCCCACGATCGGAAGACAGACAGGCCTTGCCCCGTGTCAGGCTTTCCGACACAGGCAAACCCCATCCTTCGTAAAAAGACGGCACGATCGTAAACAGCGCATGCCGGTAGAGCGTATCGAGCTGCGCGTCGGAAGGGCGCAGGATGAGCGTGATATGCCCTTCCAGAAAATTGCTGTTTCTGAGCTGTCCCATCAGGTCCTCCGCCAACCATCCCGGCGAGCCGACAAGGACCAGATGAGGAATGTCCTCAGGCCTGTGTTCACTCAGTAACCGCCGCCAGAGACGGAAGAGAAACACATGATTTTTGCGGACCTCCAGCGTCCCCACGGACAGGACGTAGGGATGATCCATGACAGACGCAGCATCATCTGCTTTCCGATCGGGGGGGCTCATGGCTCCCATCCTGACCGGCTGCGCGGCTACACCGGGAAACTGTTTCTCAAGATCATGACGGGTGGCGGTCGAGACAGAGAAAACCTGATCAGTGACTGGCAGGGTGGAGGTGAGCCAGCGTCTGAAAACACGGGGAAGACCTGCCGGACACCATTCCGGGTAAAGAAGTGGGATGATGTCATGCACCAGCAAACCAAACTTCACGCCGTGATGGTGACGATAATGGGTGATAAGCGCCCCATAATCGGGATGCGCCCAGGGTGCGCCGAGCGCCAGAATGATATCGTTCGGCGCAGGCAGGAAAGGTCGCCGCACTCTGCCGGCATCCTGTCGCCGGGCCTGACGGACGACGGAAAGAACGCCCCGCACCAGTGGCGGCATATCCCGCAGGACGGCTCTCTGGTGAACGGCCAGTTGCCCCAAAGGCACACGCACGGCTGCCGGAAGCTGCAGGACGAGACGCCTGAACAAAGAAGGAGCCGCGCGCTCCCCGGCCCCGGCGTGACCGGTCTCTCGGGAGCCTTGATCCTTACGGAGCCCGGAATATGTGGTGAGACGCCGGTAAAGCCCATCGACCTCTTCACCCGACACAATGACAAACCGGCGTCCATCCAGGCTGTGTCTCAGAAAGCCCACCCTGTGCGCCATGCCCGGCAGGGCGCGCATAGCGCACTGGATTTCAAAGGCCACCCGCTGGATACCGCTTGGACGGGTATTGGTCCGGCCATATTCCAGCAGATCCTCGACATCGAACCACACGTGTCCGGGTAGAGGCGCTGGTGAAAGAGGCGGGACTGGCATCGGCAGGTGTGTTTCCGTCGTCTGGTTGGAAACTGGATAATGGACCGGTTACGACGATACCAGAATGTCATAACCCGGGGCTCTACTCCACTCGTGCAGAAACACGCCATACTCGTTGAAGCAGGAGCCTCCGGGATCAGACTGCTTTCCCCGAACCCGGAGTTCCGCCGAACATGCTGACTGGCTGGAATCGGGATTCATTCTTCCGTTCAGGGAATGCCTTCTGAACGGGTCGGGATACAGAAGCGTGTCAGGCGTTCTGAAGACCGCGGGCGATGACGGCCTGAGCTGCGGCCGGAGAAAGACTCGCTTTGGCTGTGGTGGATACGCTCCCGATCAGCGCTTCAAGAGCCGGAAGGAGGGCGCTCACAGCCTGCACCATGACGTTGACCTGGGCCGGAAGCACCGACTGGAATGTCTGAAGAATGGTCACGGCCGCCGACGCTGCGCTTTCAGCTGTTGCAATCCAGTTATGGGCGACAGTCAGCGTTACGGTGGATGCGGCAGTCGCCGCGACTTCAGCTGTGACCGCGCTGACCTGTGTGATGGCCGCTGTGATTGTCGCTGAATTTTCCGTGCCAATGACACTGCTGACCGTGGCGGAATTCGCCATCTGGATCAGGCCGGATTCAATGCTGCTGACGATGGAGAGTACTTTTGTAACATTTACACTATAGGTCGTGTTGCCACCCGAAGACGTCACCGTACAGGCGGTCAGGGAGGCCATGGCGCCTGCGCCACTGACAGCAAGTCCGGCACGAAGCAGCGATCGACGGGAAAGATGGGACATGAAATCTCCAGAAATAAAATGAATCAGATAAAAATATGAGAGCTGTTTAAGATAACCGGGCACACGGCAGAGAGCAGGCTGCGGTTGCCAGCACACTGTACTTGTCCACAGAACAAAGGCGGAGAGGAGATTTGCCCGATCTTTACACATCGACGGTAACGGACCTTTTCTCCACCAGATCCTGCCGATAGAGTTCGGCACCGCTACCGGTCCAGCCCGATTGAAGGCCCCGATGAAAGGCTTGCACGTGAAGACTGCCCTGTCTCTTTTGGCGCTGACAGCGTTATCCCTTGCTGCGCCAGCGATGGCGGATGAAACCCTTACCTCCGCCGCGCAGAGCTCGGTCGCCAATGAACAGCTTCGCAAGGAGCTGGCCGTGCTCCAGTCAGATCCCGAACAGGCCAGCGAGGCGTGCGTCAACGCCATGAAGGAACTGCACGATACTCAGGGAAAGATTGCCGCCGCCGAGGAAAGGTCCAGTTCAGCCGACCTCACAGTGGCCAAAGACGTGCTCGAATCGAACTATGAAAACGCAATCGAGATGTGTGGCCCCGATGCACGCCGCATCTGCGCGACCCATGACCAGACGGCAAAACTGGCGCAGGCCTGCACCATTCTGAAAAATGATACTGACTGACCTGAAAAACCTATCCTGATCCTGAGAGGCTGATTTACAATAAAAATCGCGAGATTACGGAGCCGGATTTTTAGTCCGCAACACTCATGTCAGCACGCCGCCACCAGCACTGTTCGGCAGGCCTGGGTGTGGGGAGCATAGGCAGCGGATCGCCTGAAAACTCCACCGTGTTTGTCGGAGTTTCCTGTAACGTAATGGTCGTGCAGCGCAGGACGGCCCCATCGGCAATCAGCATCGCATCGAGCTTGGCTTTCAGCAGGCACGCCATCATCTCTGTGGTCGGATCACCCGGCGTCACAATAATCCGTTCAGCTCTCGCGGGTTCATGGGTGCGGAACCACGTTAGCAGCGGGTCGTCCTCAGCCAGTTGCAGGGCATGGTCCAGCTTCTCATCGACAAATCTGTGCCAGCCGCTTTTCGCGTGCTGAAACGAGACCGGCATATTGGCCACGCCATCGAGCGGCTTCAGGCTGATCGGCTCGAGCCGCACAGTGACGAATTCATTGTGACCATGCGGCAGGGCGCAACTCTCGCTCGCGCCATGGATCAGGCGATGCCCCATTGAAAAGCGCCGGGTGAAGATCAGATCAACCATGACTGTCGCTCCCGCTGCGCGTGTCCTCACTCAGCGCCTCGTAAGCAGACCAGCCCGCCTTGCGCAACTCGCAGGCCGGACAGACACCACATCCATGCCCCCATGCATGCAATGTGCCGCGCGTCCCGAGATAGCAACTGTGGCTTTCATGGTTGATCAGGGTCACCAACGGTTCGCCTCCCAGCGATTCCGCCAGTTGCCATGTCTGTGCCTTGTCGATCCACATCAAGGGGGTGTGCAGGACGAAACGCGTGTCCATACCAAGGTTCAGAGCAACCTGAAGCGCCTTGATCGTATCATCCCTGCAATCGGGGTAACCGGAATAATCTGTTTCGCAGACACCCGTGACAATGTGACGCAAGCCGCGCCGGTAGGCGAGCGCCGCGGCAAAAGTCAGGAAAACAAGATTGCGGCCAGGCACGAAGGTACTCGGCAGACCGGTTGCCGTCATCCGGATTTCGGTATCGCGGGTCAGAGCCGTGTCCGACACTTTCCCGAGAGCATCGAGTTCCAGCGTATGATCAGGGCCAAGACGGTCTTTCCAGTCCTCCTGAAGGGCCACCATGCCGTCACGCAGCGTGTCGCGGCAGGTCAGCTCCACGGCGTGACGCTGCCCGTAATCGAACCCGAGTGTTTCCACGCGGGGGAACCGGTCGAGCGCCCACGCAAGGCAGGTTGCCGAATCCTGTCCGCCGGAGAACACAACAAGCGCGCCATCTGATGCCGAGAGCTGGAGAGTCATGATCAGGGTATTCCGATGAGCTTATGAGTCTGCAGGGAAAGACGCCACCGGGGATGAGCGAGACAGTAGCGAACGACGGCGTCCGTATTGGCAATACGATCAGGCCCGTCCATTGGCTGCAACCAGAACTGACTGAAATCGAGCGCTGTCATATCAGCCGGATCGAACTCAGGCTGTGGATAGACCAGCTTCAGCTCATGCCCGCTTTTCTGAATCCACTCTGAACCGGCTTTCGGGCTGATACACAACCAGTCAATGCCGTCGGGCGCGACAATGGTGCCATTGCTTTCCACGGCGATCATGAATCCTTCCAGATGAACGGCCTCGATAAGCGCGGCATCAAGCTGGAGCAGCGGCTCTCCTCCGGTGAAGACCACAAACCGCTGGGCATGCTCCGGAAGCGCCCAGGTCTCCGCGATTGCCCTGGCAAGGGACGCAGCATCCGCGAAGCGACCGCCTCCGTCGCCATCCGTGCCGATAAAATCGGTATCGCAGAAACGACAGGTGGCTTTTTCCCTGTCAGCTTCACGGCCAGTCCAGAGATTGCAGCCGGAGAAACGACAGAAGACAGCGGCGCGGCCCGCCTGCCCCCCCTCTCCCTGCAACGTATGGAAAAGTTCCTTAACGGAGTAGCTCATGCGTGGTCATGTCGGACAAGATGGCGTGGATGGCAAGAGAAATCAGGTGTTATGCGGTGAAAGCAGGATGACGGCAGTACCTGCAAGGCACAGAACCACACCAATATAGTCAGCCCGGTCGGGTCGGATTCCTTCCACACTCCAGAGCCAGACGAGCGCTACGGCGATATAGATACCTCCGTAGGCAGCGTAGGAACGGCCCGCCGCATTCGTATTGATCAGGGTGAGCATCCACGCGAAAGCGACGAGAGAGGCGCAGCCAGGAAGCAGCCAGAAGATGGACCTGCCTTCTCTGAGCCATGCCCAGAATGAAAAACATCCTGCAATTTCAACGAACGCTGCGAGTGTGTAGATGATCAGGGACATAGCGCTCTCGTGATTAACAAACGATAAAACATACTTATTAAAATCCCCACGATAAAGACATCGTTAATATTTCGGCGGTATTTTCCCTTTCGCTATAACGGTTTTGTGGCGCTTTCTTGATGAACTAATAACATAAAAACCATTGGATTAACGGCCTATTATCTGTGTCGAAATCATCTGTTCTGATAGAAAAAAGATCAACGAGGCGATCAATGAAATCGCCAACACTAAAAGGAAACAAGTAAATGGCCGGAATGCGTGAACTCTCAGTATCTGAACTCAATACTGTTTCTGGTGGTTGCTGTCATTACTCTCAGCCTTCCTGTGGTGGAGCAAGCCAGGTATCGCTTTCCGGAATGATCGGCGCTTATGCAGGCTATCTGGCCGGAATGTACAATGTGGGCGCAGACTACTTCAACCACGCCTCCTGCTCGACCATCGCCAGCGCATGGCAGAATGTCGCAAGCGACGTCAAGACCGGCTACAGCATGGGCGCCAGCATGTCCGTAAGCGGTGCTCTCAATCTCCTGCAGCAGACCATTTCTTCCATCAACTCTGCTGTTTCGGTCAACAGATGTGGCTGGGTCGTCAGCGAGAACCTGATTGCATTTCCGGGATCACCTTCCAATTCGTTTGGTTGATTGATTTTACCAGATTTTTCCCTGCCGCCCTTTTCAGGGGGCAGGGAAAAATTTTCTGAATTCAAAAAATTTTAGAAACAAACGAACTCGTACATCCATCTAAATTGACAAATCTCTTTATCAGAATACGCTTTTCGCATTAAAAAATGCCGACACTATAATGTCTTCCTCTGCTCCCTGCATTTCCTCAGAGCCTGGAATCATACCGGACGTATTGAGACGCAGAGCACGCACAGGCTCGTCAGATGGGACTGCAATCAGTCTCAGCAGGCGGCAGGCCAAACCTGCCAGCTCCAAATCTGTCTTGCGAAACAGGCAGATTCCGATATGCGCCTCAAACGCGAAGAACGGCTTTCTGGACAGCCCGCGTTGTCCACGGGCTGACAGTTTTATTCAGGCGGCAGCGAGCAATGCGGCATCGTCAGCCGAGCCAAAAAACTCATAGCGGATATCAGCGACCGGAACGCCGGCGGCTTTAAGGGCATCCACCATGTCTTCCATGAAGGAATGCGGTCCACAGATACGATAGACCGTATTCGGACCGACCTGCGCCGCAATCCAGTCTTTCGCGACACGACCGGCATGATACCGCACGCCCGACTTGTCCAAAACGCCAGCGGGCACACCTGAACTGAAGAAAATATCAGCGTGCAACAGCCCGGCACCCGCCAGGTTCTGAATGTCCGCACTGAAAGCCTCGGTCTCCGCAGCATGCGTGCCATGGATGAAACGGACAGTCTTTTTCTCGTCGGGCGACAGGGCCTCCACAGCAGACATGAAGGGCGTCAGGCCGACGCCGGCGCTGATAAAGACGGTTTTCTGTTCCGTAGCAGGATCATACACAAAGTCGCCAGCCGGCGCTGACACCTGCAACCCGGCACCTTCGCGCGCCACATCATGAAACCATGAGGAAACGATTCCCCCTTCTTCCCGCCGCACGCTGATCCGATAGTAATCGGAAGAGGGTGCGGAGGAGATGCTGTAGTTGCGGCGCTGCGGACCATGCCCCGGAATATCCAGCATGAAGCTGAGATATTGCCCCGGCAGATGCTTCATCACCGGCCTGCCATCGGTCGGCACGAGTTCGAAGGAACGGATAAGGCTGCTTTCCTGTTTCACGGAGCGCACACGGAAGGAACGCCAGCCCATCCAGCCGCCGGGAGCAGCCTCGTGTTCGTCGTAAATCTGCTTTTCACGACCGATCAGCACATTGGCGAGGAACCAGTAGGCCTTGCCCCACGCTTCCATGATGTCCGGTGTGGCGGCGTCACCCAGCACATGTTCGATCGCCCCAAGGAGAGCCTTGCCGACATGCGGATAATGCTCAGGCAGGATGTTCAGCCCGACATGCTTCTGTGTGATCCGCTCAACCATACCGCCGAGAGCGCCGAGCGTATCGATATTGCGGGCATAGGCCAGCACGGCGAGCGCCAGAGCTTTGGGCTGCTCGCCATCCTTCTGGTGCGACATATTGAAGAGGTCGCGGATCTCGGGATCGGCCAGCAGGCGCTGATACATTTCCTTCGTGATATCCAGCCCATGGGCTTCAAGCGCCGGGACACAGGCCTTGACTATGGAGCGGGTCTTGTCGTCGAGAGGAGCGACCATGGGACATATCCTTTAAGGTGTCTTAACGAGTAATCTTTATATCCAGTTCCACTTAAGGTGTCAAATCAGGTTACCTTAAGTAGGGCTGACAAAGACGTCCCTGAAGGTTTATTGTTCCACGATGCGTCTTACCCAGCATTCCGATTATGCCCTCCGCGCCCTGGTCTTTCTGGCCAGCAATCCCGACCGGCTCTCCTCCATCCGTGAAATCGCCGAGATTTACGGTATTTCTGAAAACTACATGGTCAAGATCATCCACCGCCTTGGGCAGGGCGGGTTTATCGAGACAATCAGGGGACGGAACGGCGGCTTGCGGCTGGGACGACCGGCCGACTCCATCCGCATTGGAGACGTTGTGCGTTTTACGGAGGACGATTGCGCTCTGGTCTCCTGCATGCAGCAGGGGAATGATCAGAAAGGCACACCCCCTTGCCGGCTCATGCCCGACTGCGCCCTGCGCCATACGCTGGGCGAAGCGCTCGGGGCATTTTTCGCGGTGCTGGATAGCCGGACTCTCGCCGACATGGTCGGGCAGGAAGAGAGACGAAAACTCGCGCTGCCGACAGGTGTCGTTCCATAATGTCGCCTTCCGTTCAAGCGCACTGCGGGTCGGGCGTTCCAGCTTCGGCACAATCTCTATTGATATAGTATAACATTGCCTTTAGGGGTTTGTGCCATGCGCTTTCCCCTGCCTCCTGCCGCTGTTCTCGCTATGTGTTTCGGCGTGTTGTCATCCGGTGTCCTGCCCTCCTCTCAGGCCCACGCAGAGACGACGGATGTGACGCGCATTGTCGCCGCAGAGAATGTCTGGGGCGACATCGCCGCCCAGATCGGCGGTCCGGGTGTCGTTGTGGACAGCATTCTCAGCTCACCCGACATCGACCCGCATCTGTTTGAACCCTCCCCCGCAACGGCGCGGGATGTGGAGGCGGCCAGTCTGGTCATTCTGAATGGAGCCGGGCTTGATTCCTGGATGGACCGGATGGCCCATTCCAAATCCACAATCCGGGTTGCGTCGATTGCAGGGTGGCGGGACGGAGAAAATCCGCATTTCTGGTTCGACCCGGTTGTGGTCGACCATGTTGCACGGGACATCGCCCACCAGCTCCGGCTGGATTCCGGTTCATCGAGCGGTCTGACATCTTTTGAAAGCGACCTCGCCCGACTACAGACCCGGATTACCCGCCTGCGACAACGCATTCGTGGTATCCGGATTGCCGCCACCGAACCCCTGGCGGGACGCCTGACAGACGAGCTGGGGCTGGTTACGGGAAACAGCGCGTTCCAGCTCGCCGTGATGAACGATGTCGAACCTGGTCCGGCCGTTGTCGCAGAGTTCGAGGATGACCTGAAAAACGGCCGGATCAGACTGCTGATCTATAACCGTCAGACCATGACACCTTCCGCTTCCCGCCTGCTGGACGTCGCCAGAGGCGCTGGCGTGCCCTGCATGACACTGACCGAGACCCTGCCGCCGGGACTGCACTGGCAGGACTGGATGACCCGCATTCTCGACGAGATTGAAAGCCATCTCCTGAAATCCGACCAGCACTGATGCGGACAGAGGCAATACGCTGCGAGCATGTGACTGTAGAGCGGAGCGGAAAGACCGTACTGGCCGATATGTCCCTGTCCATCCCGGCAGGGCAGTTCGTCGGCCTGTTCGGGCCGAATGGAGCAGGGAAAACCACCTTTCTGCGGACCCTGATGGGATTGCTGCCTCTTCAGCAGGGACATCTCAGCGTGCTGGGACAACCACCCGGCGCACGTACGGCGGACATCGGCTACATGCCGCAGAACCGGAACGCCAACGGAGCCTCCCTCACAGGCTGGGATCTGCTCGCCTCCGGCATGTCCGGCAACCGCTGGGGTCTGCCATGGCTCTCCCATGGCGACAGGCTGTCCATTCAGGAAGCCCTGGATATTGCGGACGCCACCGATCTGGCCGCCCGGCGTCTGGGTGAACTTTCGGGGGGCGAGAGACAGCGGCTGCTGATCGCTCAGGCG
The DNA here is from genome assembly GCF_002005445.1 of Acetobacter aceti. Lineage (NCBI taxonomy): Bacteria > Pseudomonadati > Pseudomonadota > Alphaproteobacteria > Acetobacterales > Acetobacteraceae > Acetobacter > Acetobacter aceti. The sequence continues at coordinate 3,516,254 of NZ_CP014692.1, forward strand.
CTGATCGGCTCACCCCGGCTGCTGCTGCTTGATGAGCCTCTGGCCAGTCTTGATCCGGTCCGTATGCGCGACATCGCGGAGCGTCTGGGCGCCCTCGTGAAGCAGCGCGGCATGACGGTGCTGTGCTCCGCCCATGACATCAATGCCCTGATGGGCGTCATGGACTCCGTGCTTTACGTCGCCAGAGGGCGCGCCCGACTGGGAAATGTGGATGAAGTGATGACGACGGACACCCTCTCCGCACTCTATGGCGCGCCGGTTGAGGTCTGCCGCACGCCATCGGGACGCCTGCTGGTGAGCGCGGACGTCCTGTGATGCCTGTCCCGCGACAGCAAGCCCCGACATTGCCCGGCACGCTGCGCCACGGCGTCACAACAGGCGGTTCCGATGCTTGATTATGACTTCATGCGGATGGCGTTCGCCGCCTCTGTCCTCGTGGCGCTGCTTGCCGGTCCCGTCGGCTGGTTCCTTGTCCTGCGTCGTCAGAGTTTTGCCGGACACGCGCTGGCGCATATCGCCTTTGCAGGGGCGGCGGGAGCCGCACTCGCGGGCTGGCCGCCGCTGGTCGGGCTTTTCGCATCATCCATTCTGGCGGGCGGCGCAATGGGTCTCCCGGACCAGAAAGCTGCCGAACGGGACGTCGCCATCGGTCTGGTTCTGTCGCTCGCCATGGGCTGCGGGGTGCTGTTCCTCCACCTCATGACGCGTTCGGCTTCCGTGGCGAATGCTCTTCTGTTTGGCAATGTGCTGGGGGTAAGCCCGCAGACGCTGCTTTCCCTGACAGGTTTCACGCTGACGGGTCTCGGCGGACTGGCGGTCCTGTCGCGTCCGCTGCTGTTCGCCAGTCTCCAGCCGGAACTGGCGGAGGCGCGGGGAGTAAGGGTGCGGCTGGTGTCGACCCTGTTCCTGATGCTGGTCGGAGCGGCAACAGCCGAAGCGGCTCAGATAACCGGGGTTCTGCTCGTCTTCACCCTTATGGTAGGACCGGGCGCCACGGCGCATCGGCTTGGACTGTCCCCGCTGGCGGGCCTCGCCTGCGCGACCCTTCTGGCTGTAGCCGAAGCGTGGAGCGGACTGGCGCTGTCGTGGTGGACGGACGCACCGGTCTCCTTCTGGATCGCCCTGCTGAGCACGCTGACTTTCCTTGTTGCGGGCCTTCTGGCGAACTTGCGGCGCAGATCGTGAAAGCCTTCCGGAGCACACGCCCATGCAGCCTTTCGATCAGCGTATCTTGCGCAGGCACCGGAAAATTGGGACAAGCGGCATGATGGATCGGGTTGTTCAGAAGGAACGGCGAATGCGCGGAACCCAGTGGCGTATGTGGAGCGCGGCAGCGCTGGTTGGTGGAATGCTGACGGGGGTTTCCACGGGCGCTCTGGCACAGGGCGCTCCTGATGAGGAGAAAGCCGCAGCACCCGACATGCATGAACTGGCCTCGCGCTTCAATGCGACCCGCGTCAAGAAAGATTACAGCTATATTCACCGCCCTCCCGGTGACAAGGTCGTGGAGCAGCCTGATATGGACCGGCTGCTGTTCTGGACCAAAGGCGGCCAGCCGGACGGTTATGCCCAGAGGCGTGGGGACAGCGTGATCTATTACGACGCCGGTGGACAGGCCGTGCGCGTTCAGCGACTGGCGCCGGGTGAAGGGGACTGATCTGTCCTTGTCTGGCGGCTCGCCTGATCCGATCCTGATCAGACGCCGGAGCGCTGCCCGAAGGGTCGACAGGACAGATATCCTGCTTCCGCTCTGACATCGTGCCGGGACAGATCGGTCCGCAACCAGACCGAGCACCTCACCCACTGACCTCACCGATGGACGTGACCAATGCTTCTGCATATTCCCAAAGTTCTGAATACCGAGGAACTGGCGCAGTGCCGGGCCGTCATGGACACAGCCGACTGGAGCGATGGAAAAGTGACAGCCGGGCAACAGTCGGCCAAGGCGAAAAACAACCTGCAACTGCCACTCAACCATCCCGAACACCGCACTCTGGCCGATCTGGTGCTGAGAGCGCTGGGGCGCAATCCGTTGTTCAACAGCGCGGTCATCCCCCTGCGCGTCGTCCCTCCCCTGTTCAATCGCTATGACCCGGACATGGAATTCCGGGCGCATGTGGATAACGCCGTGAGACCTATTCCCGGTTCGGGAGGCATGCGGATCCGCACGGATGTATCCTCCACCCTGTTCCTCAATGATCCTGAGGATTACGAGGGAGGCGAACTGGTCATTTACGATGAATCCGGCACACGAGAAGTCAAACTTCCTGCGGGTGACATGATCGTTTACGACACCACTGTCCTGCATTCCGTGGAGCCGGTGACGCGCGGCAGCCGGCTGGCCTCCTTTTTCTGGACGCAGTCCATGGTGCGGGACGAAAGCCGGCGGCGCGTTCTGTTCACTCTTGATCAGCAGATCATGGACCTGCGTTCCCGCCTCCCGGACGATGATCCTGCCATTCTTGGTCTGGTCAATGTGTATCACAACCTCATGCGGCAATGGTGCGATGTGATGTAGCCTTGAAAAATCAAAATATTCCCCGGATGATTTTTCCGTTTCGTGAGTGAGGTGATGGTTCCAGACGCGATGTCCAGATTTTCCGACCAGCAGTTAAACAGACTGTTTGAAGTCATTCTGATCAATGACGTCGCGGAGGATCATGTCACTCTTCCGGAGACCATCCCGTCCTCTTTCACAGATGGCGTTGTCAGGGACTGCTTTGATCTCAGTCACGAACTCTGGGCGCGACAGGTGGACCGGAGAGAACTGCTTTCCCTCGTCGATCACCTTATCATCTCCGCCACTCTCAATTCAAAAGAACGCGTAAGTTTCAAGCATATACGGGCAAAATTCAAACATATGCGTTTCGCATGTGTGCTTTATACAACCCGCCATCAATGCCCGATCCTGTTCAAGAGCATGACCACGCTGATGGGACATGCGCAGGATGCCTTCCGCAATGGCCACTCTCTGAAAACACGTTTCTATGCAGTGGCCCTGCGCATGATGATCATCACACCTTACTGGCACATGATGGCGCGAGAATTATCAAAGATGAATCTGGAAACCGGAGCCGCTTTTGAGCAGTTTCTGCGTCGTCAGGTCAGCGCACTTTCCGCCAGCCTGCGCGAAGACAGCCTGACAGCCCACCGTTTCCATGCACTCCGCAAGATTGTCAGTCGACAGGTTTCATTTTTTGACGATTACAGAACTATTTTCCCAAACAGTCAGGCTGATGCAATCGCACGTTATCTCAGCGATCTGAATGGCCGTATGGGACGCATCCATGACGGGCTTGTCCTGAAACATGCTGCAGGTGAAGAGGATTATCATACCTGTCGTTTTCCTCTTGATTCTTCGTTGAGAGAAAAACTGAACCGACTTGCACGTCAGTACCTTGAATAAGGGTGTTTAAAGTTTTCGTCTTCCTGTCATATTCCATTTGAAGTTTATAAAAAATTCTGAAATTTATTGAATTTACTATAAAACAGACATGATGGCGCGATTTACAGATTACCCTACCGTTACACAGTTTTCCCATTTCCAGTGTGCCGGGGCGGGCATATTTATCAATGTCTCGGCGCAGAATTGCCGCCGCAGCATTCATGACTTTCGCACGCTCGGCATAAGGATGTGTCACGCCGGACTTCGAAGGCGGCACGTGCCTCGTCGAGAGCCGCCTGCACTTCTGCATCGGTGACATCAGGAAAAGTCGCGGCAACTTCGTTGATATAGGGATTGGTTGTGGCGTAAGCCATTTCAGTCTGACCTTGATCCGGCACGGTTGGTCTTTATCGACAAAACCGCCGTCTCGACGAAGATGGGCGGCCTGCACGGACGGTCACGTCGCAGCCCGCGCTGTCGGATGTCTCTGCCCCCATGCATTGGCAAACCACGATGTTCACCGACGGGTTGCGCCTGTCCGGCATGACTGCGCCGATGATGCTGGATGGCCCGATGACCGGCGGATGCTTCGCCGCCTACGCCCGCAAGGTGCCTGCTTCAACGCTTCTGCCTGCACACAAGAGTGTTGAAGGGCGCAAGGCAGCCAGTTGAGATGGCCCTGCTATGCTACTGACGGCTTCCCTTTTCCCGGCGAGCCATATTCTGATTCCCGGCCCGGAACCGCCGCAAGAGCAGGCCCCGCAACCGCGTGCCAATGCTCCGGCCCCTACCGGTCAACATGCCCGAGGTCGCGTTCCGGAGCGATTACATCGCGGACCTTCTTTTTCAGCTCCTTCGGGCCGGGAAAACCACCATCCCGCACACGCTCCCAGACCAGAACACCGTTCACGGTGATCTCGAATTTTCCGCCGGTATCAGGACACAGCGCCACTTCGGACAGGTCCGTCCCGAACGTGGACAGAAGCTCCTGCGCCATCCATGCCGACCGCAGAAGCCAGTTGCACTGTGTGCAATAGCGGATCAGAACCCGGTGTGCCGCTTCAGTCATGCAAAACATCCTCCCTGGCGGGCAGGGCGGATATTTTGCCCTTTTGCCGCAATACATCGTAGAAACTCCTGATCGGAGATACCACTCCCCTGATGCTCTCGGGGCTGCCAGAAAGATCACGTCCATGAAAGTCGCTCTCGGACAGTTCGCCGTCGCTCCGGAATGGAGCGCCAATCTTACGCAGTGCGTGTCGCTGATCGACAAGGCCGCGGCGGAAGGAGCAAAGCTTCTTGTCCTGCCGGAGAGCATCATCGCGGCGGACATGAACGATTCCCGCATCACTGTGCGCACGGCGCAGCCTCTTGATGGTCCCTTCGTCACCGGCCTGATCGACGCGCTGGCGGGCAAGGATCTGACGGTCATCTGCTGCATCGCAACGCCGGACGCATCCGGGCTGACACATAACTGCCAGATCGTGCTCAATGCGTCCGGTCTGGTCGCCAGCTATCGCAAGCTGCATCTCTACGACGCCTTCAGCATGAAGGAATCGAACGATTATATTCCCGGCAAGGAACTGCCGCCCATCGTTCAGGTGGGGGACATCAGGGTCGGGCTGATGACCTGTTATGACGTCCGTTTCCCGGAGGTGGCCCGTTCGCTCGCCGTGCGCGGAGCCGATCTGCTGACGGTGCCGGCCGCCTGGGTGCGCGGGCCCGGGAAGGAATGGCACTGGGAAGTGATGGTGACAGCGCGGGCGCTGGAAAACACCTGCTACGTGGCCGCCGTCGGTGAGTGCGGGCCGCGCAATATCGGGTGCAGCATGATGGTCGATCCGCTGGGTGTGGCGGTCGCCCGTGCGGGTATCGCGCCGGATCTGATTTTTGCAGAAGTGGACCTCGAACGGATTCGTAAGACCCGTGAGGTGCTGCCAGTGCTTGCCAACCGTCGCTTCAAGGATCCTGAGCTTGGACAGAGTGGCGCGTAGATGTTTCTGCCTTGTCCAGAATTCAATTGAGAGGAACTCATCTTTTTCTGAAGAAAAAGAAGCAAAAAGACTTTGATTTTTAGGGAATCAATTTTCTCGGCAGCATTACTTTCCAACGTAAAAAAGTTTTTTGGTTCTTTTTTCCAAAAAAGAACAGGAAACAGCACTCATTTCGATTCTGTCCTTAGAAACAGACAACTTATGAAACCGGAGCCATCATGGACACGCTGAACGAGACGAAAGACCTGATCCGGAGCCGGGATGACGGCTTCGTCCATGTTCGGGGCGCACGCGAGCACAATCTGAAAAACGTCAGTGTAGATCTGCCGCGTGACAGTCTTGTGGTATTCACCGGCGTTTCCGGTTCCGGCAAGTCCTCGCTCGCGTTCGGTACGCTCTATGCCGAGGCGCAGCGTCGTTATCTTGAATCCGTCTCACCTTACGCGCGCCGCCTGTTCCAGCAGATGCCGGTGCCGGACGTGGACAGTGTGGACGGTCTGCCGCCTGCCATCGCCCTCCAGCAACAGCGTGGCGGCAGTTCGGGACGATCGTCTGTCGGCAGCATCACGACGCTCTCCAATCTTCTGCGGATGCTCTACTCCCGCGCAGGCACCTATCCGGAGGGCATGGGGCGTCTGGAAGCGGAATCCTTCTCGCCCAATACGCCGATGGGAGCCTGCAAACGCTGTCACGGGCTTGGCCGCATCCACGATGTGACGGAAGCAAGCATGGTGCCGGACGCATCCCTCAGCATCCGCGACCGGGCCGTCGCGTCATGGCCGACAGCATGGCAGGGACAGAACCTGCGCGACATCCTCATCACCAGGGGCGTCGATGTGGATTGTCCGTGGCGGGATCTGCCGAAAAAGATACGTGACTGGATTCTGTTCACTGACGAAACACCAACCTATCCGGTTTATCCCGGCTTCACGCACGAACAGGTGCAGCGCGCCATCGCCCGTGGACTGGAGCCGGGCTATCAGGGCACGTTCACCGGCGCACGTCGCTACATTCTTCAGACATTCGCCAACTCGCAGAGCGCCATGATGCGCAAGCGGGTCGAGGCGTTCATGACCTCCACTGACTGTCCGGAATGTCACGGTCAGCGTCTGAACGCCGGGGCGCTGCGCATAATGTTCGGCGGGTACAACATCGCGGCCATGACGGCCCTGCCGCTGGAAACCATCGCCGGAACATTGCGGGCATCGGTTGACGCGAACCCGGACGAAGATGCGACCGCCATTGCCGCCGGTCGGATTGTCGAGGACATGATCGCACGTATCGGCGTGCTGGAAGACCTTGGGCTGGGCTATCTGCAGATGGATCGTGGCGTACAGACGCTTTCGCCCGGCGAGTATCAGCGCCTGCGTCTCGGCACACAGATTCACTCCAATCTGTTCGGTGTCGTTTATGTGCTGGACGAACCTTCAGCGGGGCTGCATCCCGCCGATACACAGGCGTTGCTTGCTGCGCTTGACCGCTTACGCAATGCCGGAAATTCTCTTTTCCTTGTCGAACATAATCTCGATATTGTCCGCAATGCGGAGTGGGTGGTGGATGTCGGTCCGCAGGCAGGCACCCGTGGCGGCGAGGTGCTGTATTCCGGGCCTCTTGCGGGACTGAAGGACGTCGAGGGTTCCCGCACGCGGGATTACGTCTTTGCCGCCACTTCAGAGGTGCATCATACGCCACGCAAACCATCCGGATGGCTGAAACTGGATGAGATTAACTGGAACAATCTGAACGGCCTTTCTGCTTCGTTCCCACTCGGGGCGTTCACGTCCGTCACCGGCGTGTCGGGTTCCGGAAAATCCTCGCTGGTCAGTCAGGTTCTCACAACCGTCGTCGCCAGGGCGTTGGGGCAGGCGTTGCCGGAAGCGGACGAGGAAGAGAACGCGCTTGTCTCGTCGGCTCATGCAGGGGAACCGGAGGGGCGTATTGTAGGAGGGCTGGAGGTCATCAAACGCCTTGTGGTGATCGACCAGAAACCTATCGGGCGCACGCCCCGCTCAAACCTTGCGACCTATACAGGTCTTTTCGATACGATCCGCAAGCTTTACGCCGGAACGGAACTGGCGCGGAAACGCAAATACGATGCGGGTCATTTCTCCTTCAACCTTCCGAAAGGTCGTTGCCCGACCTGCGAAGGAGCAGGATCGACCATGGTGGAGCTGCTGTTCCTGCCGAGCGTCTATGCACCGTGCCCCGCCTGTCACGGTGCGCGCTACAAGCCGGAGATTCTGGAAGTGACCTATCGCGAAAAATCCATCGCCGATGTGCTCGACATGAATGTCGATGCGGCCTGCGTATTTTTTGCCGAGGATGCCGGTCCGGCGCAGGCATTGACCACGCTTCAGCGCGGTGGTCTCGGACACCTGAAGCTCGGCCAACCCGCAACGGAACTCTCGGGAGGCGAAGCGCAGCGGATCAAGCTGGCGACGGAACTGCAAAAGCAGCGTCGTGGTCACACGCTTTACGTTCTAGATGAGCCGACGACCGGCCTGCACCCATCGGACGCGGACCGGCTGATGGATCATCTCCACGAACTGGTGGATGGCGGCAACACCGTGATCGTCGCGGAACACGATATGCGTCTGGTGGCGCGGGGCGACTGGGTGATCGATCTCGGACCGGGCGCGGGTAATAAAGGCGGTCACATCGTGGCGGAAGGTACGCCGCCAGTAGTCGCGCACAGGGAGGGAAGCGTCACAGCGCCATTTCTGGCGCGCTATACGGGATAGGAAAACGAAGCAATTTTGTCCCATTCACGCACTCAACACCTTTTTTGGCATGACATGGCGGCACTCCCTCGTCCTGAAGCCGCGCTCTTGCTCATGTCTTTGGAGAGTGGCCCGCCAATTGAAGCAAGGAACCTCTGCCGGCCTTCTCGAAGATTGCGGCAATGCTGATTTGTCCTGCGACAGATATGGGACCGCGTCCCTTTGTGGGGCATGGAGCAAAGCTCCGAACTTTTCTATTCCCCGCCGCCCTGCTCCACAAAACGTCCGGCCAGATCTCCCCCCAGCATTTCATCGTAGACCGCCAGCGTCGCCCGCTGCATGGACCGGGTCGTATAATGCTCCAGCACATTGAGGCGGGCTGCACGACCCAACGCCATACGCTCCTCATCCGTCGCCTCCAGAGTGGCGGCGATCATTTCCGCAAGAACACGCGCATCTCCAGGCGGAAACAGCAGACCGGTTTCGCCATGCCGGACCGTCTCCACCGCAGCGCCATGAGCCGAAACAATGACCGGACGCGCCATCGCCTGCGCCTCAACCACCACGCGTCCGAACGGCTCAGGCCGCAGGGACGGCACAACCACCATTTCGGACAGGGCAAGGGCCGCGGGCATATCCGAGCAATGGCCGCCGAAACGGACATGCGGCGTCAGACCGAGTTCGACGGCACGCGATTCAAGCTGGGCCGGAAAGGTCGATTTCTCCGGCGTCTCTCCCGCGAAAACGCAGACCCACGGTCGCGTCGTCCACCTCTCCCGTATCATGATGGACAGCGCTTCCAGCAGCAGCCCCTGCCCTTTCCATTCCGTCAGCCGCGCCGGCATGAGAATGATCGCAGCCCCGTCATCCTCGATGTTCCATGAATTCAGAACGGTGCCGACCCGGTCCCCCCGCACGTTCTCAGGGTCGAACTGCACCGTATCCGCACCCCGCGGGATGGTGCGAAGACGATCCTCCCCAACCGCGTATTCCCGCCTCAGTCGATCCGCGATAAACTGGCTGATGGCGATGACGCGGTCGCCTGCGGCCAGCACGGCGTTATAGGCCCTCTTGCCCCGGAAGTTCGCGTTATGGACCCCGTGCCACGTGGTGATGAAGGGAATCTTGCGGGACCGGCAGGCCAGCTTCGCCGCCCACGCAGGCGCGCGCGAACGGGCATGGACCAGACTGACCTTTTCCTTCCTGATGATCGCCCTGAGTTTCCGGGCATTCCGCAGAATGGCGAAAGGCGACTTCCGGCCCAGTTCCAGCGGGATATGTCTGCCGCCATAATAAGCGATCATCGGGGCCAGCCGCCCTTCCGCGCTGGCGACAAGCGGCGTCCCACCAGCCTTTGCGATGGCCTGCACCATTTCAACGGTGCCCCGTTCCACACCGCCCGCATCAAGGGCCGGCAGAACCTGAAGAATGACTGGCCTACGAGTTAACGCATTCATAATTTTCGCGGATAGCACGGACCAGCCGATCCCGCACCTTGGTTGTCTCTTTTTCGTTCGGCCTTGACCGCAACGCCATCCCTGCCCTCAATGGTTCTCATGACTGGTCCGGCCTCTTCCCCGTCTCTGGTTTCCGAACCTCTGCTTTCATCACATATGACGGCAGGGCAGAGAAAATCCGCCCACCTTTCGGGCAGTCCGACAGCAACGACCCTTATGCTGCTCGCCTCCCTGACGACCGGCGCCTGCGCAGCCCGCGCCGCAGCAACCGTCGCACAGCCCCCGTTTGTCCTGTCCGAATGCCTCGCCCTTCTGGATGACGACCCCTCGGATGTGGACGATTACGTGTCGAGCCACATGGCTACCGGCAACGAACGGGCGATCGGACATTGCAGGGCGATCGCAGACGTCATGACCGGAGACGCCCTCGCCGGAGCAGAGCAGCTCGATCATCTGGCACATGAAGCAGCCAGACACGAAGCGGGTGCGGATGATGATTCCACGGAGGAACGGGCCAATGTCGCCGCCGATGCGGCCCGAGCCTGGTTCGCTGCCGCCATGCCCGGCAAAGCCGCCGACGCCGCTGGATATGGACTGACCCTGACGCCGGAATCCATCGTCCTCCTCCTGCTGAAAGACCGGGCGCTCCTTCAGCTGGACCAGCCTCAGACCGTCATCCGGGATCTGACGCCGCTCGCCGACAACCCGCTTCTCGCGGCGGAGACGCACAGGCTGAAAGCCATGGCGGAAGTTCAGACCAATGCGCTGACGCAGGCGAAAACCGATATTGAGCAGTCTCTGGCGCTGGAACCTGATGACACAACCTCCCTGCTTGAACGTGGCATCATCCGTCAGCGCCTGAACAACCCGGAAGGCGCGCGCTCCGACTGGGAAAAGGTCGTCTCGCTTGAGCCGGATTCGCATGAGGCCGATCTGGCGCGGCAGGACCTGACGGTTCTCGCCTCTGATCCGGACGCGCTTCCGCCGAGCGACGCGACCGGCCATGCCTCTGTCGCGTCTCTTCCTCCAGACGCCCACTGATATGCCGCTCTGGCGTGAAAGGGCAGGGCAGGGCAATCTGCCACCCATGGCGCGCATTCTTGTCATCCGCCTCAGCGCCCTCGGCGATTTCGTGCAGAGCTTCCCTGCCTTCGCCGCTATCCGCGCCCATCATCCGGACGCCTCCATCACCCTGCTGACGACAGCGCCGTTCCGTGCGCTTGCCGAAGCCAGCCCGTGGTTCGACCGGATCGAGATCGATACCCGTCCGAAAATCACCGACCTCCGGGGCATGAAGCGGCTCCGGCGGCAGTTGAGCGTTTTCGACAGGATCTATGACCTCCAGACCTCGGGCCGTTCCAGCGGATACCGTCGCCTTGCCGGAAGGGCGGACTGGTCCGGTATCGGAGGCAATGGCACTCTTTCCCACACCAATCCCAGCCGCACTCTCATGCACACCCGCGCCCGCCAGCGCGACCAGCTCCGGACGGCGGGACTTGCGGAGGTGCCGGAGGTGGCCGACCTCGGCTGGCTCACGGCACAGGGCTCCCGGTTTACCACACAGCTCATCACGCCCTATGCCGTCATCGTGCCGGGAGCAGCGCCGCATCGGCCGGGCAAGAGATGGTCAGCGGAACGCTATGGTGCATTGGCCTCCCATCTTGCGGCGACGGGACTGACGCCGGTTGTCATCGGCAGCGGTGCGGACACACCTCTGGCGGCCGTCATTCAGTCAGTCTGCCCCGAGACCGTTGACCTGACAGGAAAGACGTCCATCCCTGATCTGGGCGGCATCTGCGCGGGAGCCATGATCGCCATCGGCAATGATACCGGCCCGATGCACCTTGCCGCCGCCGTTGGCTGTCGCTGCCTTGTGCTGTTTTCGGCGGAGAGCGATCCCGGCCTTACGGCCCCCATCGGACGGTCTGCCGGGCAGGTTCGTGTGCTCCGGGTGCACGATATGGCAACTCTTTCCGTGGATAGGGTTGTCTCCGCCCTCGGCTGACGCCATTAAAGTCGGCTTTTCCCATGAGGACGTCCATCCCGGCCGTCCGTCCCATTCAATGCCTGGAGCATCCATCCATGCCTGCCATCACCCTGCCAGACGGTTCCGTTCGCCAGTTTGACGGAACGGTGACGGGCACGGACATCGCCGCGTCCATCGGTCCCGGCCTCGCCAAGGCGGCGCTCGCCATCGAAGTTGACGGCCAGCTCCGCGACATGGATCGCGCGATTGAGCAGGACGCGTCCATCCGTTTCGTGACCCGCAAGGATGCGGAAGCGCTGGAAATGATCCGCCACGATGCCGCCCACGTGCTGGCGGAAGCGGTGCAGTCGCTGTTTCCCGGCACGCAGGTCACCATCGGCCCGTCGATCGAAAACGGCTTCTATTACGATTTCTACCGCAACGAGCCGTTCAAGCCGGAAGATTTCACGGCCATCGAGCAGCGGATGCACGAGATCATCAAAGCCAACGCACCCTTCACCCGCGAGGCATGGCCGCGCGATGAGGCGATCAGGTTCTTCGAGGACCGTGGCGAGCGCTTCAAGGCCGAACTGATCCGCGATCTGCCGGGTGATGAGGAAATCTCGATCTACCGTCAGGGCGAGTGGCTTGATCTCTGCCGTGGTCCGCATCTGCGCACCACCGGCGATGTCGGCAACGCTTTCAAGCTGATGAAGGTGGCGGGCGCTTACTGGCGCGGCGATCACCGCAACCCGATGCTGACCCGTATCTACGGCACCGCATGGCGCGACAAAAAAGAGCTGGAAGCGCATCTGCACCAGCTTGAGGAAGCCGAGCGCCGCGACCATCGTCGCATCGGCAAGGAGATGGACCTCTTCCACATTCAGGAAGAAGCCGTCGGTCAGGTCTTCTGGCACGCCAAGGGCTGGCGGCTCTACACGGCGCTTCAGGATTACATGCGCCGCGCCCAGACCCGCGCCGGGTATGAGGAAGTGCGCACGCCGCAGCTCGTGGACCGCGCTCTGTGGGAAGCGTCCGGTCACTGGGACAAATATCGCCACCACATGTTCATCGCCACCGTCGAGGACGAGGACAAGACCCTCGCGCTCAAGCCGATGAACTGCCCGTGCCATGTGCAGATCTTCCGTCATGGCCTGCGGTCGTATCGCGAACTGCCGCTGCGTATGGCCGAGTTCGGCGCATGCCACCGCTACGAGCCGTCCGGTTCATTGCACGGCATCATGCGCGTGCGTGGCTTCACGCAGGACGATGCGCATATCTTCTGCACGGAAGACCAGATCGCGCAGGAGACCGTGCTGTTCGTCGAGATGCTGACGGAGGTCTACAAGGATCTCGGCTTCGAGCATTTCCGCATCAAGTTCTCCGACCGTCCGGAACAGCGCTCGGGTTCGGATGAAGTCTGGGACAAGTCCGAAGCCGCGCTCAAGCGGGCGTGTGAGATCGCAGGTGTGGAGTATGAATACAATCCGGGTGAGGGCGCGTTCTACGGCCCGAAGCTGGAGTTCGTGCTGCGTGACGCCATCGGTCGTGACTGGCAGTGCGGCACGTTGCAGGTCGATCTGGTGCTGCCGGAGCGTCTGGATGCGAACTACATTGGCGAGGACAGCGCCCGTCACCGCCCGGTCATGCTGCACCGCGCCATTCTCGGTTCGTTCGAGCGTTTTATCGGCATTCTGATCGAGCAGCATGCGGGCAAGTTCCCGCTCTGGCTCGCGCCGATGCAGGTCGTCGTGACCAGCATTGTCAGCGACGCCGCACCTTATGCGGAAGAGGTTGTCGCCCGTCTGCGCAAGGCCGGTCTCACGGTCGAGGCCGACACCCGCGCGGACAAGATCAACGCCAAGATCCGCGAACACAGCGTCGCCCGCGTGCCGGTCATTCTGGTGGTGGGCCGCAAGGAAGCGGAAGCCGGAACGGTGGCGATGCGTCGTCTCGGCGGCGCGGATCAGGAAATGCTGACACTGGACGAGGCTGTTTCACGTCTGTCCGAGGAAGCGAAGGCTCCCGACCTCCGCCGGGGCTGAAATCTGTTCCATTGCAAAAGGCCCCGGAGATTTTCTCTTCGGGATCTTTTTCGGGCCGCAACATGTTTTACGGTCCCGACTTTTTCAGGCGAGACCAGATTTCACGATGCTGGCGTCGATGCACACCTGTCGTCGTCAGGCTTTGCACAGCGGGCGCGTGGACTGGTCATGACACCAAGCATCTGCCTCTGTTCATCGAAAATCAGGTCTGAAAGCCGGGTGTCGTCAAGGACGGCCATAAAGGCCACCAGAGCCCTGTTCACCACGCTCTGGAAGCGGCTGTGCGGTACAGTGCGGGAAGACTCCTCTTCTGCATGCGACTTCTTTTCCGCGCCGCTGACACTACCCAGACCTTCTTCGGTCACGCGCACAACGTCTCCGACGCAGATCATGCACGCATCGCGCGCCAGCCTGATGCCTCCATTACGGCCCCGGACAGTTTCAATGAAGCCCTGCTGACCCAGCTTGTGCACTATCTTGACCAGATGGTTTTCAGAGATGCCGTAGGTCGTTGCTATTTCTCGAATGGAAGCAAGACGGTCCGTCGTCCAGGTCAGAAAAATCAGCGCTCTCAGCGCATAGTCCGTATGTAAAGTCAGACGCATGCGGCCATAGGTCCGTTCCAGATGTAGGATTTCACTGTGAACCACGTAAAGTGGGTTACGTCGTCTAACGAAAGAGAAACAGAAAGGTTCCGGGAAAAGTTTCAGTAAAGTTATGGAGTTGTAACTTAATGTAGACCGTTAATAAATCAGAAGGACGTCCTGACAAGACCGGTCCTCGACGTTCACCCGTATCCTGTCTATATCCGGATGAAGTGAGTCCCGACACCGGTCCCTGAGTGGGACAGAAAGGAAAAACATGGAAATGACTAGATATTTTCTCAGGAAAGTAAAAATATTCATCCTTGCCATGACAGCCGGAATCTTTCCTTTCCAGGCCTTCGCCGAAACAAAGACGCTCACGGACATGACTGGCGCAATCAGCGAATTACCCACTCGTCCCGCTCACATTGCTGACCTCTGGTATGCGCATAATGAATTGCTCATCATGCTTGGTGGCGCCTCCACCATCGCCATGACAGTGGAACGGGAGAGCATGTCGCCCTGGATGTACCGTCTGGCGCCGGACCTGCGCGCCGCCATCCAGTTGCCCTCAACAACGCCGACCGCCGAAACCCTGCTGGCGGGTCACGTTGATCTGGTCTTTGCCACACCCTCTCTTTCAGGAATGGAAAGCTATCGCAGGACCGGCATCCCCACGATCGGCGTCGAGTTTCACGACACGGCCGGGCTGCTGCACTGCCTTGACCTGACCGCCGATGTTCTCGGCACGCCCCATGCGCTGGAAGTTGCGCGTAACTATCGCGTCTATCTCGACGCGACAGAGAAAACCCTGGCAGCCCGACTGGCGAACGTCCCCGAGGCGTCCCGCCCGCGCGTGTTGCACATCCTGTCACTTTCTCCTCTGAAAGTTGATGGTTCCGGCACGATGATTGACGAATGGATCCATCTCGCCGGAGGACGCAACGCGGCAGGAGAGATCAAGGGATCCAAGCATCCGGTTTCACTGGAACAGGTTGCCGCCTGGAACCCCGACATCATCATTCTGGGCGGAATGAACGGCGATGCCGCATCCCTTCCTTCCGGACCGGTGTGGAGTGAGCTGAACGCCGTGAAAGCGGGCAGGGTCTATCGCAATCCCGTCGGCGTCTTTCCGTGGGATCGTTACGGAACTGAATTCGCCCTTCAGCTTCAGTGGGCAGCGAGCGTGATTCACCCGGAGCTTTTTCACGACACTGACATGGAGGAGATCACGCGAGCTTTCTATCGTCGCTTCTTCTCCTACGACCTGACACAGGAAGAAGCCCGACGAATTCTGGCTGCCCAGCCACCAGCATGAAAGGATCGGCGACCCTCGCAACGACATTCATCATCCTTCTGGTCGTTGCGGCGGGCTCCCTCTGCATTGGACGCTACCCCATACCGCTTCATGATCTGTCTGATTTCATGCTGTCGTTTTTTAACACCACCAATGCGTCCTGTCAGACTGTCGCCTGTTCCATTCTGGTGCATATCCGTCTGCCGCGACTGGGGGCAGCTCTTCTGACAGGCGCGGCGCTTTCCGTTTCTGGCGCGTCCTATCAGGCCGTCTTCCGCAATCCACTTGTCTCGCCCGGCATTCTCGGGGCTCTCAGCGGTGCGGGATTCGGGGCGGCTCTGGGCATTATCCTGCATGTCCCACAATGGATGATCGGTGCTTCAGCCTTTACGGGTTCCGCGCTGGCTGTCCTGCTGGGAACCGGCATCGCCCGTCTGTCAGGCGACAGTTCAGTCCTGATGCTGATCTTCGGTGGACTGGTCAGCAACGCGCTTTTCACGTCCCTGCTGTCGATCCTCAAATATCTCGCTGATCCCGACAGCCAGCTTCCCGATATCGTTTTCTGGCTTCTCGGCACGCTGTCCCGTGTCACGCCGGAAACCTTATCCCTCGTCACGGCGCCCATGGTCTGTGCAATGATCGCCCTGTGCGCCATGGGACGGTTTCTGGACGCGCTCAGCATGGGCGACGATGAGGCGCGCAGCCTCGGCGTATCCGTGCGTCTTGTGCGGAATCTGGTCGTGGCGCTGGCGACCCTGCTCTGTGCGCTGACTGTTTCCATGACCGGCATTATCGGCTGGGTCGGGCTGGTCATTCCCCATGTCGCCCGACTTCTGGTCGGCCCCGGCAACCGTCTGGTTCTGCCCATGAGCGCTCTGATCGGCGCGATCTTTCTGACCTTTTCCGACGATCTCGCCCGCAACCTGTCTCCGGCGGAGATCCCGGTGGGCATCATGACCGAACTGTCCGGTGTGATCCTGCTTCTGCTGCTTCTGCCGCGCGTGAAAACCAGTCTGCGGGGCAACTGGCGATGACCCTCGCCGCTCGACATCTCACCTGTAAACGGGACCATCGGCTGGTGCTGGACAATGTGTCTTTCACCATCGGGGACGGTGTTCTGGCCTGCCTGCTTGGTCCGAACGGGGCAGGGAAGACGACCTTGCTGCGCGCCGTCCTCGGTCTTGAGAAAGTGGAAGGAAAGGTGCTTCTGAATGGCGAAGACCTCTCCGTCCTGTCGCCCCGCGAAACAGCCCGCCGGATTGCCTATGTCCCCCAGACCCATTCTGTCGCCTTTGCCTATACAGTTGAAGACATGGTCGCCATGGGTCGTTTGTCGCACGCCCGTTTCGGGCTCCTTGCCGGTCAAGGTGATCAGGAAGCCGTTGCAGAGGCCCTGCATCTCATGAACATCGCTCACCTCGCAGGACGGGCTTACGCACAGCTTTCCGGGGGAGAGCAGCAGGCTGTCCTGATTGCGCGGGCGCTGGCGCAGGGCGGGCGGACCCTGCTGCTTGATGAACCGGCTTCCGCGCTGGATTTCGGGCAGCAGAAACGGCTCTGGACCCGGCTCCGTGAACTGGTTGGCGCAGGGTATACGATCCTGTGCACCACGCATGATCCTCTGAAGGCCCGTCAGATTTTTGATGAAGCCCTGCTGATGCGGCGCGGCAGGCTGACGGATATCGGTTCGGCATCGGACGTGCTGACGGATGGAAAGATCGAAGCCCTTTACGCGTCCTGATCGTCAGGCCATTCATAAAGAAGTCTTTGCCGAATGTAATCTTTCTAAAAATATGACACCCAAAAACTTTGACTGTTGCCAATATTCCTTTGAAACAGTCCTGACAAATCCTGCCGTCTGAGCACGATAAAAATACAGCCGGAAGAAACTCGTCACTGGAAACACACTCCACACAACGGTATTCACACAGGCAGAAAGTGGTGAGGAAAGCCGTTATGTCGCTTGATGAGAGTGCTCTGGACCATCTGTTTCGCACGGCACGAACACCGGAAAAATGGACCGACCAGCCCATTCCGGAAGACACGCTCCGGGCGCTGTATGATCTTGTGAAAACCGGCCCGACGTCCGGCAACAGCTCCCCTGCACGCTTTGTCTTTCTCACCAGTCAGGATGCCAAGCAACGGCTGAAACAGGCGCTTTCTCAGGGTAACATCGAAAAGGCCATGACAGCGCCTGTCGTGGCGATTGTGGGATATGATCCTCTTTTCTTTGAATATTTCTCCCGTCTGGGCAGCGATCCTGATCTCCGCACATGGTTCGCGTCGGATGTGGGGCTTTCAGAAGAAACCGCGTTCCGGAACAGCTCGCTGGAAGGCGCCTACCTGATCATGGCGGCACGCGCCCTCGGACTGGATGCTCTCCCCATGTCCGGCTTTGACGCCTCCATTCTCGAAGACACATTCCTGGCCGGAGAAGGATGGCGGGCAAACTTTCTCGTCTGCCTCGGTTATGCCGAACCGGTTGAAACACCCCGCGCACCACGCCTGCCTTTCGACGAAGCATGCCGCACCCTGTGACCACCACTCTGAACACCAGTCACCGTATTGTCGTGCTTGACGCAGCCCCTGCTGAAGTGCGGGCGCGAGTGGCCTGCATAGAGCAGGACAAGAATGGCTTTCACGTTCATTCCGTTCGCACCGAGGCTGGCCACGAAGGCATCGGCAACATGCCGTGCCTGCTGGATGATGTGCTGAAGGAAGCAGGCTGGGAACGGCCTGACCTCGTGGTCGTTGTGATCGGACCGGGGTCGTTTACGGGGTTGAGAACGTCCTGCTCTCTGGCTGCCGGTCTGGCGTTCGGATACGACTGCCCTGTCGTCGGCGTGACACGCGGAGAGGCCCTTGCGGAGGCGCTTTCCGCCTATGCCGCGCAGCATGAATGTGAGGGATGGCTCCATGTGACAGCCGCCAGAAGCGGACGCTGGTTTGTCGAAAGCGCCGCGCCCGATGCCCTGACGCCGGGCTCTGTCGTTGCTGTCAGACAGGTTGACTGGGAACCCCCGTCAGGACGCTGGCTGGTCGCTGGAGATGTGGGCGATGCAGTGCTTCTCAAAGCGCCTGATTTTCTCGAAGCTTTTCCCATTCCGGGAGACGCCGGCATAAAGGACATCGCAAAAGCGGGTCTCAGGCGTTCACAGGGACATATGGGGGACAGGCCCGCGCTTCCCTTGTATGTCGATCCACCTGAAGCCAGACTGCCAGCCGCAGGCTTGCGAGCTCGACCTGAATGATATCCTTTTCAGATCTTATGACATCCGAAAAAGGTTCTGTTTTTTCTCCTGTTTTCGCAACACTCCACGCAACCGCATTTGCGGAGACGGCTCGCTGGACAGAAGACGCTTTTACGCAGCTTTTCGCTACTCCGGGGACTGAGGCATTACTGGCATCCGTAGAGGAAGAGCCTGTCGGTTTCATTCTTGTCCGATCAGTCCTCGATGAAGCTGAAATTCTGACTCTGGCTGTCGTGCCGGAATGGAGACGGCACGGGATCGCCAGAAAACTGCTTCAGAGACTGGAGCAGGAACTGGACCAGAAGCAGGTAAGAAAGCTGTTTCTGGAAGTTTCCACTACAAACACACCTGCAAAAAAACTTTATACGTCAACAGGATTTATTACTGCTGGAATTCGAAAGCGCTATTATGAAGACGGTTCAGATGCGATCGTCATGGCGCGTGAGATTACCAAAGCATAAAATTAAACCGTCAGTCTTCTTCGGGTTCTTCCGGGAGCTGCCAGTCAATCGGTTTCAAACCGTGTTCTTTCAGAAACGCATTGGCTTTTGAAAAATAACGATTGCCGAAAAATCCTGTATGGGCTGAAAGAGGCGAAGGATGAGTGGCCTTCAGCACCAGATGCCGTGAACTGTCGACAAAAGCCGCTTTCTTCTGAGCGTAACTGCCCCACAGGATGAAAACGACTGGCGTTTTCTGCTCATTCACACAGGCAATGACGGCATCGGTAAACCGCTCCCATCCATGCCGCTGGTGAGACGCCGCTTGCCCCAGTTCCACAGTCAGCACGCTGTTGAGAAGCAGCACACCCTGTCTGGCCCATGATGTCAGATTGCCGTGATGAGCGGGCGGAATTCCCAGATCACTCAGCATTTCCTTGTAGATATTCTTTAGAGAAGGGGGTATCCGCACGCCCTTGCGCACACTGAAACACAGGCCGTGAGCCTGACCAGCGCCGTGGTAGGGGTCCTGTCCAAGAATAACGACGCGAACAGAACCCAGTGGTGTCAGATTAAGAGCGCGAAACCATTCCGGACCACGGGGAAAGATCCTCTTTCCCGCCTTCTTTTCTTCCTGAAGAAACGCCTTGAGATCCTTCATATAAGGGGAATCGAACTCTTTCTGCAGAGCGATACGCCAGCTTTCGTCCAGTTTGATGCCTGCCTCCGCCATGAACCGCACTTTCCTCCTCAGATCAATGAAACATCTCTGCCAAGCAAGGTGCCAGATAATTCCAAGAATTTACAGATCCCGCAATCACTCTCCTCATTCAGCAAGACAGCCTGCTTCACAGTCGCCTGTCCCGGAAACAGATATCATGAAGTACTGTTCGGTATAGCGTCTTGATAACAGATGCCTTACCGCAAATCATGCTACCCGTTTCTGCCCTGCATGGAGAGGTGTGACCTGAATATCTTCATCTCCTGCAAGCATCTGTGACCGTGTCAGACCAAATACAAAATATCTCCGATGATCGGCATCTCTCCGATCTGCTGTCACATGGCCGACATGTATCCCATTGACTGAAATGCTCAGGACAAGCGCATCATGACTGACCGGGCCGCCAGTAACATAACCGGTAACATAACCGGCAATCATATTGCCGGTTATGTTCTGGAGGCAGACAGAGACGCATTCCATAATGTCGTCTGAACCATCAAGCTTTTGCCTGATATGTTCCAGAATCACTCCATCTTCCAGTCTTGGCGCACAATAGAGCGCCTCACTCGGGCACACATGGGGATACAGTTCATGGAATGTCCGGGCGTTGTGGAACATGTTCCGGCTCTGATCGTCCACAAAGCTTTCTGCCGGTGCGCCTTCTGCCAGAAGAATGTCATGCGTCTCAAGTTCGATATGGAAATACTCCAGTGTCTCGCCAATAACGCCACGAACAATGGTCGTGTTGTTCACAAGACAATGCGCCGGGATCAGCCATCCTTCAATAAACATGGCATGAAGCGGCGAGACCGTCAGATCACGTTCCGGCACACCGTTGCCCAGAGAGCCTTTTCTGAAAATGACCGGTATCAGGTCAGGATTGCCTCTGGCGAACAGGCCGTCATAGGCGCGGTACCCCACCCAGCGCACGGGGCGATACTGTCCGCCGGCCGTTTTCACCACATCACCTATGACAATATCCTCAACGCATTTCCTGCCGTCCTGCATATCTATCAGGGTGCCACGGCAATAGCAGGGCGCGGGCGTGCCATAGGTGACAAGCACATTACCCTGAACATCATGTGTTATAGCAAAGCTATTGGAATAATCGCCGTTGAGGTGAATTTCCCTGGAAAGATCTCCGTCGGTTATCAGAAGGTTGTCATTGCCATCCAGAGAAACCTGCAAGGCGCTTCCGTCTGCATATTTCATATCCGTTATATAGATACTGCCATTTTTAAAGGTCAGGCCATTGGAAATAATCGTGTCAGACGCCATATTGAGCACACCGCCATCCAGAACGGCGTTGGTCAGTGTTGCTCCGCTTGCCGCGTTGACAATACCGTATTTTGTAATCGTGGTATTTATGGCCGTACCACCACTGTAAATTGTCTCTACAGATTGGGCGTAGGCTGTCACATATTTGGTTTCAGGCACAGAAAATCCTGAGTACTCTGCGCCTGATAATGTTGTGTTTTTTGAAGTTCCACCGAGATAGACATATTGATTGGCAATGGTCCCTGTAGAGTAACCGGGACGCATGGAATAAATGCTTGGTGCAAAAGAGGCGCCATCAGAAATCCCCCCTGAATAGATATACTGGGACGCTCCGACCTCCTGGAAGTTCTCCTGTGTCCATGTCGTGAATTGAGAATTATAGCTATTGCCGTAAACCTGCTCACTTCCACCTGTTACGATGGAGTTGTAAGAAGAAGCCCCCTTCCTGATGACTTCTTCCGTGTTACGAGTCATGTTCGTATAGAATGACTTTGTGCCGTTATACAGAACCAGATGACCTGTCGTTCCATCTCCATACAATGTAGCGGCAGATACGCTCATATTGCTGACGGTAGCGCCATTCACGACGGCGCCAGTGCCACTGACATTGACGTTGGAGGTGTTGCTGGAAAATATCGTATTCCCGATGACACCAGGAGAACTGTTGTCATCAAGAGCAATGACCGTGCCGCCGTCACTGCCTTTACTCAGAACAAAATTAGACCACGTATAGTTGGCGTCGCTAAGATTGACAGATCCCACAACTGTACCGTCAGATCGCGTGATCTGGAGCGTATTGGTACCCTCAAAATGCGTCGTAAAATCATCCTGCCAGATCAGGGAAGACAGCTCTATCGTATCACCGAAATCGATATCTCCGATTACACCGGAAGGAGATGTCGAACCGCTGATGACCAGAGAGCCTGTATGGCCATCCATAAACTCGAGAGAAGCTGAGTGCAGATCAGTAATATCGGAAACAACAAGCTTCCCGTCCGTGACATAGATGATTCCGGAAAACCCGGACAGGCCGTCGTCGCTAGCGATATGGAGTGAGCCGCTTCCTTCCTGTACAATGGTGCCGGACCCTGAAATGACACCACTGCTCAGCGTTGTGTCACCGGTAAAGACGACACTGCCCCCCTCCAGAACAACCACACCCTGTGAAAGCTGTGTGTCATCAGAATTGACTATGGAGCCACCAGATGAAACATAAACACTGCCGCCCCTTTCAAGATGTGTTTCAAAAGCGATCCCGGTGGGGGTGATAACCTGTGTGCCGCCACTCTGAATGATGCTATTCTGGTCGTGAACCCTCACGCCTATGGTTTCCGTGCCAGCAATCACAAGATTACTGGCAGAGTTTCCATTATCGATCGTAAGGGAAACATCCGCAGGAAGATGAAAACCGGATATTGTACCCTGCATTACATAAATCTTCGATCCGGACTGGAATGTTATTCCCTCAAGATCTGAACCCGCAATCACACCCGCACCCGATCCGGCATCCACCAGCAGGACGCCTGAACTCAGCAAGGTAACATTTTCAAATGTCGCACCTTTTTCAACAGCAAGACAAGCACCACTCCCTATAACGGAATTTTCCAGATAACTGCTGTCATCAACACTAAAGCAGCCATATTGCGACGTGGTGGCGGAATTGATCCGGGCTCCATTTGTTGCGGAAACCTGTGCGCCTAAAAGAGCTGTCACAGACTCTACTGTCCCACCATCGACGACAAGACCAGACTGCTCCAGCGTTGCCGACACAAGCGTTCCACCACTTGCGACACTGATAAAGCCGCTGGTGGCCACCACCTGATATTCGATCCCGCCGGAAAGAACATGCTCGCTGGCCGCCGAACTGCTTCCGCCTCCGGGTCCGGGTCCATACAGTTGCGTTCCAGAGGCGCTTCCCGCGACATTCAAAGCTCCACTGAGAATAGTAACGCCTGAGACGGATGTTCCTGAAGCAACTTCATAGGCGCCGCCATCGGAGATAACTGAAGGAATATTTGCACTCGAAGCAGTTCCGCTCATGTCGTATTTCTTTCTATTATCTCATGAAATTTTATTTATTTTACCGTTATCGTATCTACAATCAACCATTTATTAACCTTTTTGCATAAAATGAAATCTTTTGCCCAAAATAAAGACCCCGCCATCACTTCTCTGGCATTCGAAGCCGCCAATCAAAGCTCAGATTGACAGTAAGCTACGTTTGTTGCCTGATAGAGGTCACCAAGGGGGGTTCCGCTCAAGGAACTGAGAGGCTGTTTGTTCCCGCAAAGGAACGGCGCAGCGACCCTGCCAGCGCTTCCATCAGCGTTGGGGAACCTGATCCGGTTAGTACCGGCGGAGGGACTGGTCAGGTCGCGAGCAGCGCCGTGCGTTCCCATACCCACGGCAGACCCATCCGGCTCGACCCGTTCTTCGCAAGCACGCGAGGACGTCGTCATGAACCACATTGCACCCAAAGGCCCCGACACCAAGGCCCCCGCACCGGGCCATGTCACAACCGGTCCCGTCTGGGGCTCAAGAAAAATCCATTCAAGTCCGGAAAATCATCCTGAAATCCGTGTGCCGTTTCGCGAGATCGCACTCGATCCATCAGCGAATGAAGCGCCGGTGCGCCTCTATGATACATCGGGGCCTTATACCGACACCGATGTCAGCATCGACGTCGCCAGGGGCCTGCCAAAAGTCCGTTCGGAATGGCTGGCGAAGCGCGGCTTCAGCAAGGCCACTCCCCGCGCAGTGAAACCGGAGGATAATGGCGGTGCGACCGGCGATAACCTCGTCGATCCGTGTCCCGCGCCCCATACGGTTCTCGAATCAGGCGCGGCAGAGCACGTCACACAATATGAATTCGCCCGCGCCGGGATCATCACCGAGGAGATGATCTATGTCGCTCACCGTGAAAATCTCGGTCGCCTGAAAGCTGCCGAAGGCGCCGCCGCACGCCGGGCCGACGGCGAGGATTTCGACGCCGCCATTCCCGAGTTCGTCACACCGGAATTCGTGCGTGACGAGATCGCCCGTGGACGCGCCATCATCCCGGCCAACATCAATCACCCCGAACTTGAGCCGGTCATCATCGGGCGCAATTTCCTAGTGAAGGTGAACGCCAATATCGGTAATTCCGCCGTCACCTCCTCCGCCGCCGAAGAAGTCGAAAAGCTGGTCTGGTCGATCCGCTGGGGCGCGGACACGGTCATGGATCTTTCGACGGGTCGGAACATCCACAATATCCGTGACTGGATCCTGCGTAACGCCCCGACACCGATCGGCACCGTGCCGCTCTATCAGGCGCTTGAGAAAGTCGGGGGTGACGTCAGCAAACTTTCATGGGAAGTCTTCCGTGATACGCTGATCGAACAGGCCGAGCAGGGCGTGGATTACTTCACCATTCATGCGGGCGTGCGGCTGGCTCACGTTCCGCTGACAGCCAACCGGGTCACCGGCATTGTCTCGCGTGGCGGCTCGATCATGGCGAGCTGGTGCCTGATGGAACACCGCGAAAGCTTCCTCTACGAGCATTTCGAGGACATCTGCGATATCATGCGCAAGTATGACGTCTCGTTCTCGCTCGGTGATGGTCTGCGTCCGGGCTCCATTTCCGACGCCAATGACGCCGCCCAGTTCGCCGAACTGGAAACGCTCGGCGAACTGACGAAAATCGCCTGGGCGAAGGGCTGTCAGGTCATGATCGAAGGCCCCGGCCATGTGCCGATGCACAAGATTAAGGCCAACATGGACAAGCAGCTGAAGGAATGCCACGAGGCCCCTTTCTACACGCTTGGCCCGTTAACGACAGATATTGCGCCGGGCTACGATCACATCACCTCCGCCATTGGCGCCGCGATGATCGGCTGGTTCGGCACGGCGATGCTCTGCTACGTGACGCCGAAAGAACATCTCGGCCTTCCAAACCGCGATGATGTGAAAATTGGTGTGATTACCTACCGGCTTGCAGCCCACGCAGCCGATCTCGCCAAGGGGCATCCGTCGGCGAAACTGCGTGACGATGCGCTGAGCCGTGCCCGGTTCTCATTCCGTTGGGAAGACCAGTTCAAGCTGTCACTCGATCCGGATACAGCCCGCGCCTATCATGATGAAACGCTGCCGAAAGACGCGCACAAGACGGCGCATTTCTGCTCGATGTGCGGTCCGAAATTCTGTTCGATGCGGATTTCGCAGGATATCCGTGACGACGCCCGGCGTATTGCCGGCATGGAGGAGAAAAGCCGCGAATTTCGCGAGGCTGGCGGCAAGGTTTATGTGCCGGCTGAATAGGGACTGATCCTTTACTGAAGTCTCTGGCCAAGCAAGGGATGCGGGCTCTGCCCGAACCCGCAAGGGACCGCATCCCCCTTGCTTGATAACAGGCGGTTTCCAGAGGCGAGCCTTTGGCGGGGTGCGGGGCAGCGCCCCCGCAAGGCAAAAAGATGAGACAGAAGAACCATTTTCCGGTAACATCGCCTCCCGCCGCTACGAAAGAAAGTCATGCAGGAGATCTATCTCGACAACGCCGCCAGCACCCCATGCGATGCGCGCGTCATGGAGGTCATGGCTCCCCTTTTCGCTGAGGAATTCGCCAACCCGCACAGCGATACACATGCGCCCGGCAAACGCGCGGCCGAGGCAGTCGAACAGGCGCGCGCTCATGTGGCGGCGCTGATCGACGCTGATCCGAGAGAGATCATCTTCACCTCCGGCGCGACGGAAGCCAATAATCTGGCCATCAAGGGCGCTGTCCGTTTTCGCAACAGGATGGGCGACGGACGCAGGCGGGTCATCACTGTGGCCACCGAGCACAAATGCGTTCTGGAGAGCGTGCGTGATCTGGCGCAGGAAGGGTTCGAGCCCGTCATTCTCGGCGTGGACCCTAATGGTCAGGTCGATCCGGCCGCTCTCCGGGAGGCCCTCGCCGTTCCAACCGCACTAGTCAGCATCATGGCCGCCAATAATGAGACCGGCGTGAAACAGGACCTGCCCGCCCTTGGACGCATGGTCAGGGAGGCCGGAGCGCTCCTGCACTCAGATCTCGCGCAGGCTGCCGGGAAAATGGCCATTGACGTGCAGGCGCTGGGGCTCGACCTCGCCTCTGTCTCCGCCCACAAGATGTATGGTCCGAAAGGCGTGGGCGCGCTGTTCGTGCGCAGACGTCCTCGCGTCCGGCTTGAGCCGCTATTCTCGGGAGGCGGGCAGGAGCGGGGGCTCAGGTCCGGAACGCTCCCCTCCACCCTGATCGCAGGATTTGGCGAGGCCGCCCGTATCGCCCGCTCAGAGTGGCAGGCCGATGACCGGCATCTCGCCATCCTTGCTGACAGCCTGTTTCATGGTCTGCAGGAACGTCAGACAGCCTTTGTCATCAATGCACGGGAAGCGCCGCGTCTGCCGGGCATCATCAGTCTCCGCCTTCCCGGCGCTCAGGCTGCGCGGGTTATGGAAGCGCTTCCCGACATGGCCCTGTCGATGGGATCAGCCTGCTCATCGGCTGATCTGGCGCCGTCCTACGTGTTGACAGCCATGGGTCTGAGCGCCACGGAAGCAGCGGAAAGCTTGCGTCTCTCGCCCGGACGTTTTACCACGCCCGCCGATATCATGCGTGTGGCGGACCTGCTTGCCACAGCAGCGCAACGGGTGAGAGCCGCAGGCTCCACCCAATAGGACAGACTGAGCGAGAACTCCGAAATGCCCCACATGATTTTCGTCGAGCCCGATGGCACCGAGCGCAAGGTCGATGCGCCCGTTGGTCTTTCCGTTCTGGAGATTGCCCACAAGCATGGCGTCGATCTGGAAGGCGCGTGCGAAGGCTCGCTGGCCTGCGCGACCTGCCATGTGATCGTCGATCCGTCCTGGGCGCCGAAGCTGTCGGAAGCGACAGAGGACGAAGAGGATATGCTGGACCTCGCCTTCGGACTTGAGGCAACATCGCGCCTCGGCTGCCAGATCATCATGAACGATGAACTGGATGGCCTGACAGTCCGTCTGCCGCGCAAAAGTTGAAGAAAAGACCGGTCCCGTCGGAAGAACGACGGCGGGGGCCGGACGTTCCTCCCGGGAAAGGGGCCTGACCATCATGCGTATTCTCGTTGCCATGTCCGGAGGCGTCGACAGTTCCGTTGTCGCCGCGCGTCTGGTCGAACAGGGGCATGAGGTCATCGGCGCCACGTTGCAGCTCTACGACACCCGTGGAGAAGCCAAGAAGGGCGCGTGCTGCGCGGGGCGCGACATCCAGGACGCCCGTGAAGTCGCGGAGCGTCTGAGCATCCCGCATTACGTCATCGACGCGGAGGAACGCTTCCGTCAGAGCGTGATCGAGCGCTTCGCCACATCCTACGCTCAGGGCGAAACGCCTGTTCCCTGCGTGTCCTGCAATCAGGGCGTGAAGTTCACCGACCTGCTCGGTCTGGCGAAGGATATCGGCGCGGACGCCATGGCGACCGGGCACTATGTCCGGCGCGTCGAAGGCTCCAGCGGGGCCGAAATGCACCGTCCCGTCGATGCCGACCGCGACCAGAGCTGGTTCCTGTTCGCCACCACCCGCGATCAGCTCGACTATCTGCGTTTTCCGCTGGGCGAGATGCCCGACAAGGACACCGTGCGACAGGAAGCCGAGCGGTTCGGTCTGCTGGTGGCCGACAAGCCCGACAGTCAGGATCTGTGCTTCATCCCCAAGGGCAACTATTCCGATCTGGTTGAAACGCTGCGTCCCGACACACGAGGCGAAGGCGAGATCGTGGACCGTCAGGGCAACGTTCTTGGCCGTCATGAGGGCGTGACACGCTTTACCATCGGCCAGACCAAGCGCCTCGGCGACGCCGCGCAGATCGCCGGGGAGCGTCAGATGGTCGTGGGGATCGAACCCGGCAGACGACGCATTGTCGTGGCCCCGCGTGAAAGCGCCATGGTGACCGTCTGCCACCTGCGGGATATGAACTGGCTCATCACGCCTCCCACAGAGGCGAGCGGCGAGGGTGTGCGGTGCATGGTGCAGCTCCGCGCCCGCGAGAAGCCCCGTGCCGCGACGGTCCGGCCTCTCGGTGACGGCGCCGAGGTCGTTCTGGACGAACCGGCGCTGCCTGCTCCGGGGCAGGCCTGTGTGCTTTATGACGGCACGCGCGTGCTGGGCGGAGGTCTCATCTGTCGCACAAGTGAACAGGTCGCATAGCTGAGTTGCGTGTCGTTCTCGACTGCCAGCAACAAAGCGATTAAAGTTTGTGTCTGTCTCACGAACCGGACCATGCGAAAAAAATGAATCAACAAGCCTCGCACGACGCCGATTTGCAGGATCTCCCGACCCGCATTCTTGTGGTCGAGGACGATGCCGGCATGCGGACCCTTCTGAGCCGCACCCTTCAGGCGGACGGTTATCGCATCCGTGCGGTTCCTGACGCCCGCTCCATGTGGGACGCACTTGATACCGAAACGGCTGACCTCATCATCCTTGATGTGATGATGCCCGGCATGAACGGCCTCGATCTGTGCCGCAGCCTCCGTCAGGGCGGGATCAAGGGCGGCGTCGAGGACGTGTCCTTTTCCAATATCCCCATCATCATGGTTTCTGCCCGTGGTGAGGAGCTCGATCGCGTTCTGGGGCTGGAACTCGGAGCGGATGACTACGTCGCCAAACCGTTCGGACAGAAGGAACTGCTCGCGCGCGTGCGGGCTGTCCTCCGCCGCGGTCAGAACAGCACGGTGCCGGCCGCAGCAGCAGGGCGTCAGCGCAGGGAAGTCATCAACTTCGCCGGCTGGTCGCTCGATCTGCGCCGCCGTGAACTGTATGATCCCACCGGCGCAGTGGTTGAAATCTCCGGAGCCGAGCATGATCTGCTGGTCAGCTTTCTCGACAACCCGCAGCGTGTGATCGGACGTGACCGGCTGCTGGAGCTTTCCCGCACCCGGCTTGGGGACGTGTCCGACCGTTCCATCGACGTGCTGGTCAGCCGTCTGCGCCGCAAGCTGGGCACGGAAGCCGACAGTCTGATCCGCACCGTCCGGGGACAGGGCTATATCTTCACCTCACCGGTTGAACGGGTCTGACAGCGGACACTCTCTTGCGGCCGGACAACGCCGCGCCGCGTGAAAGACTGATCCGTCTCTGGCCACGCGGTCTCATGGGCCGCGTGCTGTTCGTGCTTCTGGCGTCGATCGGCATCGTGTTTGTCGCAAGCTGGACGCTCTACGAACACGCGGAAGCCTATATCGAGGACAGCGACCGCTTCGATCTTATCGGGGAGCGTCTGGCCACCGATGTCCGGGTGATTGACGGCGCTCCCGCCAATACCCGCGCCATGCTGTCCACCATGCTGTCCACGGACGATCTGCGTATAAGCTGGCGACCTGCAAACGCCGTTCATGAGGTTCATCAGGAACCCAAGGGCATGAACCAGCTTCACGCACGGCTGGTGAAGGCCAATTCCACTCTTGGTCACTCCGTTCTGCAACTCTACACCGGTGGAGCCGGACGCTGGACGGATATCGGCGGCACGGTTGTACTGAACGACAGGAGCCAGATCTCTTTCACCGCACCGGACATCCTGCGGAGTCATGTCGTCACGCAGGGGCTGGCCACAGCCGCTATCGTCACACTGGCGGTCCTGCTGGTCGCAGCCATGCTGGTGCATGCGCTCAGCCTGCCTCTGCGGGCGCTCGCCACGGTGGCCGACACGATAGGGGCAGGCGACTGGGAACCGATTGCTGAAAAAGGCCCCAAGGAAGTCAGGCGTCTGGCGCACGCCATCAACGCCATGCAGACCCGTATCGCCCATCTGATCGAAGACCGCACCGAAGCCCTCGCCGCAGTATCGCATGATCTCCGCACGCCGCTGGCGCGCCTGCGTCTGCGCGCCGGGTTTATCGGAGATACGGAAGCGCAGGACGCCATTGAAGCCGATATCGACGAGATGGAAGCCATGGTGGACGGGGTGCTGGCCTATCTTTCAGGCGAGAAGGAACGGGAAGCCACCCGTTCGACCGATCTGGCGGCGATCCTGATGACCATCATGGATGACGCCACGGATCGGGGCGACACCGTGACCTATGAAGGCCCTGACCGGCTGCCGCTCGTCCTGCCGTCACTCGCCATCAAGAGGGTTTTCACCAATCTTGTTGAAAATGCCCTGCATTATGCTGGATCGGCTGCCATTTCCGTGAATCTGACGGCAGGCCATGTCATCGTGAATATCGATGACAATGGCCCCGGCATTCCGGAATCTGAAATAAGCCGCGTTACAACGCCCTTTTACCGGGTAGAGTCCTCACGCTCACGCAGAACAGGCGGACTGGGTCTTGGACTGGCCATCGTCACGCGTGAAGTGGAACGGGCAGGCGGGACATTTTCCCTGTGCAACCGCCCGGACGGCGGGTTACGGGCGCAGGTCACTCTGTCGGTCCATCGCGCTGCCTCATCCTGATCTAAAGGGTCTCACCGATCCGCGTGACCGGACGCCACCAAGTTTGTTGACCATTTTATGTCAGTCCTGTTGGCCAGCAGCTTAAACTCTTCTGAAACGTCCGGTCTCCATGCTCTTCTTTCAGAAAAATGTCCGCTCGTTGGCGGAGACGATGCATTGTCAGGCAATCTATCCTGTGCAAGATCACTGCCCATATTGATATTGAGACATCCCGTCTCTCATCCGCCACGTTTTCCTGAAGTATGAATGAAAGGAGGGGGATATAATGCCAGCAACCAAAACAGCGGCTCCCTTTCCCTCCGAGGTCAGCAACGCGCTGGCGGATGGTCTGGTGTGGGCCATTCACTGTCAACCGGAGAATGCGTCGGAAAACACCCCGGGCAAGCTGTCAGCCGAAGAAGCGACGCGCTGTCTGGAAGATCTGTCCTTCCCGACAGAAGGCTGGGCGTGGCTGCATTTCGACATCGTGCATACCCGTTCACGGGCGCAGGTTGAAGCCATTCCTACACTGACAGACGATGCGAAGCAGACTCTGACCAGCACGGATGTAGGACCACGCCTCGAAGGGGATGATGATCTCGTTTACGGCGCTCTGCCTGCTTTTGATGATGCCGCCTCAGACGATGATCGCGATGTCTGCGTCTGGCGCTTCGCCATGCGTCCCAATCTGCTGATTACGACACGGCGTCATCCGGTTCCAGCGCTAGGCGTCGTCTATCGGGAACTGCATCGCAAGAAAATGCCGGATAATCCGGCCGGACTTGTGGACATGGCGCTGCTGGAATTTGCCGACACGGCCCGGCGCACTCTGTCCCGTCTCGACGATCAGCTTGATCGTGCCGAAGATGTGCTGCTGCTGCTCGACCGGGATACCGACCTTGGTCGTATGGGCGGTATGCTCGGTCAGGTGCGTCGTCGTTCAACCGAACTGCGGCGTGTCATCTCGCCGGTCAATCGTATCCTTCATGATGAAGAACTGGAAATTCCGGAATGGGCCGAGGATGATCTGAAAGATCGGTCCGAGCGGCAGATCCACGGGGCGCTCGATGACCTTCTCGCGCTTCAGGATCGTGCCCGGTCTTTACAGGATGAACTGACATCGGGGCAGGCAGAAGAAACGAACCGACGGCTTTACATCGTTTCCGTTGGAACGACCCTGATGCTGCCAGCAACATTTGTGACCGGCTTCTTCGGTATGAACACTGCCGGCATGTTTCTGACCAGTGGTAACTGGGGAACCGTCATCGCCGGAGGGCTGTGTTTCCTGATCATGCTGGGAACCTGGCTGGTTCTGAAACTGACACGTCTCCTGTAAATTCCGATCGTATTTTCGTCAGGCCACTTACAGACAACAGAATTTCTGGGCGTCGCCTTTTTAGAAAAAGGCGACCTCTTCTTAAGATTCACCAAAAATCTCTTCATGATTTACGGAAAAACCCGGAAGAGGAAAGGGTGTTTTTGTGGGGCTTCTCCCCCACCCCACAAGGAAACACAGTCCCCTTATACCAACCTGTTTGAAATCAGATGAGGTGAGGACAAGGGTTCTCATTCTCTTACTGAGCCGACATAAGCTGCTGCGCGAGATACACTGCTTCAAGAGCCCGCTCATGCGCGATTTCCTCCGCGTTCACAGTTCCTGAATGCCCTCCTTCCACATCTTCATAGTAGAAAAACGGTTTTTTAAGCGCTTCCAGTCGTGCGGCAAATCGACGCGCATGCACCGGCCCGACACGATCATCGGATGTCGACGTAAAAATGAAAGGAGTGGGATAGTTCACATCGGCTTTCAGGTGGTGCAAAGGTGATATTGACTGAAGAAATCTGGCCTCATCAGGATTTTTCATCGATCCATATTCATCCGCCCAGGAAGCGCCCGCAGACAGGCTCTCGTAATTGATCATGTCGAGAAGCGGTACGCCCATGATCACTGCTTTCCATAATTCAGGATGTTGTGTGAAGGCGACGCCCATCAACAGTCCGCCATTCGAACGACCGCGAATACCCAGCCTGTCACGAGAGGTAATTCCCCTTCTCACCAGATCGCGCCCAACAGCCGTAAAATCGTCGAAAACTTTCTGGCGATGAACCGTTTTTCCTGCATCGTGCCATGCCGGACCGAATTCTCCACCGCCACGGATATTGGCGACAGCATAGACGCCGCCGTGGGCCAGCCATGAACGACCGATAACAGGATCATACCGGGGGGTGACAGATGAGAGAAAACCACCATACGCTGTCAGAAGGGCAGGGTAGGAACCATCCATTGCCATGTTTTTACGGCGGACAAGAAAATACGGAATCTCTGTTCCATCCCGAGAACGTGCCTGAAGCTGCTCGATCGTAAGTTCATCTGCATTGAATAATGGTTTTGTCTGTCTGACTTTTTCCAGACCTGCCTGACTTGTGCCTACCAGCCAAAGTTGTGGAGGGACTAAAAAACTTTCCACTTTCAGAAAAGCTGCGTCGGAAGGCTGGTCCGTATCGACGATATGCACGGATGACATGTCCGGAAGCGGCAGAACAACCTGATGCCAGTGGTTTTTAACATCAGCGGATGCATGCAGAACCATGGCACGTCCCTGAACATGCTCAAGGTATGTCACGATGATTGTATTTCGGGTAATCGCCGCATCTTCAAGTATTTTTCCGGACTCAGGGACAAAAAGGATCTCCGGTCTGGCCTGAGTGTCATGCGGGTCAAGCAGAACAAGGCTGCCTGCAGGAATTCTGTTTTCGCCCGGTGGTGTCCAGTCTTCTTCAATGGTGAAGACAAGCGCACCATGGATCATTCCTTTCAGATCAACCCGATCAGGAAGCGTCAGCCAGCGCAGGGTTCCTTTCCGTTTTCCCTGAAAAGCGGTCTCCATCCCTTCAAGAACGGCAAACCGGCTGGAAAAGAATGTGGGAGAACGTCGGATCAGAAGTATCCTGTTGCCATCACCATCTGTTATAGTCAGAGGATCAACGGCGACATCATCTTTTTCACCTCTGTAGATCTCGATCGCCTGGTCAAAAGGCTCATTTCTGACAACCCGCCTGATGACGAACGGATATCCGGATGTCGTCAGCATGTCTCCGGCGCCGTCCCAGTCGCGCGCCACAAGAAGCGTGTCACGATCCACCCAGGCTACAGTCTGCTTGGCGCGAGGCAAGGTCAAACCATTCAGAACAAACAGGCCAGCCTGCGTATCATATTCCCTGAGTGTCCGGGCATCTTCCCCACCGGAGGAAAGAGAGATCAGGCAGTAGCGATCTTTTGGTTTGAGACAGTCAGCACCTTCAAACACCCAGTTTTCGTGTTCTCTGGCGGCTAGAGCGTCAACATCGAGTTTCGTTTGCCAGCCAGTCAGTATCTGACGATAGGACGCCAGCGTCGTGCGTCGCCAGATACCACGCGGGTGATGCCCGTCCTGCCAGAAATTCCAGATATTCCCTCCCAGAAACTCCGGCTCATCAAGACGGTCCTTGCTCTGCTCGGCGGAAAGAATCTGGTCGTAAAAATCCCGATACCGAGAATCATCTTCCAGCACTGAAACGGTCTTGCGGTTCTGGCGTTCAACCCAGTCCTGAGCCTCGGCACCATGAATCTCGCTGAGAAAAGCAGGAACACCCGAAGGCAGCGTTTCAGGGTGTTGAGCAACGGCGGGAGCAGTCAACAGGACCGACAGCATCATGGTCAGGCCGATTCCCCGGTCCGGGCAGCGGAAACAGGATTTTTCATGGAACAAGAATTTGGCGGCCATCAGAAACCCGAATGATCTGTTCGATAACAGTTCGACCGTATCACAGGGAACCATCTGAGATATTAAAGATAACAGCTAAAGAAACCGAAAATCTTTCATTATGGGAAACGCCCGGAATTCAACAGTCTCACAGATTGCGAACGCGTGAGGTTTTCTATCCGACTCCCTGAAATACACACCGTGTCGCTCAAGATGACCACAATTCGTGGAGTCCCTCTCACTCATCAGGTCCGGAGCAGACTGGAGAGTGAAAACGTCTATCGACGTTCAGGAGTAACGCACAGACTGTTTGTCCATAAACAGGACAGTATGCAGAACGAGTGTACACTCTGACTGATTAAATTGTCTGTATTCATTGAAAACCAGCCGATAACTGGTGGAGCCAATCGGGATCGAACCGACGACCTCCTGAATGCCATTCATGGACTGTGAGATACCCTCAAAGTGCCTGATGGTGCCTAATCTTGCCAAAACAACAGGTTAAAGGAAGAGGTCAGAGGCGGTGAGGTGACTGGTGATGCCTCAGAGTGCCTGTAATACGCTTTCAGATGAGTCCGGATTGAGTCCGGAAAACAGAATGCCTGCCAGAGAAATGGGTGGTCGGAGGCTGAAAAAATTCTGTGGGACACACCTTTGGTGGTGTAATAGGTATACCAGGTGTAACTCAAATATATAATATACTGTTTTCATTGTATTTTTTCCTTACAATCCGGTTACACCTTTCATTTTCAAAGGTGTAAGAGATGTAAGAAAGCCCTCCGATGAAGCTCACAAAACGGGAAATAGACGCCCTCACCTGCCCGCCGGGGAAGCGGGACGCCATGTTCATGGACGATGAATTGCGCGGCTTTGCCCTTCGTGTGACCGAGGCTGGAGGCAAGGTTTTCCTGTTCCAGTATCGCTTTGCCGGTCGTGTGCGGCGGCTGGTGTTGGGGCCATACGGCGACCTGACGCCAGCACAGGCCCGGAAAATGGCTGAGGAAGCCCGTGGGCGTGTTCTGGCGGGCTATGATCCAGTCGGGGAGAAAAAGGCCCGCACCCTGTCCGCACAGGCTGATACGATACGCCAAGAGGCGGAGGCTGCGGCGGACGCCCTGACGTTCCGTGTGCTTGTGGATCGATGGCAGGACGGTCCGCTGCGGGAGCGTAGCGCCTCCTACCGCAAGGAAGCCCCTGAAAGGCTACGGGCCTCGTTCGCGGCCTTCCTCGACCGTCCAGCCCGCGCGATCGCCTCAGGCGAATTGCAGCTGCGTCTCGATGAAATCGCGGGACAGCATCCCGTCATGGCCAGAAGGCTGCATGACTACGGGCGGGCGATGATGGCATGAGCGCAGAAGCGCCAGCTCATAGGGTGCAATCCTTTCGGCAGCGTGATCGTGGAGGGCGGTAACGTCTCAAGGGACCGGGTGCTGACAGATGAGGAGCTTTCTGCCTACTGGAACGCCTCCGCTGATCTTCTCTATCCTTTCGGACCGTTCTTCCGCCTTCTGGCTCTGACGCTGCAACGACGGAATGAGGTCGCTGGCATGAAATGGTCAGAGCTGGCCCCGGACCTGACCAGTTGGGTCATTCCGGCTGAACGGTCGAAAAACGGACGGGCGCATATCGTCCACCTCTCGGAGCCAGCCCGGCAAATCCTCGCCAGCCTGCCCAGGCAGAGCAATCCGAAAACCGGCGCCATCTCTCCCTACGTCTTCACGACCAACGGGCGCACGCCGATTTCAGGATTCTCCAAGGCAAAGGCGTGTCTCATGGAACTGATGGCAGCGCCGGAGGGGCCACAGGCCGGAAAAAAGACCTCGCCCATGCCCGGAACTGACTGGCGACCTCATGACCTCCGGCGCACGGGCGTCACAGTTATGGCACGCCTTGGGATCAGCCATCATGTTGCTGACCGGGTGCTGAACCATGTGCAGGGTGCCATCAAGGGGGTGGCGGCGGTCTATCAGCGCCATGAATTCCTGACGGAGCGTGCGGTGGCGCTGGATACGTGGGCACGGCATGTTCTGGATGTAGCTGATGAGGTGGGATTCAAACCCACCAGCGGCAACGTGGTGCCGCTCCGGAGGCAGTAGGCCTGTTATTCCTTGGGCTTGCGTGTCCGCCGTGTGACGCGTGTCCGCTTCTCTACTTCGCCTAGCGCTGCGCTCACGTCGATATCTGGTTCACTCTCAGCCTGTAGACGCTCTGCTTTCTTCCGGGTCGCGTTGAAGTCGTCGTAACGCTGATGAGCCAGATGCTCGGCTGATGCCTTCGATCGTGAGCCATTGCCATGCAGGACGTTCAGTTCGTTGGACTTCAGGAAGTCATCAAGAATGCCGTCCCATTCTGTCAGCCTGATTGTCTGACGGCGCTCCGCCCGAAAGTCTGCCGCGTCCAGAAACATGGTCACGATCAGATTGAGCTCACGGATTTCTTTTTGCCCCAGATAGTTCTTGGCTACCGTCACATCCTCTTTCCTGACGCGCCCATGTTTCCATGCGGTCAAGCCCATGTTTGGCGCGGCGGGATCAGAACGTGCCGAAATCAGCTCTGCTGCCGTGTGACCCGTGATCCCATAAAGCATCTTGTTCTGGATAGTGGCGTAGAAGTCACGGGCGGCCTTGCTCTGTGGATCGTAATCCTCACTGAGGGACAGAATGTCGCGCAACTTGCGATAATACACCGCCTCGGAGGCGCGAATATCGCGGATACGTTGAAGTAATTCGTCAAAATAGTCGTGCTTCGGGTCTTTCAGACGTTCGTCGTCTATGGCGAAGCCTTTGACCAAATATTCCTTTAAGACGCTGTTCGCCCACCTCCGAAACTGGGTGCCTCGTGGGGATCGGACACGGAAGCCAACGGCAAGAATTACGTCGAGATTGTAGACCTGAATCTGACGTTCGACCTGCCGATCTCCCTCCAGCCGAACTTGTAAGGAATCCTTACAAGTTGCCTCCGGCAGGCATTCTCCATCAGCATAAATGGCGCGAACATGCTGAGTTACGTTCTGGGGTGTGGTGTCGAATAAGGCTGCCATCTCTCCTTGACTGAGCCACGCTGTTCCATCCGCAGCCCGAAGCTGGATCGTCTGTTTGCCGTCCTCGGTCGTGTAGAGGATGATCTCGCCATTGCTCATACTGTCGTGTCCTTCCTCAGCCGACACCAAAGAGGAAATCTTACCTTTGGCGGAAATGCGAGCATTCAGGATTGCCTACGTGATGGCTACAGCGGCATCAGATCGTGATCAACACTGTCTTCGGATTTGAGCCGTCCCAGCCCTACGCCCGCACCAACGGTGCAATGGTGTATGAAGCCCCATCATCAGCGACCTGTCACCTACCCCTGCGACTACCCCCTTGCCACCCATCTGCCACCCAAGCGGCTACCCCTCCGCCACCCATGCAAAGATGGCGCTTCATAGACCATTGCACCGTTGGTGCAGGGAGCAGCGGCATTGGGTGCGTGGGCGCGGGACGTTCTGGATGTGACGGAGGGAAAGGTGGACAGGAGGAGGGCGGCAATGTGGTGCCGCTCCGGAGTCAAGTCGGGGCAGACGAAGCTCAGGAACTGGATATGGGTTACTGACAAAATGGCCTTCGTCGCTCTGCTGGATGCCTGTGTTCTATACCCTGCACCTCCGAATACTGTATCCTAATCGTTTGGGTTATGGTATAGAGAGACAATGCCGACAGTCCTACGCTTCGCCGGGTTCCGTGTTGTGATTTACCCGAACGATCATCACCCGGCGCACGTCCATGTCATCGGGGGAGATGGAGAAGCGGTTTTCGTGATCGGGAAACCGGCCCGCCTGATTCGTTCGACCGGCCTGTCAGCAAGAGACATAACAACGGCACAGGACGTTATCGAGAAGAACGCTGAAAAACTCATTCAGGAATGGAGTGCGATACATGGCAACAGAAACTGAGATCAGCCGCGCAAAGGCCAACGCGGCCCACCACGCGGCGGCGGTTCCGCACGCAACATCAGCACACTTCATTTCATCTCGCCGCAGCCTGAATGTGACCCTGAGCAACGGTGTTGAAATGATCATTCCCGTCGATCTTGTTCAGGGGCTGTCCGGAGCTGATGAGGCCGCGCTTGAGCGTATCGAGATCACCCCGAGGGGAACGGGGCTACACTGGCCGCTTCTGGATGCTGACGTTCTTGTGGAAGGGATCATTCATGGCGCCTTCGGATCGCGTGCGTGGATGGCCAGGCAGATGGGACGTGCCGGAGGCTCCGCATCGACGGACGCCAAGAGTGCGGCATCCCGGCGCAACGGCGCGAAGGGCGGGCGGCCTAAAAAGGAATTGGCGGACTGAGGTTCAGTTCCAGCCCCCAGGCGATCAGGACATATTTATCTCCAACACAGTACGACCGAAAGCGGATGACAAACTTAAAGTTATTCGCTTGTCGAGATGCATGGTTACCTCGCCAGACGCGGCATCGACCTCCGGGAGATGGGACGGCAGCCGGGAAGCCTGCGGTTTCATCCGGCGGTCTGGTGTGGCGAGGTGCGGCGTCCATTGCCTGCGATGCTGGCCGCCATCTGCGGACCGTCCGGCAAGCTGGTGGCGGTTCATCGGACATGGCTGACGCCGACAGCCTCCGGCGACTGGACCAAGGCTGATCTACAGGCACCCAAAAAGGTTCTGGGCTCTTTTGCTGGTGGCTGCATCCGTCTGTGGCGTGGTGCCTCCGGAAAAAGCCTGAGCATGGCGGAGCAGGATGAAAGCGCCATTGTGGCGGAAGGGATCGAGACCGGTCTTTCCGTGGCGCTGGCCTGTCCGGAACGGCGCGTCCTTTGCGCTGTCAGCCTGAGCAACATGAAGTCTCTCAAACTGCCTGAGGCAGTCAGGGAAATCACCATCGCGGCGGACAATGACAAGGGCAACGAAAGCGCCCGGAAAGCTCTGAACGCCGCCATTCATGAATTCATCAGGCAGGGCCGCGTCGTGCGTGTCGCCATGCCGGAAACAGAAGGCCGGGACTGGAACGATGTCATCCGGGAAGAATATGACAGACAAGAAATCGACGAAGGGTCGTAAGGGCGTTCGCGCCGGGATTGAAGGCGCTGAAGTCGTCGTTTTTCCGGGCAATGGCGACAATAAGCCAGCCAAGGCAGAAGACAGTCGTCCGCCTCCGGGTGTGTCGCGCCGCTTCAGGATGGATACATCCGGTCTGTATCGGAAAAATGGAGATGACAAACAGGATACTTTCGTCTGCGGCCCGATTGAGTGCCTGGCCGAAACACGCGACGCGGAAGGCAATGGCTGGGGGCTGCTATTCGGCTGGACAGACCGTGATGGCGTCCGTCATGAAGAGGCGTTTGCTCGATCCATGTTTTCGGGAGACTGCGGAGAATTACGGAGCCGTCTGGCCAACGGCGGCCTGACGCTGGCGTCGGGTCCGGCTGCGAAAAATGCCTTCAGTGAATGGATGGCCATGATATTCAGTTCGGAGCGGGCCCGTAGCGTGGCGCGGATTGGCTGGCATGAATTCCGCAATGGTTCTGTCTATGTGCTGCCGACCGAGGCTTTCGGTCGTTCTGATGAACGCGTCGTCCTACAGCAGGAATCACCGGAGCCTGATCTGTTCGGTGTGTCAGGCACGGCTGAAGAATGGCGGAACAGGATCGGTATCGTCTGTCGTGGCAATTCCCGCCTTGTTCTAGCGGCCTCCGCTGCCTTTGCCTCATGTCTGCTGACGATCCTTGGTGAAGACGGCGGTGGTTTTTCGTTGGTTGGGGCGTCGCGACTGGGCAAGAGCACTGCCCTCCGCGTTGCGGCTTCAGTTGTCGGAGGGACACCGCAAGCGGGTGCGGAAGGCTATGTGCGATCATGGCGGGCGACCGGCAATGCGCTGGAATCTGTAGCACTGGCGTCCTGTGACAGTCTTCTGTGTCTTGATGAACTGGGGCAGCTCGATCCACGCGAGGCAGGTGACACGGCCTACATGCTGGCCAACGGCAGCGGTAAGGCGCGTACCAACAGGACAGGCGGGGCGCGGGCTGTCTCACGCTGGAAAGTTCTGTTTCTGAGCACGGGCGAACGGACCCTTGCGGATCTGAACCGTGAAGGCGGACGGGCGACGAAGGCCGGACAGGAAGTGCGGTTTGTCGATGTGCCTGCCGATGCCGGAGCAGGTCTTGGTCTGTTCGAACTGTTGCACCATGCTGATGAGCCGGGTGAGTTGGCTGAATATCTACGTGAACAGACAGGTCACCTCTATGGTGCGCCGTTCCGTATCTTTCTCAGGGCCCTGACGGATTGGATCGGAAAAGAAGGCCATCAATCTGTCCGCGAGGC
The DNA here is from genome assembly GCF_002005445.1 of Acetobacter aceti. Lineage (NCBI taxonomy): Bacteria > Pseudomonadati > Pseudomonadota > Alphaproteobacteria > Acetobacterales > Acetobacteraceae > Acetobacter > Acetobacter aceti. The sequence continues at coordinate 3,556,847 of NZ_CP014692.1, forward strand.
ATTGCGGTGCCGTGTCGTGGAGCTGACCTCCCTTTATTTACAGAACCGCCCGGAAGCGTCCGGACAGGTGCGTTCGGTTGCGCGGCGTTTCGCCATTGTCGCCCTGGGCGGTGAACTGGCGACTGGCTCCGGATGCGCGGCACGACCGGTCGCCGTGAGGATGAGCAGGCTATCGAGCAACTCCGCGATTTCATCACCAAGAATGGCGAAGGCCGCTTTGAGCGGTGGGTGGATCGCAAGGAAGCAGAAATTCCTCAGAGTGACAGTGATGCCGAACCGCCGGGCGAACGGTTCCGGACCCAGATGCGTGCGGGCTGGAAGCGATGGGAAAAGCTCGATGACGGAAAGATGGGCTGGACGTTCTTTCTGACGGCGGACGGCATGAATGAGGCCCTGAACGGACTGAACGGACTGAACGTCCGTGATGCCAAGCGCGTGCTGGTCGAGCGCGGCTTTCTTGTCCGTGGCGCTGATAACAAGCTGGCACGGGTTATCAGTCCGCCGGGCCTTAAATCGGTGCGGGCCTATCAGATCAGGTCGACGATCCTCGGATCAGACGCGGGGGATGCGGACTGAACCACATTCCTCTTTCCTGTCAGCCTCCGGAGGGTCGTCACACTGTGGCGGCTCTTTTTGATTGACAGATACATGTTGGTGTTTCTCATTCTTGGCGTGAAAGTCTTGTCGCCTCTACATATTTGAGAAAGGTAACGTGATGCCACTGTATACTCACATAATGACATACAAAGGAGTTACGAAAATATTTCAGAAGAGACGAAGTAATTACTCAGGATTTTTGCTTGATTCTATATCAGAAAAATTCCCTTCTCTTAAACATTCATTCGGGGATATCATGAGAATAAAACCTGAGGCAATCTCAGGAGGCAAGCATGTGTGGACTTGTTCACTGGAAATATCAGGGGACATATTTACTCTATGTATCGTTGAAACACGCGAATAATTATAATTATTATAATATAAATACATTAGAATTTTTCTGACAAGACATTCGTCAATAAAGGAAACCGGATACGCCTGTAACAACACGATCGAACGGATTTTCTGATCGCACAACTCACCTGGATAGCGGAATGCAAGAAAGTCTTTTCCGAATAGGTAAACAACTCCAGAGGGGCTCATTGAGATTTGGCTAAGGCATATCTCATCTCCATCCGGATGATGAGCTGGTTATCCAAAAGCCTGTTTTCTTAGTCCTCTCAGTTCAAGTTTGATCAGTGTAACCCTTCGAAGTGTGTCCGGTGCGCGCGAGCAGCGCGATGGTTTTCTTCCCGACTTTTGGACACTTTAGACGTGAAAACGCCTAAAGACATGCTATTAACGCATAACTAAACACACCGAAAACACGTCTTTAAATGACGTTTCTCTTGTGGATAACTTCCTATCGCGACGTGCTGCCATTTTAAAAATGGCGGTTTTCTGCTGTTTACACCTGCGAAGTGGTTACACCTTTTCAAAAGGTGTAATGATCAAGCTCAAAAGGCGTAACTCGAAAATGATATTTTTTTCAGTATGTTATGTAGTTCCCTTACACCTTTACACCTCTTACACCTCTTACACCTTTTTTCGAACAATGCAGAGAAAGAGGGCAAGGTGAAGCGTCGAATATCCATGCACTTAATGCATGGGTCAGAAGGACCCGCCGGATGGAAAAGCCGTGGGTCCTTCCTGGGAGGGCCACCTGTCGGGGGTTGTTCGCGCCCCGGTTAGAGAGACTTTTTGAGCAAAGAAAAAATGGCTTGGTGTTGTTGTCGTTCGCTCGGCGTGCGGATCTGCTGGTCGATGAGATGCAACGATGAGTGTGATTGGGTGGATGTCGACAACCAACACGCGTTCGCCAGTAGGGTGACAAGCGGAACTGGATGCCTGCCTAAGCGGCAACGTCCATCAATGCGGTCCTATGGTTCACCACAGCAGCGAGCAGGAATTTTGAAAGAGTCCGGAAGCTTTATTTCCGTCACCAGTTCAACGCACAGATTTTGAAAAATTGTAGGTGGGAACTGGTGGAGCCAATCGGGATCGAACCGACGACCTCCTGAATGCCATTCAGGCGCTCTCCCAACTGAGCTATGGCCCCATCAGGACGTCCTGTCTGTGACAGAGCGTCCGGGTGACGGGCGTATATCCTGTTGGTCTGTCGATGACAAGCCCTAATTCTTGTCCCCTGTTAGTTGGCAAGCACACCGAACCCTCTGAGAGCCGAGAACAGGGGAAGCAACGGCAGGCCGAGAATGGCGGAGTATTCTCCCTCAATCCGACTGAAAAGCTGGATTCCCGGTCCTTCAAGCCTGTAAGCGCCAACGCTGCTGAAACAGGATTCCCCTTCCGTATCAAGATAAGCGTCGAGAAATACATCCGAGAAATCGCGCATCTCAAGTTCCGGCTCTTCGACATGCGACCAGACGACCTCCCCTCTCCTGCACAGCACGACCGCGCTATGAAGAAAATGTGTCCTCCCTCTCAGGCGACTTAGCTGCGCTCTGGCGGACTGGCGGGAGACCGGCTTGTCGAACCAGTCTCCTTCACAGCTCAGCATCTGATCCGCACCGATCACAAACGCATCATTCTGTTCAGGTTCAAGACTGACCGCCTCCGCCTTTGCAGCAGCAAGACGGAGAGCGATACAGGCAGCGCTTTCTCCAGCCCGACTGCCTTCTTCTTTATAAAGACTTTCATCGATCGCCTGTGTCCGAACGGTAAAAGTAACACCGGCTCCCCGCAGCAATCCCTGCCGGGCAGAAGAACCGCTGGCCAGAACCAGAGAGAAACTGGAGGGCGTCAGTACTTCATGTTCACCAGTACTCGAGTCGATCATTTTTCCTCTGCCTTTCATTCCCATGAGTTGAACAAGGATAATCCGTCATTCACCTCGTTAGTACTTCGGTGAGTACTGTACCGAGTACTTTGTGCGGTACTGGGGTACATGGGGATAGTACCGACTGATTTTACAACCAGTACCGAGTACCGTGGACAAGTGACTCTCCGTCCGACACTGTGGGTTGTACACAGGGCTTCTGTGGGTTTTTCTGGATAACTCCCGAAAACCTTTATTTTCCGCGAGGATACATTCTGTACACAGTCGGGGAAAACTGGGGTACATTTTCGGAAAGGTGGGTACCCCGACATACACACCCCCTATAGAAACCTCATCATTTCTTTATTTTCTTTTATTCGTTAGAGATGTGGGACTGATGAAACGGACGGTAGACGGATAGTGAACGCCCCATACGGAACCGATGAGAACCGACGACTTCTCCGCACGCTGAAGGGCGAGGCCATGTGGCCACCGCCAGTCTGGCTGATGCGTCAGGCCGGGCGCTTTCTCCCGGAATTTCGGGCGCTTCGGGAAAAGGCCGATTTTCTGACACGCTGCATGACGCCGGATATGGCGGCGGAAATCACACTTCAGCCTATCCGCCGTTTCGCCATGGATGGCGCCATTCTGTTTTCGGATATTCTCATCCTGCCATGGGCCATGGGCCAATCGCTCGAATTCATTGAAAAACGCGGTCCTGTTCTCACGCCTATCCGCAGCCGGGCCGATCTGGACAGGCTGGACCCGAAGCGTATCGCTGAACGCACGGCTCCTGTCGCGGAAACATTGCGTCGGGTGCGGAATGCTCTTGGAGAACAGGTAGGCGCCGCCGCTCCTGACACCGTCACCCTGATCGGTTTTGCTGGCGCTCCGTTCACTGTGAGCTGCTACATGGTCGATGGGGGCAGTTCGAAGGAATTCGCCCAGACCCGCCTGATGGCTTTCCGTGAGCCTGCCCTGTTTGACCGCCTGATTGATCTTCTGACCGAAACCACAGCGACCATGCTGGCGGACCAGATCGAAGCAGGCGCTCAGGCCGTCATGCTGTTTGATTCCTGGTCAGGGCTGCTGCCTCCACAGGAATTCCGACGTCACGTCATCAATCCTTCGCGCCAGATTGTCACGTTTCTGAAAGAGCGTTACCCCGATGTGCCGGTGATAGGTTTCCCCCGCCTCGCCGGTGTCATGGCTCCGGAATATGCGCGTGAGACGGGCGTGGACGCCATGGCGCTGGATACCGGGGCGGATCTGGCTACTGTGGCCAGTCAGGTCCGTTCTGATCTGGTCCTGCAGGGTAACCTTGATCCGGTTGCCGTGCTTGCCGGCGGTGAGGCCATGGTGCGGGAAGCGCTGGCGATCCGGGAGGCTGGTCGTGGTCGTTCGCATGTCTTCAATCTGGGGCATGGCGTTCTGCCCGAGACGCCGACCGAACATGTGGGTGAGTTGATCGCCGCCTTGCGGACTGTCTGACATGACGTCTGCTCTTGCACCTGAAGGTCGGTTGCAGCTTGTCATTTTCGACTGTGACGGTGTGCTGATCGACAGCGAGGGGACGAGTTGTCGTCTCATAGCTGAGGACGCCCGTCAGGCGGGATGGGCGATCACGGATGAAGAGGCCGTGGCGCAGTTTGGCGGCAAGGCCCTGACCTTTCTGAAAAAGGAAATCGAGGAGCGGACCGCGGAAACTCTTCAGGAAGACTGGGTCATTGTCATGAGAGATCGCTTTGTCGATTCTTTCAATGTGTCTGTCGACATGATCGAGGGAACCCGGGACATGCTGGAGAAAGTGTCAGCCCTTGGTCTGCCTCTTCGTGTCGGGTCGAATTCGTCCATGCTGGAGATGAATGCAAAATTCAGAACGAGTGGACTGGCTGAACTGTTCGATGGTCGTATCCACTCGGCGACTGACATGCAGGCTCCCAAACCAAGTCCTGCGGTCTATCTGAAGGCGGCGGAAGAGGAAGGCGTCGCTCCTGAAAATTGCGTTGTCATTGAAGACAGCGATACAGGCGCGAAAGCGGCTCTTGCGGCAGGGATGACCTGCGTTCTTTTGAGAGCGGCTCATGAAGCTGTTCCGGACTGGCCGGGACTGGTGAGAATAGGCGCTCTTTCTGAACTGCCGGTTCTGCTGGACAAGACGCTGAACGCTCAAAATAAAGCGGCTCATCGTGAGTGAAATGCTTCTGCCATGGTATCCCTGGATCAAGGCGTTTCATGTCATGTCGGTCATGGCCTGGATGGCGGGTCTTTTTTATCTGCCACGGCTATTCGTCTATCATTGTCAGGTTACAGTCGGGTCTGAGGAAAGCGAGCGCTTCAAGATCATGGAGCGTCGCCTTCTGAAAGCGATTACGACTCCCGCGATGATTTCGTCCCTGCTTTTTGGATTACTTCTTGTCTGCATACCGGGAGTGATAAACTGGTCTTATGGCTGGTGGCATGTGAAAATTGCCGCTCTCGTTGGCATGTTCATTTTTCATGGTTTCTGTGCACGCTGGCGTGCAGAATTTGCCAATGACAGAAACACACATTCAGAACGATACTACAGAATAGCAAATGAAATTCCGACAGTTCTGATGATGATTATTGTCATCATGGTTATTGTTAAACCATTTTAATAAAAATTCTTTTATCAAAAGGATGATGATAGATTTACATTTCGTAGCAAATTTGCGGTTTTTTTGACACGTATCACTGCTTTTCTTGTCTCTGGAAAAACGGAGAGCAGCAGGTCTCTCCCGTTTCAAGAGTGGATGGTGATGATGTCACGTAGTTCTTTTCTGATAGCTGGTATGACTGTTGGTGCATTGGCTATCGGTCAGGCTCATGCCCAGCCTCCCATGGGGCCTCATGGCGGCGGACCAGGCGAATTTTCCTTCCTCGAAGGAGTAGACCTGACGGCCAAACAGAAAGAATCTGTCAAAAAGATCTTCAAGGAAAGTCATGAAAGCATGAAAGGCCTGCATAAGCAGGAACGTGATCTTCATGACCGGCTTGAGTCAATTATCCTGACCCCGGGCAAGATCGATCAGTCGAAACTGGATGAACTTGTAACGGAACAGAATGCGCTGGACGCCAAGGAAAATGCGGCCAGACAGGCGACAGCCGTGAAGGTGCATGACATTCTGACCGCTGAGCAGGTGACTGCCGCCAAAGATCGCCATGACAAGATACGCGCGCTGATGGATCAGATCCACGCTGTTGAACATGGTGAAAGCAAGGGTGACGAGTGATCTTTATCTCAAGCGTCAGTGTTGTTTTCTTCCGTTTGAATAACTCTGTCTGAACGGACTGATCTTCAGTTGCAAAGAACCCCTTTCCTTTTCAAAAGGAAAGGGGTTCTTTTTTATGTTGCCTGATCAGGGACGGGTTTGATTGACATCAAGTCCAAGGTTTTCAGCAATTTCTGAACGCGCTTTGGTGGCGGGGACCATGATGGCTTTTCTGTCGGGTTGATAAGCACTGGCGTTCCATCCCCTTGCCTGACCCACAGCACTGACGATGTGATAAATTGTGATCCAGCGAGACTCTTTTGAAGGAGGTTTCCAGAACCGCATGATCAGGGCGCAGGTTGCAATGACAAAGGAAATGATGGCGGTTGTCGTCGCCAGATAGGAAGGAGGTACGAATTGTAATATATTATTAAGAAATGTTGTAATATCCATAGATTATTTCTTTTTAAATTCCACCATAAATCGTTTTTCCACCATCATCGGTGAGGTAGGAAATAATGGTCGTTGCTCCTGATTTGAGACTGACATCAGGTTTTGTTCCATCCTTGTAGTGAGCCGATGGCAGAGTGACAGCCATGCCGCCGTCCGCAGGCTGATGAAGAATAACGGTCAGCCGTTGCAGGATTCCCGCAGTCCCGCCTGCGAGAGACAGGGTGAGTGGCATATTGGGCGTGATGTCGTAACTGATATCACCCTGTTCCGGAAACGTGATCTGCAGGAGACTTCCGGGATTTGTAATGATCTTTACAGGTGCAGGTATACTACTCGTTGTTCCGGAAGATGTGGATTGTGAAATGAACCCGGTGGTGGTCGCCGCAGCGTTGTTTTTTGCGAATTCCCGTGGGTCCATGCCGCTTTCAGGGATGAGAGGGAACTTGTCTTCTGTCGCAAGGTCAGGGGTGTCAGACATGAATGAAATTATCTTTTTAAAATGATATCAGAGAGGTCCGTTCAGACGAACGGATGAAGATGTTCTAGCTTTTTATAGAGATAGACAGAAGATTTGCGTTCAGCCACAGGGATGTCCCATCGCCCGGATCGGATGTGGGCAAGCCCTGCATCAACTGTGACAAAAGCTGATTGAGTTGGGATAATGTAAAGGTTCCACTGCCTGAACCGGAGGTAGAACTGTTGCCTGCCATGGCAGGGGTCATGATACCGGCATAAACAGAAACAGGCTGACGAGCGATGAGAGCGGTTCCACTTTCCGTGGTGCCAATCTGATCATTTACAGAGAAAAATCCTTCTCTCTGAATCAGCAATGACAGATATTCAGCCGGTACGGAGTATGTCTGTCCCACGCTGATCGTGCGAGGCGAGACTGACCATGCAACCAGAGGCTCAGATGTTGCTGTATTGTCAGTATAAAGAGCCAGAGCGGTGACCGCCCCCCAGTCTGTTGTCGCATAACCAAAGCTGCATGATTGAGAAACGGACAGTGTCCGTCGTCCATCTCCAAGAGGAGTAAAGGCTATGGCCTGTCGGGCATAACCTCCTCCTGATGATTCCATGGCGACAGTAGCGGGACCTGTCACCAGAAGACCTAGATATCCTTTGAAAAATGCCAATAATTTTCTCTTTTATATATTCTGAAGCATAGGCTTCCGGATTTTTTGTCAGCAGATTATGAACGTCCCCACACAGGCTGAGAAAGCGAACTGTGCGGCGGAGTCCGTGGTCACTTAAATGAAACTCATCTGTAATGGATGAAGAAACCCTGCACTGAAAAATGAAAGAGGAATCGTTAAAAAATTTTCGTAAAATTCTTTATTTTTACAGATTTTTTTGGATTGTATGATTTTTCCATACTCAAGCGAGGGCTGGTGACACCTCATGGCAAGACCATAAATCCTGCCACAAAAGACCAGTGATCAATCAGAAACTGGAACAATGGTTTCCTCACACAAGCCATGTATTAGATTGAGAGCCAGCGTGGGGACCAGCTCTCTCATGACCAGCATGATCAGGGAGTTGTCACATTTGAAGGAAGCTTCAGGAAACCTGCGGCAGGAGAATGCGCCTTTGGTGTCGTGCTGGAGGTTTCCGTCTGGTCATCCGGCATGCCGCCGGGGAAAATAGCGTTCGGTTCTGAAACAGCAGTGGAGGCAGCCTTGGACTCCGCTGCTGCAGGAGCCGCTTCCTTGACTGTAGCCGCCTCTGGAGAAGCTGAAGCCGGTGTCGCCGTGTTATTGGTGCCGGGTAGGGAAGCTGTTTTGGTGGAACCTCCGAGTGTTTCTGTCTGGATGGCGGATGCTGTGGGGGTGCCCCCTGCATCCACCAGCCAGTCTTTCAGATTGTTCTTGATCTGGAATTCAAGCTCGACATTCATGTCCTGCATCATCTGACGCGTGATCTCGTAAAGATTTTCACGGCTGTCGGCGTCACCCCTGCTGAGATCAGGTTTCATGGTGCGGGTGACATGCGCTTCAACTTCCCCCACCTGCTGGCCTGTGGAGGACTGTATATCGAGATGGCTGTCCATCTTCCCTTCCAGATACCCACCCGGTTCATGCACGATCGAGGCGCGATCAATCGTGAAAATGGCGGCGCCCGACTGCCCGGCAGCCACAAGCCGCTGCTGGGCCATCTGCGTCAGCGCCTGATCTGGCGGAATGGGCGCATTCGCCGACTCGTCGCCGGGAATGGCTTCCGAGGAAGCGTGATCGGCAACCTGCATGGTGGCGACATTCAGATGGATCTGGTTGAGATAGCCATACTGATAGGGAGCAAAGGCTGTTATCGCATCATCCGATGACGAGCAGCCGGCTATCAGTGTCACTGCGCCGAGCGTGCCCAGCATAGTCGTCCGGTGTATGGCCTTGAGTCTGGAGTGTGTCGTGACAGTGAGCCGTTTGCGGATGTTAAGCATCCCGCCATTCTCCATTTCTGAACTGCAGCCCGATGGATATCGTGGCCGGATATATGCGTTTCTTCAAAGAGGACTATCCGTCAGATCGTGATGAACGGAAAGCGTTTCATGAAAGATGAAGGATGCACACTGGACGGCTTCCTTTTTCACAAAAGTTCAATGGTCCGCGAAATTCCGGTCGTCTATGCCTTGCCCTGTCGGTTGGGCCAGTCACCGGGCAGGGAAGGCATGGACGTGGGCAGAGAGGACGCTGCTCCCAGTGCTGCAAGACCAGCCTTTCCAAAGTCCACGGTCAGTTCTCTGGGAGCCAGTTCAATCGAGTCCGGATTGCCGATGAAGAGTGACAGCAATCTCAGCGGGATGAGACGGGCGGGAGCCACATCTTTTTCCATCAGGATGAGATCCTGCTGTGGGCAGTAGATCACGGCGGTTTCCGCCTCTCCGGGCGGCTTCACCGTGCCGATATACAGTACGATATTGGCGGCAGGATCAGCAAAGCGGGTGAGTTCCATGTCCGGCAGACGCAGAAGCGGAAAGCCCCGCAGAATGGCGCCGCCATAAGGAGACAGGACAACAGGCGATGTCTTTGACGTCAGACCACGCGCGACAGACAGCAACTGCAGGAATGCCGTGGCTTTCAGAGGAGGGCTTTCGGCACGGAATGATAGCCCGTCCTGTGGCAGTATCTGGGGTGTGAAACGGCCGGGCGGAGGGAAGCGCTCCAGCCACGCGGCCAGGATGTCTTCACACAGGACACGCCCCAGATTGCGCACTTTCTCTGTAAGTGGAAGCGGGGTGGGTCTGAGGGCCTCCAGCGCCGAGGTGATCAGCGCCTTGAAAAAAGGCGACAGCGCGTCGATGATGGAATTCTGCTCTTCGGAGGAAAGGGCCGCGAAACGGCTGGAGCGGTAATTGAAGGAAGGGTCGAGAAACCAGAGCGCCTCCGCCCCCTTCTCATGGCGCAGGCGCAGAACCGGCAGGGGAAGCAGGCTGACATGCAGCGCAAAAGGGTTCCAGCCGGAGTAGAACTTTACCAGAGGCCGATGATTGACACTCAGCGTGTGCGGCTGTCCCTGAAGAGTAATGACAATGCTTCCGTCTTCAGCCGGGGTGACTTTGTCCTGCGATGCCTCGGGCATGATCGTCTCTGCTGCCTCAGTGTCTGACCGGAAATTTTAACGATATTTCTTTTTTGCGCTCATCAGAAAGACATTAGTCCGCACCCGACAGCGCGCCGACCTCATTGCGGGTGAAGCAGAAATCGTGATTGCAGAATTCGCACGTCATCCGGATGTTGCCGTCTTCCACCATGTGATCAAGATCATCATCTGAAAATCGCGACAGGACATCAGAGAGTTTCGCCTTCGAGCAGCGGCAGCCGTAAGCAAGCACCCGAGACTGGCCTACAACCAGATCTTCCTCGTGAAACAGACGATACAGCAGTTGTCCGGCCGGAAGAGCATCGTCCAGCAGTTCTGCATCCGTCAGTGTGTGCGCCAGAGCCAGAGCGGTGTCCCAGGCGTCTTCTCCCTGCTCATCAACGATGGCGAGATTTTCGCTGCTGCTCCCGGCCTCCGTGCCACCGCCGCCAGCGATGCGCTCAAGAATGAGCGCTCCGGCCCGCCAGCCTGCATCGGTCTGCTGTGCTGTCAGCATGGTCCAGCAGGCATGCTGTTCACTGGTCTGGAAGTAATGCATCGCCATATCGGCAAGGCTGTCACCGGTTATTTCAACAATTCCCTGATGCCGGTCCATCTCCGGTCCCTGATCGACTGTCAGGGCGAGATAGCCGTCTCCGATCAGATCCCGATCCGTGACCGGTTTGCCGGAAGCAAGGAGGGCGTCAAGTTTTTCCTGATCCTGTCGGGCATAGAACCGTAGCGCTCCGGTATCGGTGCAATCCGCGAGCAGCAGGCTGACAGGCCCGTCTCCCTTGATCTGCAATGAGAAAGACCCCTGAAATTTCAGGGCGCTGGAAAGACCGGCGACAAGGGCGAGCGCCTTTCCGCCAAGGGCTGAAACGGCAGGAGCATGGTCATGCCGCTTCAGGATGGCGTCCGCTACACGTCCGGGGCGGACCAGACGTCCGCGCACGGGCCTGTGGGCCAGATGGAAAGGCGTGACTCCCCCGGGCACAACGATATCCGGCACATCCGGCCGCTCGCGATCAAGAAACGCAGGGGTGTCCAAGATGCCTCTCCTCTTTCCGGTCTTTTTCCGTCACGAGCCTGTCGGCCGCAAAGGAAGACCCTTATATGGTCACGTCACGAGCGGATTTACAGGTCGGCCGTGAGCCGGGATTCCAGAGCCTCAAGCGCCAGTCTGAAAGCCTGCTGCCTGTCATCATCCAGTGGGAAAGCCGAATGCAGGGCGGTGAGAAGCCCCCGTCGGCAGGCGTCGTGCGCAACATCGAGATCCTGACCGCGGGGCGCAGAGGCAAGGCAGTCGATATAGGAATCCCGCAAGGAGCGGAGCTTGTCCGCAGGCAGGCCAAGCGTGGCGAACGCCTTGTCCACTTCGGGCTCCAGCCAGCCCGGAGCGGCGGGACCGTCTTCCGTGGAAGAAACTTGCGCAGGTCCGTCTTCAGGGCCTGTTCCCACGATCTTTTCGGCCTTGTCGTCGTTCATTTCGCTTCCTCCCCAAACCGCGTCCAGTCCTCGCCGCCGAGCGCCCAGACAAGCAGGCCTTTCTGTGCATGAAGCCGGTTTTCGGCTTCATCGAAAACCACCGAAGCCGGACTCTCGAACACGTCCTCGGTCACTTCCTCTCCGATATGGGCCGGGAGGCAGTGCATGAACAGGGCGTCCCTGCCCGCACGCTTCATGAGCGCCCGATCCACACGATACGGCTCCAGCAGCGTGATGCGCTCGGCGGCGGCTTCGTCGGACATGCTGACCCATGTGTCTGTCAGAATGCAGTCCGCGCCTTCCACGGCCTCCTGTGGATCATTGGTCAGGAGCAGTTTCGCACCCTGCCGGCGCGCCCAGGCGACAACCTCGGCCTTGGGTGTAAGCTGCTTCGGGGTCGCGATCCGGAGCGTGAAATCAAACTGCGCGGCCGCTTCAATCAGGGACGAGGCGACATTGTTGCCGTCTCCGACCCAGGCGAGAGTGCGCCCTGCGATCGGACCCTTATGTTCCTCGAAGGTCATGATGTCCGCGAGGATCTGCACAGGGTGAGAGTCCGGCGTCAGGCCGTTGATGACCGGAACGGAACTCCAGCGGGCAAGTTCGTGCAGGGCGGCGGTCCGTCCTGTGCGCAGCACGATTGCATCGACAAAGCGGGAGAGAACACGGGCCGTATCCTGCACGGACTCTCCACGACCAAGCTGCGTGTCGCCCGAGGAAAGCACGACGGCATCTCCCCCCAGCTGACGGACGCCCACTTCGAAAGAAACCCGTGTGCGCGTGGAGGGCTTGGAGAGCAGAATGCCAAGCGTCCGGCCTTCCAGCGGCTTCGCCGGATGCAGGGGGCGGCTTCTGCCATGCTGCATCCGCTTCATGCCGGCCGCGACATCAATGATCTGTCTGAGAATGGTCTTGTCCAGATCGCGCAGATCAAGAAAGTGGCGGATCGCCTTCCCGGCAGGCTGGTGCCCCGGGGAAGCGGTCTTGGCAGAGGTCGTCACGAAGTCGTCTCCAGAGTAGCAGCCCGGACGGTTTCGGCTGCCTGACGGAGACACTTTACGGCCTCAAGGCAATCCTGTTCCGAGATGATGAGAGGCGGCACAAGCCGCAGAACATTGTCTCCGGCGGAGACGGCGAGAAGTCCGGCTGCCTGAGCAGCGGCGATGACATCGGAGGCTTTGGGCACGCAGCGCAGACCGATCATCAGGCCCAGGCCCCGACGTTCCGAGAAAATGTCGGGAAAATCGCTGATCAGTGCATCCAGCCGGATGTCGAGAAACGCGGCGCGTTCCCGCACCTGCTCAAGAAAACCCGGAGCCAGCAGGATGTCCAGAACCGCGTTCGCCGCGGCACAGGCCAGCGGATTGCCTCCGAAAGTCGTGCCATGCGTACCGGGCGTCAGGTGCTTCGCCACCGCTTCGCGTGCAAGGATCGCGCCGATGGGGAAGCCGCCGCCCAGTCCTTTGGCCGCCGACATGACATCAGGAGTAACACCCGACCATTCATGGGCGAACAGCCTGCCGGTACGGCCCACACCCGTCTGCACTTCATCAAAGCCGAGGAACAGGCCGAACTCGTCACACATGGAACGAAGTTCCTGAAGGAACCGTTTGTCCGCCGCCTTGATGCCGCTTTCACCCTGAATGGGTTCCAGCATCACACCAGCGGTTTCCGGCGTCACGGCGTCACGGACCGCGTTCATGTTGTTGAGCGGCACATGGTCGAAACCCGGCGCACGCTCACCGAACCCGTCGAGGTAGGTCGGGTTGCCGGTGGCGGACAGCATGCCCAGCGTGCGGCCATGGAATGCGCCTTCGAAGCACAGGATACGGGTCCGTTCGGGGTGGCCGCTCTTCGCCTGCGCCCGACGGATGGCTTTCACCATCCCTTCATTCGCTTCCGCGCCGGAATTGCAGAAGAACACGCTGTCGGCGAAGGTCGCCTCCACCAGACGGGCGGCAAGACGTTCGGCCTGCGGCACGCGGAACAGGTTGGAGACGTGCATGACCTTCGCGGCCTGCTCGGTGATGGCTTTCACGAGTTGCGGGTTGGCGTGTCCCACGGAGCATGTGGCGATGCCCGCCGCGAAATCCAGAAATCGTCGCCCGTCCGTCGTGTACAGCCAGGCGCCCTCTCCCCGCTCAAAGGCGAGGTCGGCGCGGTTGTAGGTCGGCATAAGGGCGGAAATCATGAGAGCCGTGTGTCCAGCTAGGGGATTGAAAGGGCTGAAACAGAAACGGCCCGCTGCCTGTGGGGAGCGGGCGTCCGGTTTCGTTGCATATGATGACTGCGCTTGTGTGTGGAAGTCAAACTTACTGTGTCGAAATGAGGAGGGAGGCTGTGTCGATCAGCGTTCAGAGGCGTAGTTTGGCCTCCAGCTATGTTTGATTCCGGCGTTTGATAATGCAGCTGTGAACAGGTCTGGTGGAAGAATACATCCAGAAGTTTCCTGAACGCTTGATGCTCATCGTGACTGATCAGGTTTCCCTGCTTCTGACCGACAACGGCGCCCACAATGCTGAGGCCGGTAGAAAAAACATTTCTGATAATAGCAGGACAGGAGGCTTTCCGGGGAACCTGTGTGAGTCAGACGGACAGCAGACGCGTCAAGTAGTCGATATCCGCGTCTGCACGCGTTGTTTCATGTACGATATATCCTCCTTCGATCACAATGATCCGGTCCGCGACATCCAATGCGAAGCTGAGCACCTGTTCCGACACCATGATGCCAAGTCCGCTTTCGTCACGAATTCCGCGGAGTGTCCTGGCCATATCCCGAATGATTGATGGCTGTATCCCTTCTGTCGGTTCATCCAGCAGCAGCAGTTTCGGTTCTGTCGCCAGGGCGCGGGCAATGGCCAGTTGCTGCTGCTGGCCACCGGACAGGTTGCCTCCTCGCCGTGATCCCATTTCTTTCAGAACCGGAAACAGCGTATAAAGCCTGTCCGGAATGCTCGACTTTCCACGCACGAATAAGCCGGTTTCGATATTTTCCTTCACAGTCATTGCCGGAAAGATCATCCGCCCCTGTGGCACGTAGGCCAGACCGGCCTTTACGCGATCACAGGCGGCCAGCGAGGCCAGTTCCGTCCCTTCCAGCCGAATTGTTCCCGATCGGATGTTCATGTTGCCAATAAGGGACTTCATGAGCGTGCTTTTGCCCATCCCGTTCCGTCCCATCAGAACGAGGATTTCTCCCTGAGCGATTTGCAGGTTGATGCCATGCAGGACTTCGCTGGCTCCATAAGCGACGTGAAGATCGCCTACGTCCAGCAGCATATCCATAACCGGAGCCGGGGTCATGCCGCTTTCAGTGCCCAAGATACACCTCCACAACTTTAGGATCATTTTTCACATGTTCCATGGAGCCGTCTGATATGATGCGTCCCTGATGCAGAACTGTGACCTGATGGGCAATTTTTTCGACGAAGCCCATGTCGTGCTCAATGACCAGAACCGAACGTGACTGGATGATGCGTTGCAGCAGTTCCGCAGTGCGTACCCGTTCGCTGATCGTCATGCCTGCAACCGGTTCATCCAGCATCAGTAACGCCGGGTCCTGGATCAGAAGCATGCCGATTTCCAGCCACTGTTTCTGGCCATGACTCAACCCGCTGGCCTGCTGATCCAGTTTGTCATCCAGATAGATCATCGCGGCAATGTCGTTGATCCGTTCGAGCATGGCCCGGTCCTGCCGGAAAAACAGAGCTTCGAAGACTCCTCGACCGCGGGGATAGGATATCTCCAGATTTTCAAACACCGTCAGATCTTCATAGACGGAAGGCGTCTGGAATTTCCGCCCTACGCCTGAACGCACGATGTCGTATTCCTTCATCCGTGTCAGTTCGCGTCCAGCGAAACGGATGGACCCGGATGTGGCGGCAGTGCGGCCACAGATCAGATCAAGCACCGTCGTCTTGCCTGCGCCGTTCGGCCCGATAATGACGCGAATCTCGCCGCGATTGATGCGGAACGACAGGTCGTCAACAGCCTTGAAGCCATCGAAGGACACGCTCAGCCCTTCAACTTCCAGAAGGGATTCGTTCGTCGTTGTCATGTTAAGCTCTCCCTACGCCTTTTCATCCGTGGGACTGGACGCCTTGCTGCTCAGTGCGCTCAAAAAGCGGTCCACATACCGGTCGAGATGAGTTCGGTACAGGCTGGCAAGACCACCGGGGAGGAACAGCACGATCCCGATGAACAGCCCGCCCATGGCGAAGGTCCAGAGTTCGGGTAGTGATTCCGAAAAGCTCGTTCGCGCCCAGTTGACGACCAATGTGCCGTACACTGCTCCGAACAGGGAGTTCCGGCCACCGACCGCGCAGTAAATGACCATTTCGATGGATGGCACGATCCCGACGAAGGTCGGCGACATGAATCCGACTTCCAGCGTGAACAGTGCGCCGCCGATACCGGCCATGGCCGCACAGAACGCAAAAATGAAAATCTTGAAGTTCGCCACGTTGTATCCGGAAAACCGGACACGATCTTCCTGATCCCGTATTGCGCGCAGGATACGGCCCAGCTTGCTGCGCCGGACGAAACGGACCATCAGCATGCAGACCAGAAGCAGGATCGCCCCGACGTAATAGAGAACCAGTTTCGCGTGGTCACTCTGGATATCCCAGCCATTCAGTGTTCGCAGATCGGTAATGCCGTTGACGCCACCGGTATAGCCCTGCTGCCCTATGATGAGGATGGTCAGGATCGACGCGATGGCCTGGGTGATGATCGCAAAATAAGTGCCACCCACACGACGGCGAAACATGGCGATACCAATGACCATGGCCAGAAGTGTCGGAACTGCCAGCACGGCCAGAAATGTAAAGGACAGGCTGTGGAATGGTTTCCAGAACCATGGCAGGGCTGTGATCTGGTTCCAATCCATGAAATCGGGAATCCCCGGAGTGGACTGGCTTTTGGTCGCTTCTGGTGTCGACGCCTGGAGTTTCAGGAACATCGCCATGCAATATCCGCCAAGGCCAAAGAATATTCCCTGTCCCAGACTGAGGATTCCCGTGTCGCCCCAGCAGGCGACCAGCCCGATGGCCACGAAGGCGTAGGTCAGATATTTTCCGACCAGCGTCAGGCGAAACGCATCCAGCCCCACGGGCAGCACGACCAGAAGAACCACGGCGAGGATACTGAAGAACAGGATATCCTTGCGGTTCTGAAGGGAAAACATGTCTTTCTCCCGAAATATGGAAATTTTGGCCTGAACGCGCGTCAGCATTTTCAACGCCGGACCTTGAGTGCAAACAGACCCTGGGGACGGATCATCAGGATTCCCACGACTGTCAGCAGGACGATCACCTGCGCCATTGAGCCGTTGAAGAAGAATTCGAGGATTGAACGCACCTGCGAAATGCTGAAAGCCGAGGCTATCGTTCCGCCCAGACTTTCTGTCCCACCGAAAGCGACCACCAGAAACGTGTCCACGATATATTGTTGTCCCGCCGTAGGACTGGTGGAACCGATCATGGTGAAGGCTGCGCCGGCGACGCCCGCAACTCCGCAACCGAGCCCGAATGTTGTGCGATCAACCCATTCAGTATCGATACCAACCGCGCCGGCCATGCTCCGGTTCTGCATCACCGCCCGCACCTGCTTGCCCCAGCCGGAACGATAGAGGAGCGCATAGACGCCGCCGGTAATCAGCAGCGTCAGGGAGATGACGATCATACCGTTGATCGGGATCTGGATGGTGTCGGTCAGATTCCATGACCCCATCATCCATGAAGGCAATGTTACGCCGACCTCGCGTGCACCGAAAGTCGAACGCAGAACCTGTTGCAGGATCAGGCTGACGCCCCAGGTTGCAAGCAGCGTGTCGAGCGGTCTTTTGTAGAGAAAGCGTATCAACGACCACTCCAGCAACATCCCGATTCCTCCAGCAACGATGAAGGCCAGGATGACAGCGAAGAAGAAGTAAAGGCCGAACAGACCGGGCAACCACCGCTCGAAAATCTGCGAGCAGACATAGGTCGTGTAGGCGCCGAGAATCATGAATTCGCCGTGCGCCATATTGATGACGCCCATCTGGCCGAACACGATCGCCAGCCCCAGTGCCATCAGGAGGAAAACCGAAAACAGAATGAGTCCGGCGAAGCTCTGCATGACGAAAATCGACGCCAGATCGTTGACTGAATATCCCGCGAACATCGAGATCCCCCCTGATGAAGGACACATGGGCGCGACACAGGAAAACAGAGCCTGGACGCGACCTGATGATATGAAAAATTATTTTTGCAAAAAGAGTTTTACTGATAGCCAACCGGGAAAGGGTTAGGCTCGATCAGGTCAGGTGTCTGGTAGATGACATTGAACTGGCCATCCGTCCGCGCCTGCCCGACCAGCGTGCGGCTCCATAAATGATGATTCTTGGCGATGCGGACATAACCTTCGGGTGCGTCCTTGAATTCGATCCCCGGTGAGGCTTCGATAACCTTGTCGATATCGAACGATCCGGCTTTCTCGACGCTCATTTTCCAAAGCCACGGGCCCAGATAGGCGGCCTGGGTCACATCACCGATCACGCTGTTCTCCCCCCACATTTTCTTGAAGGCAGCGACGAATTTCTGATTTTCCGGAGTTGCAATGCTCTGGAAATATTTCATGCAGGCGTAGGCGCCGGCAATGTTCTCGCCACCGATACCAAGAATTTCGTCCTCAGTGACCGAAATGGTCATCAGGTTATGTTTCGACAGATCCAGCCCGGCAGCTTTCAGCTGCTTGTAGAAGGCGACATTCGAACCACCGACAATAATCGCGTAGATCACATCGGGCTTTGTGAGCTTGATCTTGTTGATGACCGAATTGAACTGTGAATCGCCAAGAGGGAAATATTCCTCTCCTACGACGCGAGATCCCTTCAGATGGTTTTCAATATGCTTGCGTGCGATCTTGTTCGCGGTACGTGGCCAGATATAGTCGGACCCAAGCAGATAATACGTTTTGGCGTTCTTTTCCTTGGAAATCCAGTCGAGGCCCGCCAGAATCTGCTGCGTCGCTTCCTGGCCCGTGTAGATCACGTTGCGGGACTGTTCCAGACCCTCGTAGAAAGTCGGATAGTAAAGCAACCCGTTATAATGCTCGAAAACCGGCAGCACCGCTTTGCGCGAGGCAGAAGTCCAGCAGCCGAACACCGAGGCGCATTTATCGTTTTCCAGCAGTTTGCGCGCCTTCTCGGCGAAGGTCGGCCAGTCGCTGGCGCCATCTTCCTGAATATACTTGATCTTGCGTCCCAGAACGCCACCCGCCTCGTTGATCTGCGTGATTGCAAGCTTCTCGGCTTCAACCGATCCGGTTTCGCTCAGAGCCATTGTGCCGGTGATGGAATGCAGGATGCCAACAGTCACGCTATCGTCGGTGACGGCCAGGCCGGTCTTGTTGACCGATGCGGTGGCTGGGGTATCCGCTCTGGCCAGATGCGGTATCAGCGCACCGACGGGTAGCGCTGACATGCCCATCAGAACCTTGCGACGGCTATAGTGTATGTTCAACGGATTTTTTCTGTCAGGCATTATCTGTTCACCTTCGCTGCAAGTGTCCGTGTTCTTGGGGACGACATGACAAGGATTCAGATCAGACAGCGCATTTTCCATACGTCGATTGACGTAGCGTGCCGGAAGCAAAAGACACTATTTTATTTCGATTTCGATATGTAGAGTAAGGCCAACCGAAAATCGCTGTGTTCGGCCATACGGAAAGATCTATGTTTCCACATCAGCGAATCATTATGTCACGTCGCAGCTACAACCGTCTGGTCGTGGACGAGACGATGGAAGACTACGCCTTGCGTTTCACGCCGGCTTCGGCCCGGCGCTGGTCGCTGCCGAGCGTCGCCAACACGGCTTTTGGAGGCGTGTCGTTTCTGGCGCTGGAAATGATCGGCGGTCTGGTTTTTCTGCAATATGGTTTCACCAACGCAACATTGGCGCTGCTGATCGGTGTAGCACTGATTTTCCTGCTCAGCCTGCCTATCAGCTATCATTCATCACGCTGCGGCATCGATATCGACCTGCTCACGCGCGGAGCGGGCTTCGGCTATATCGGATCGACGCTGACCTCGCTGGTCTACGCATCGTTCACATTCATGTTCTTCGCCATCGAAGGCGCGATCCTGTCCGATATCCTGAAGCTGAGTCTGGGTATTCCGCTCTGGCTGGGATACATCCTGTCCACACTGGTTGTCATACCCATCGTCGCACGGGGCTTTACGCTCATCAGCCGGTTTCAGGCATGGACGGTCATACCGTGGCTGGCGCTTCAGCTTTTGCCCTTCGTGGTGATCGCGTGGCGACAGCCCGATGCGGCGGCTGGGTGGTCGCATTATGCGGGACAGAATCCGTCAATGCCCCGACTGATGGGGATTGGAGCGGCATTTTCCATCATCTTCTCTGTTGTTACCCAGATAGGCGAACAGTCGGATTTTCTGCGCTTCCTCCCCATCCCGCAGAATGGACGGCAGAAATGGGCATGGTGGATGGTCATCCTGACCTGTGGTGCCGGATGGATCTTCGCGGGCGGGCTGAAGATCCTGGCGGGTATGTTCCTGGCCTGGCTGACCCTGCGTCAGGGAATGCCCTCCGCCGTCGCGCAGCAGCCGACGACAATGTATCTGATGGCGTTCAGACAGGTGACGGCTCACTCCGGCTGGGCGCTCGCCCTGACCACTCTTTTCATTGCGTTGTCTCAGATCAAGATCAATATCACCAACGCCTATGCCGGATCGATTGCGTGGTCCAATTTCTTCTCGCGCGTCACACACAGTCATCCGGGTCGCGTCGTGTGGCTAGCATTCAATGTTGGACTTGCGCTGCTGCTGATGGAAATGGACATCTACAGCACCATCATCAGTCTGCTGTTTCTGCATTCAACCGTCGCCGCCTCCTGGATCGGTGCGTTGACGTCCGATCTGGTCGTCAACAAGCCTCTGGGTCTCAGCCCACCGGGCATCGAATTTCGTCGCGCTTACCTGTACGACATCAATCCTGTCGGTATTGGAGCCATGACCGGTGGTATTGTGGCGTCGGCAGCGTTTTATCTTGGAGCATTCGGGCCCACGCTGGCTGTTTTCGCGCCTATGGCCGCGCTGGTCTGCGCCTTCTGTCTGGCTCCCCTTATCGGTTGGGCGACGCGAGGCCGGTATTATCTGGCGCGTCGTCGCTTCGTGCCGCCGGCGGATTGCAACCGGTATGTCTGTGTGGTCTGCCAGAACAGTTTTGAAGGCGAGGATATTGCCCGTTGCCCCGTATATGCGGGTTTCATATGCTCGCTGTGCTGCAGTCTGGATTCACGCTGCCGCGACGCGTGCAAGCCGGATGGCGCGCGTCTGAGCGGCCAGATAGCATCCGTGGCGCGCGTATTGCTGCCGCAGGCGCTCATGACGCCCAATCTCGGAATCATCTATCGCTATCTGGCTATCCTGTTTGCGCTGATGGCCTGTACCGGTGGTGTGCTTTGCGGACTGTATGTTGCGATCGTTCCATTCACCACGGTTCAGTCCTCCGGCCTGTATGCGGTTTTGTGGAAGACGTTCTTCCTGCTGCTACTGCCACTGGCAATGTTGGCATGGTTCGTGGTCCTGAACCAGCGAAGCTATCGTGCCGCTGAAGACGAAAACCGCTACCAGACCCAGCTGTTGATGAAAGAAATACGCGCTCATCGTCGGACCGATCAGCAACTGAAGAAAGCCAAGGAGCGCGCAGAAGCGGCCAATCTGTCAAAAAGCCGCTTCATGGTCGGCGTGAATCACGAAATCCGCACTCCGCTCAATTCGATAATGGGATATGCCTATCTTCTGGAAAACCGGATGTTGACCCCGGCGCGGCGGGATGAAGGGCTGAAGGTCATCCAGCGCAGCGCCGAGCATCTGAGTGGTCTGATCGAGGGTCTGTTCGACATCTCCAAGATCGAAGCAGGCCGGATGGACGTGCTGCACGAAAAAATCAACCTGCGCGACTTCCTGCGGCATCTGACCGATATGCTGCGATTTCAGGCCAATCAGAGGAATCTTGATTTCATTGAGGATATCCCGGACACTATTCCGGACTATGTCATCACCGACCAGCGTCGATTGAGGCAGATTCTGATCAACCTGCTGTCAAACGCGATAAAATTCACGAATCAGGGCTCCGTCTCACTTTCAGTCCGCTGGGGGACGGAGATTGCGATATTCGAAATCCGTGACACAGGGATCGGTATCCCGGAAGAGGATATGGACCGCATCCATGAACCATTTCAGCGGAGTTCGCACCCGAATTCCCGTAGTATTCCCGGAACCGGTCTCGGGCTGACCATAACGAGCCTGCTGGTCCAGATCCTGGGGGGAGAGTTGACGATTTCCAGCAAGGTCGGACAGGGGACGACCTGTCGCGTGCGGTTGATGCTGGCCAGCGCTCCGTCTGATACGGGAACGATGCCCCCGATAAGTCTGCTGACAAAAACAGGATCAATGGCGATGGGAGAGCGTCGGCCCAGTGTCTTCGTGGTCGATGATGACCCGATTCATAGGGGCATGATCAACGATACTCTGGAACCGCTGGGTTTCGTGGTCTATTCTGCCGCTGACGGACAGGAATGTCTGGATATCGCCGCTCATGCTTCGATCGATCTGTTTCTGCTGGACGTCAACATGCCCGGCATGAACGGATGGCAACTGGCCCGCAGGCTACGGCAGGGGATCAATCGTGCCTCCGTTATCCTGATCATCTCTGCCGACGAGCAGGTAAGAACTCAGGCAAACAGCGAAGGATTGTGTGATGGCATCCTGTCCAAGCCAATTTCCATCTCCGAGTTGCTGACCCTGATTGACCGTACGCTGGTTCCGATGCCTCTCCCTCCCGAAGCTGCCTCTCAGACCATGACAGCTCGGTTACTGACGCCAGCCGCTCTGTCAGAACTCCGGCGTCTGGCCCGGCTTGGCCATATCGCCGGCCTGATACGTTTTCTGGACACGATTGCAGACACGGCGCCGGACGACGCGCGGATTATCCGTGATCTGGCAAAAAATTTTCAGATCGGGGAATTGCGCGCTTTCTTCGATAACTACGAGGAGCGTCGATGACCAGCATTGTACTCGTCGTGGACGACGAACCTGTCAATCTCTCTCTTGCCACCGACATTCTGGAATCTGGAGGCTTTACGGTTCTTGTTGCGCAATCGGCTGACGACGGTCTGGCCATTCTGGCCGATGTTCCGGTGGATCTGGTGTTGCTGGATGCCGTGATGCCGGGGAAAGATGGATTCCAGATGTGCCGTATCATGAAGGCGGTCCCGGATTATCGTGACATTCCAGTCATTTTCATGACCGGACTGTCCGGGCAGGATGACATTGTTCTGGCATTTGAAACGGGCAGTGTTGATTATATCGTCAAGCCCATCAAGCCCGCTGAACTGCTGGCCCGCACGCGCACGCATCTGGACAATGCCAGAAAAACCAAGAAAATTTTTCGTGCCATAAACTTTTCCGGCCGTCATTTTCTGGCCACTGACAGGGAAGGCGTGGTGCAGTGGTTCTCTCCGCAGGTTCCCTCCATTATCGGGAACACCGCAGCCTATGGCACGACGTTAAATCTGCCAGCGGACACTCTGTGCTGGCTGCTGGCCTGCATCAATACGCCGTCATCCGTTGATGTCAGCTACAGACAGCAGGATACGGATGTGGAGTACGGTGTTGAATTCAGTTTCATGGGACAGCCTGAACCCCATGAATATCTGGTGCGTCTGGCCGTTGTCCGGGACGGACAGGACATTACATGTCTTCAGGTACGACTGGGCCTGACGGTTCGGGAGGCCGAGGTTCTGTTCTGGGTGGCAAAAGGCAAGACCAATCGTGACATTGCCGAAATCCTGTCGATCAGCCATCGAACGATCAATAAACACCTTGAGCAGATATACATAAAAATAGGCGTGGAAAACAGGACGGCCGCAACCGCCCGTGTTCTCCACGCTCTTCATGGATAGAAATTATTTAGGCATTGGACCGAGTTTCACACCATCCGGATAATATTTCCAGCCATCCCGGATACGCACCTTGTTGTCCCAGGGAAGCTTGTACTCTCCGGCGGCAAGATCTCTTACCCAGGTCAGGTAATTGGCCTTCTCGCCACCCGGCTTACCGACATAGGCCCGGCATCCCAGATTGAAGATGTTGTTTTCCAATGCCCAGTTTTCGCGCGCCTTGTCCACCAGGCGAGGGAACAGTTCTGCGGTAACGATTTCCCACGGGTTGCGGTGTCCCTGCTGGATCACGTTGCCGTCGTAATTGCAGACCGTACCTTCACCAAAATAGTAGAACACATTGTCATATCCAGCCAGATTGACCGATATGGTGTACATCAGGTTATGCCAGGCGTTGGTTCTGTTGGTCCAGATCCACTGGTCGTTGACCTGCGTCGAATAGCCGGAGATGCGAATATAGACATTCGCGCCTTTGTAAGCCGCCTCGCGCGCCAGTTCGGGGAACATGCCATCATGACAGATGCATACCGCCAGACGGGATCCCTTGGGACCATCACAGACCGGCATCCCGAAATTTCCCGGTGACCAGGGTTCGATAGGCACCCATGGCTGCAATTTGCGGTAATGCAGTGCGATCTCACCATCAGCATTGATGATGATGGCTGTGTTGTAGGGAGGCAGCGACGGATCTTCGTTTCGCTCCATGAGCGAGAAGACACCCCATATATCGTTGCGCTTGCAGGCTTCCTTGAAACGGGTGATTTCCGGGCTTTCGACCGTCAGCAGCATTTCGTCGTAAGTCCAGATCGACGTATTCAGGCCCTGTGTCGAATATTCCGGGAATACAATGACATCCAGGTCCGGGTATCCGGCCTTGGTTGAATCGACCGCGCGGCAGATCTGATCAACCTGCGTCTGAATATCTTCGGGGCCTTTGATGACCGGGACCGGATACTGAACCAGTGCGATCAGAAGAGCCTCTTCCCACGCGCTTACGCTCCCTGTGCTTCCCATAAACCGTTCCTTTGCAAAAACGACGACCGTATTCGGCCAGTCAGACAGCAGATCGAAGACGTATCGTCTCCAACCCATGAAGCAACCGTCACGCATCATGTGGATTCAGGCCCATACGTCGTTTGACTTACGGTTTATAAAAAAAATCTTTTATCACCATGAAAGATGAGGAATTGTATTGTCTTCGGACTTACTGGCTGCTCGGATCATGTCAAAGCGTGTAAACGGCTGAAAGCGTTTAATGGTTTGTGCTGGAGGTCTTGTTCTGCCTGAAGGCATGTCCACTGGGGTCAGAAAATTCATTAAATGAAAGATGTTTCTCAAATTATTTAAGCGTGGAGAGAGGAAAAACAGAGTGTCCAGAGAGGTCTTTCTGTGGCTGTCATCTGTAAATTCTATCCCATCAATGTATCATAAAGCAGCTTGAAGTTCAGCACGAGGATGATGCCCGACACCCCCCACGCCAGCCCCGCGACAGGCCGGGAAATGGTGAACCGTCCCATCATGTCGCGCCGCGTCACGAACCAGACCAGAGGCACCACGGCGAAGGGAAGCTGCATGGACAGGATGACCTGACTCAGCAGCAACAGGTTATCCACGCTTTTGTCGCCAAACCAGACGGAGGCGATCACCACCGGCACGATGGCGAGACCCCGTGTCAGCAGGCGTCGCGCCCAGTCGGGCAGACGCAGGTGCAGGAAGCCTTCCATCACGATCTGTCCGGCGAGCGTGCCGGTGATGGTCGAGTTCATTCCCGCCGCGAGCAGGGCCACGGCGAACAGGGTCGAGGCCAGCGCCGCGCCGAGCACGGGAGAGAGCAGATGGTAGGCCACGCCGATCTCCGCCACGTTGCTATGACCCGTTGAATGGAAGGCGGCCGCAGCCACGATCAGGATGGCGGCGTTGATGAACAGCGCCAGTGACAGGGCGATGGTGCTGTCGAGCGTGGCGAAGCGGATGGCCTCGCGCCTGCCGTCAGGTGTGCGTTCATAGGCGCGGGTCTGCACGATGGAGGAGTGCAGGTAGAGGTTGTGCGGCATGACCGTCGCGCCGACGATACCGATGGCGATGTAGAGCATCGTGTGGTTGGTCAGGATGCTGGTCGTGGGGATGAACCCGTGCAGGATACCGCCCGCCGGAGGGTGGGCCATGACCAGTTGCGCGGCAAAACAGGCGGCGATGATGCATAGCAACCCGATGATGAAGGCTTCGAGATAACGGAAGCCTCGTCCCATCAGCAGCAGCACGATGAACGCGTCCAGCGCCGAAAGCAGCGAGCCGGTCAGCAGGGAAAAGCCGAACAGGAGTTGCAGGGCGATGGCCGTGCCGATCACCTCGGCCAGATCGCAGGCGATGATGGCCAGTTCGCAGGCCAGCCACAGCAGCAGATTGACCCCGGGCGAAAAACGCTCCCGACAGGCCTGCGCGAGATCCATTCCCGTTGCGATGCCCAGACGGGCTGAGAGCGCCTGAAGCAGGACCGCCATCAGGTTGGACAGCAGGACGACACTGAGCAGCGCATAGCCGAACTGCGCTCCGCCCTGCAGGTCTGTCGCCCAGTTGCCGGGGTCCATGTAGCCGACTGAAATGAGGTATCCGGGTCCGATAAAGGCCAGAAATCGTCTCAGTGTGGAAGCGTCGGGGCCGGGGACATGGATGGTCGCGAAAACATCCGGAAGGCTGCGGCGGGTGCTGTCTGCGTTCGGCACGATTGATCTCTGATCTGCTTGGCGTGAGCGGGTTCGCCCTCATAATATGCACAATGCTATACAGGATTGCATCAGGAAACAGTAATCAATTCATGCAAGGCATGGCCGGGGCTGGGTGTTTCGGGCAGAGTTAACATCTTCCTGCAACCTTCCGGAGCGTGTTGATGACTGTTCCCGAGATTGATCCTTTCCACACTGTCACGCTCAGCACGCTGGCGCATCGTCTTGCGGCGGAAGGCCGAAGCATCATTCACATGGAATTCGGACAGCCCTCGACCAGCGCTCCGAAAGCGGCGGTGGCCCGGGCGCATCATGTGCTGGACACCGATCCGATGGGCTATTGGGAGAGTGACCCGCTCAAGGAGCGGATCGCCCGGCATTACGCAGAAAGCTACGGCGTGGCGGTGACGCCCGGCCAGATCACATTGACTGCGGGAGCATCGGTTGCGCTCGTGCTGGCCCTGACAAGCTGCTTCGTGCCGGGTATGCGGGTGGCGCTGGCGAGGCCGGGTTATGTGGCCTACCGCAATACGCTTCGTGCGCTCCACATGCAGCCCGTCGAGATTGCCTGCGGTGAGTCCGTACGTTTCCAGTTGACGGCAGAGGCAGTCGCCGCCCTGTCTCCGGCGCCGGATGGGCTGATCGTAGCAAGTCCCGCCAATCCGACCGGCACCATTCTATCCGCAGAGGAATTGTCCGCGATCGTGGAAGTCTGCCGGACACGCGGCATTCGCATTATTTCCGATGAAATCTATCACGGTCTGAGCTTTGGAGAGCCCACCCACAGCGTTCTCGAATATGATGATGATGCGTTGGTGGTGAACAGCTTCTCGAAATATTTCAGCATGGCCCCGTGGAGGCTCGGCTGGCTTGTCACGCCTGAAGACAGGGTTGACGCCGTGAAGGCGCGGATGGGCAATCTGTTTCTCACGCCGTCCTCACTGAGCCAGCATGCGGCGCTGGTGGCGTTCGAGTGTCGTGATGAACTTGACGGTCATCTGGAAACCTATCGGCACAATCGGGATCTGTTGCTGGAAGCTTTGCCAGTCTGGGGACTGCGGCATATCGCCCCACCCGATGGCGCTTTCTACATCTATGCCGATATTGGTCATCTGACGGATGACAGCCTCGCGTTCTGCACCCGACTGCTGGAGGAGACCGGTGTGGCGACGGCCCCAGGCATTGATTTCGATCCGGTGGATGGAAAGCATTTCATCCGGTTCAGTTTCGCCGCATCGACGGATCGCGTCAGAGAGGCCATCCGCCGGATGACGCCGTGGTTTATCGAGCGGGCGGCAGAATCAAAAGCGCCCTGATCCAGAGGAGATCAGGGCGTTTTCTGACGATAAAAACTGTCGACCGTATCAGGTTGCCGGCAATTCCTGATGGCGTCGCTGGATGTATTGCTACTGTCATAATAGACGACATAGAGGGCTGAACCGCTTGATGCTGCCGTCATCGTTGAAGACAAGCGTTCCATTCAGTGTATTTCCAGACTGAATGGTCAGATCAGAATCCTTCAGAACGATGGTGGCATTGGCTGAATTCCCGGCCAGTTCCTTCGTCGTCAGGGCTATGTCATCCCGGCTACTATCCTGTCAGTTGTCCGAAACGGTCCAGTCGCTGCTTGCTGCGCCAGCCCAAGTTACTGTGGCCATTCCCTCTCCTGCAGGCCGTTGATCGTCCATCAGGCCGCTGACCAGAATACCCGGATGCTTCCCAGTATGGATATCTGTTGTTGCCCCCCGAGGTGACATACGCCTGACAACAGGACCTGCTTTTATATTATGGTATTTCAAAGGTCGTGTTAAGAGTTTGGTGATATTATGTAATTTTATGGTATAAATTTCTGAATATTGGAGATTTATTTCATGATTGTAATTTATATTTTTAATTAAATTACAATCATGAAATAAAAATCTGGGGAATTTTATTATGAAGCGCCTTGGAAATACGTCAGTCTCCACCTGCCGTGGTGTTTTCATAACTGGACCAGTGAAGCGCCAGTTCCCGCACAACCATGCTGCCGACAAGCCAGGACGCATCCAGAGAAGGAATGAACCCTGAAAAACCGGTTTCATCAGCCTCTTCTTTCAGAAGGGCTGCCGCGCTCTCGCCTGTCGGAGGCATGTCGTAGTTGCTTGCCGCACGCAGGATCAGCACGCGATTGATATCCACCCGTCCGGCTTTTGCCTGAGCGGAAAGCGCCTGCATCAGGCCGATGTCTTCTTCCGCCGTTGTTGCGAACTGGCCCTGATTGCCTGTCCAGTATTTAACCCAGCGTTCCGCCCAGGCGTTCATCTTCGCGCCGACCCAGAAAGTTTCGGAAGAAAGCGTATCACCTACCATGACCTGCGGCGGCTTCTGTGCGGCGGGATAGTCCCTGTAGCGAGCCCGGCTGGCCTGAAGTGAGGGGGCATCAGGAAGGACGATGGCGTGCGTCAGCGTATAGGCCCAGTTCACAAGGTGAGCGTTGAGCGTATAGGCCATGTCGCCCCATTGGGAGTGCAACGCGGGAACCGGACGCGGTGTAGGGCTGGCGCCCTGCACAGGCACAAAACCATCCTGCCAGTCAGAGGGAATTTCACGGGCGTCAATCATATGGGCCAGGCCGCCATTGATGACGCGGGGTGCCCAGACTGCCGACCCGACAGACCCGAAATTCGGATTGATCCCGCCAATTCCTGCCAGCAGGAAATAGGCTTTTCGCAGATCGAAGCGCGGATCGAGCACCAGTCCTGTCATGGCCGAGGCCATGTGGGACGGCCCCTCTCCGGTCACAATGCCCAGAACATGCAGTTCCGGATTGTAGCGCAGGACTTCATGATAGCTGCCTCGCGCTGGCAGTTCTTCGCTGAGCGGAAGTTTCTCCACCCAGTGCTGGAATTCTCCGGGCACGTCTCCTGTGTCATTGCCGAGTTCGAATGTCGTCACAACCACGACACGCACAGGTATTTTCGCAAGGCTGGCGGCATGGGCCCGAGACAGCACACCGCATAAGGCAAGTGAGAGACAGACAAGAGAGGCAAGCTGGCGCATCAGGATATCCTTCAGGAAAAAACCGGTTCAGTTCTTGAGTGGCTGGCCGGTCGCCACCTGATGCTCAAACAGGCTGAACTGATTTTCGAGATCCCATTGCAGCCGGGCTTTCTGACTGTGCGTGAGCAATTCCCGGCACAAGCCCTCCGGCTCCACCTCTCCGGCATCGATACCCGCACAGGCGGGCGCACGGTGAAAAGGCTTTGTAGCATCCCACAGGCTTTTCCCTGACACAAACCCGTGCTCCAGCCCCATGCGGGACAGATCCTTCAGATCGGTATAGGACAGGGCATAGGTTTTCGCAGCCCGGAGATATTCGTCTGTCAGGCTGATGCGGGACACCCCCTCGTCATCCGTGGACAGGGCGACCGGCACGCCGTGCTCGCGATAGGTTGTGAACGGATGCGCATTGTCCTTGACGTCGAGGATCTGTTCATTGCTGCTCAGGTTGATCTCGACGAGGATATTCCTCTGCGCCATTTCCGCGAGCAGGCCGTAGGGATCGCGCTCCTGCATGATGTCCACGCCATGGCCGATGCGCGAGGCTCCGGCAATTTCGACAGCCTGACGGATATGGTCGTCCAGACCACTCGGCTCGACCAGCCCCTTGGACAGTTCACCCGCATGCAGGGAGAGTTTCACCTTCGGCCAGCGTTCCGAAAGTGTGTGGAACATCTGCATATGCAGCGTGTAATCCTGCATGGCGATCGGATTGTCCTCCGGTCCGACGATATTGATGCCGACAAAGCGGGTATCGGCGGTGGCCAGCGTGTAGCCGAAAGCGATCTGGGCCAGCACCATGCCGGGGGGCATCGTTCTGATCGTCTGATACAGATACCTGACTGCGACATGGCAACCGGGCAGCGCCTCGCCAGTCCCGCATTTCATGGTCGTACGAGCCTTGCGTTCCATGGAGTCCGTCTCTTCCCGCGCCAGTCTTACAAAATGGTTGAGATGGGGCACGATGCGAATTTCCGCCTGTGCGATGTCGCTCTCACGGCTGATCTTTTCAGAAGAACCCAGTCTGGCTACGGCGCTCAGTTGCGGCGACACCATCAGTTCGACATAGGTGATATGATCCCGCGCCGCCTGAGAGAGGGCGTCCACCAGCATGTCAGCGTCATGACCGGTTGTGGCGGGCAGGAACTTGTCGAATGTCGCAAAAAAATGGTCATGACCGGACCGATCGTGCGGCGACGGGATAAAATTCCGCATTGAGAGTGCGTCGATGGCCTGCGTATAGAGGGTCTGGTCCTGCATGATCCGGCCGGCCGGGATTGCGTCCTTGGAAGAGTGGAATCCAAAGGCGCAGCGGGTCGGACCGATCGCGCCCGTCTCCGGGTTCACGCAAAGCTGATCCTGTCTGGCCCACTCCAGCAGATGTTCCGCGTAAATGGCGCCGACCAGATGGTTATGCAGATCCGCCCCTTTCGGGAAGGCGCGCATGAAGAGAGGAAGCTCCTGCGGATTGGAGCGGATAGCTTCAAATCGGCTTGAGACAGCCGCCTGATCGGGGCTGTCCGGAGAGGCGGCAAACGCCACGGTGACAAACGGAAGGCTCAGTAGAGCCGGCAGAAAGCGTCGGATCATAGCCTGCATGGTGTGCTTTTCACGTTAGGATGACAATCGCGGACAATACCGTGTTCACCTTGACGATGCTATCTGATGGGGTAGCACGGTAATCCGCCTGATGTCAGGAGACAGCGCATGCTGAAGAAACAGCCTTCCCCCCATTTCGTTTCCCGGATCGGGCGGGAGGGTCTGAAACGCGGCATGACTGGCCTGAAAAGGCCGGGTCTGCGTGGCGCGCTGCTGCTGACCGCCTTTGCGTTGCCCTGCCCTCTGACGTCTCTCCACGCGGCGGATGCGGGGGCGACATCTGTGCAGGAGGCGGCCAGAATCTTCGCGCCTCTGGCCTATCCCGATGCGCCGAATGTCTATCGTTCCGGCAGCGGCCGCCGGGGACCACAGGCCTGGCAGAACAGGGCTGACTACGACATCAGGGTGACGATCGACCCGACCAACCGGATGCTTTCCGGCAGCGAGATCATCACCTACACCAACAACAGCCCGGATGATCTGGACGTGCTGTGGGTGCAGCTCGACCAGAACATCTATCGGGAAGGCTCCAGAGCGGATTTCGCCAACCCGGAGCGCCATGAACACCATACCGACGGTATCTCCATCGAGAGTGTGTCCATTGAGGATGACGGTCGCAGCACACCGCTGGTTCCGGTCATTTCTGATACCCGGATGCAGCTTGCTCTGGCTGATCCGATGCAGAAGGGCGAGAAGCGGAAAATCCGCATTGTCTGGCACTATACCGTGCCGGGCGAGTGGGGAGGGCGCACCGCCGTCTCTCCCAGCAAAAACGGCGATATCTACGAGATAGCGCAGTTCTATCCTCGTATAGCCGTCTACGATGACATTCGGGGATGGGATACCGCGCCCTATCTCGGCCAGGAATTTTATCTGGAATACGGGGATTTCGACTACAGCGTCACCGTGCCGTCGCACTTTGTCGTCGCGGGTTCGGGCGCTCTTGTGAATCCGGCTGAAGTCCTGACGCAGGAGCAGCGTGACCGTCTGGCGCAGGCGGCGAAGAGCGAACAGCGGGTCATGATCCGCACGCAGGCGGAGGTCGAAGGCGCGCCTCCGCCACTACCTCAACCCCAGCCGGAAGCGGCTCCCGTGAAAAAGGGAGCCGAGCCGGACAAAAAAGCGGAACCGCCGGAACCCGCGACCAGAACATGGCATTTCCGGATGGCCAATAGCCGCGACGTGGCGTTCATGGCCTCCGCCGCGTTCCTGTGGGACGCCGCCAAGCTGGATCTGCCGCCTCTCTCGGCGGGAAACGACAAGGACAGACAGCCTGCGCCGCGCCTGGCCATGTCCTTCTATCCTGTCGAAGGCATTGGCGCGCATGGGTGGGACCGGTCCACGGCCTATGTGAAACATGCGATCGAGTATTTTTCGTCGCAATGGTCACCCTATCCCTGGCCTAACGCCATCAATGCCGCAGGGCATGGCGCGAGCATGGAATATCCCGGCATCGCCTTTGAGGACGCGAAAAAGCGGGATCCCGACCTTTTCGCCATGACGACCCATGAACTTGGCCATCAGTGGTTCCCCATGATGGTCGGCTCGAACGAGCGACGACATGCCTTCATGGATGAAGGGTTTGACACCTTCATCGATACGCTGGCGTCCGTCCATTTCAACGGCGGAGAATTCGCGCCGAAACGGGACGCGGAATATGCGCCGCAAACCGGCAGACCTGCCATCGACATTGTGTCGTTGCTCAAGGACGGGGCCGCCCCAGTTCTGATGGCGCCTTCAGATACCGTTTCAGAGACCTATCGGCATGATCTGACCTATTTCAAGTCAGCTTACGGGCTGACGTTGCTGAGGGAGCAGATTCTCGGACCGGACCGCTTCGATCGGGCGTTGCGCGCCTACATCAAGGAATGGTCTTTCCATCACCCCACGCCGTCAGATTTTTTCCGGTTCATGAACAGTGAGGCAGGCGAGGATCTCTCGTGGTTCTGGCGTGGCTGGTATTTCAATAACTGGGCCGCGGATTATGCGGTCGGGTCGGTGTCCTATGTGGGAAATGACCCCAAAAACGGCGCCATCATTCCGGTCATCAACAGGGGACGCCTGCCGTTGCCGGTGGTGCTGCAGGTGACCTGGATGGACGGAAGTTCAGCCCGCATCCGCATTCCCACGGAAACGTGGATGCAGCGCAGCGAACTGAATGTGCAGGTCGCAGGCGCCCAGCCTGTCCGGACCGCCATTCTCGATCCCGACAGGGTCATTCCGGACATTGATCGCAGCAACAACAGTTTCGGGGAAATCCCGACGGCGTTTCCTGCGGCAGCCGGGCATTGACGAAGATCGGTATCGGGAGCCGACGTCCCTTCCGGCGCGAGGATGTTTTTATCGGGCTGCCCGGATGGCCGGACAGGCGCGAAGGAGCCGGGAGTGTTACAAAAGGGCACACGCTACCCGGAGAAGGCCGTTATTCAGTCATAAAACGGTGACGGATTCTGCTTACGTTCTGTTTTCATCCATATGACATCTTCAGTGGCATCAAGTTCTGATGATCCTCATATCGTCTTTTGCTTCCGTGATTCTGGCACGGAGAAAGATCTGATCGAAATTTCTGGAGAAGCGCCGTGAACACCAACCGATTCAAGTTGCTGCAGAGGGCTGCTGTTGCTGTCGTGTCCTTTTCGGTTCTTACGCCTGCCTTCGCTCATCCGGGTGGAGGCGGTGGTGGAGGATTCCATAGTGGCGGCGGCCCGGGTGGAGGTGGTGGCTTTCATGGTGGCCCCGGCGGCGGTGGCTTTGGTGGAGGCGGATTCCACGGCGGTGGCCCTGGTGGTTTTCGTGGTGGTGGTGGTGGGTTTGGTGGACGTGGTCCCGGCTGGGGCGGTGGCTGGCATGGTGGTTGGCATGACGGCTGGGGTGGCGGACGCGGTCCCGGCTGGGGCGGTGGCTGGCGTGGCGGCTGGCATGGTGGCTGGGGCGGCGGTTGGGGTGGACCCGGCTGGGGTTGGGGCTGGGGAGGATACCCCGCCTATTACGGCTGGGCGGGCTACCCTTATTGGGGCGGTTACGGCGGCTGGGGTTGGGGCTGGGGTTGGGGTGCGCCGTTTGCTTTCGGAACCCTGTTAGGGATGTCCGTCGGGGCCGCCAGCACAGAGACCGGATATTATGGTGACTATTACCAGCAATCCGGAGAGTATGCTCAGCCTTACGGCGATTATTCCCAAGGCTATGCCCAACCATACGGAAATGTCTATTATGGCGGGTATCAGCAGGCCCCTCCGCCACCAGTCGCGACACAGGTGCCCGACAATGTCGTCACATGCTCGCCCGGCCTGTATTTCAACAGGCTGACGGAAAGCTGTGATCGGCAGTAATGACCGGCTTTCGTGAATTCTGAAGACAGAAAACCCCGCCAGACAGGATCTGGCGGGGTGCAGGCATACTGACAGCCTGATTTGATACCGTGGCTACCCCGTAAGGCAGCTTATCATCTGGCGCGCCACGAAGGGCTCCACGAGATATTGCAGCACCAGAAGTACGACCAGCGGTGACAGATCCACATTTCCAAAGGATGGAAGAATGTTTCGCAGAGGTGTGAGGACCGGCTCTACCAGACCACCAAGAACGCGGCTTGCCTGCCAGACGGTCCGGTTTCGTGAATCAAGCACGCCGAAAGAATACAGCATGCTGAAAACACAATAGATGATGATGACCGCTTCATAGAGCTTTACCACCGTCAGAAGCAGGCGCCACAGATCATACACGGGAAACTGTATCCTCTCGCAAAAACATCAGGCGCACTTCGCGCACGACAAAACAGACTACAGGACTCGTGGAATAGAGCACAATATGGTTCACTTCCGATGAACGATATGGCTTGACAGTTAAGGTCGCGGGCTATCTAGTCTCAGGCCAAGGCGGGGCTGTAGCTCAGATGGGAGAGCGCCTCGTTCGCAATGAGGAGGTCAGGGGTTCGATCCCCCTCAGCTCCACCAGCCGCCTTGTGTTTCATCAGTAAAATCAAAATGTTGTAGGTTCAGAGCGCTGCTCTGAGGCTTGGAGAGACGTTTCAGCCTGCCACGTGCTCCAGCGCATCCTGAACAAGCCGATTCAGGCTGACGCCGCGGGCGGCTGCCATCTCGACGGCCCGAGCATGCGCTTCAGGCGGCAGACGCACCTGAAACTTGCCGGAATAGTGCTTCACAGGCTCGATACCTTTTTCCGTACACATCTCCAGAAAGACACGCAGAGACGTTTTTCCTTCCTGCCGGAGACCTTCCACGCTGTCGGCATAAAAGTCAGCCCCGCCATTCAGGCCAACGAACTCGCCCCGAAACAGGCCGATTTCAGGATCAAACTGAATGACGGCCCGATGGCCGCTTATCTCCATCATGTTGTTCATGGCGCCACCTCATTCTGCTCAAGCCATTTGCTTACCGCTGCAACAGCTCCCTTGTCAGTGTCCGGTTTGGGGTGCGGACGATGGAACGCCCGGCTCTCTCTAAACAGGAACACGCCAACGCGGGAGCCTTCCCGTTCTGACA
This sequence comes from Acetobacter aceti, assembly GCF_002005445.1. NCBI lineage: Bacteria > Pseudomonadati > Pseudomonadota > Alphaproteobacteria > Acetobacterales > Acetobacteraceae > Acetobacter > Acetobacter aceti. Next base: position 3,592,233 of record NZ_CP014692.1, read on the forward strand.
CTTCCCCACCAAGAGCAATGAACAGGGCTTCGATGTCAGTCCATGGCACATTGCCGGAGACGGGACGCTTGAAGACAAGCTCCAGCGTGCGGCGATCTTTGGCTTTCATGAATAAATGATACTATTTTTCAGTATCACAGGCAACGTATTTATCTGTTGAGTCGGCAGGCATAAGCCCCAATCAGCGCCGCCTCTGTCCGCCCGTCGCCACTCATGCAAGGACGGCCCTTACATACACCATTGCACCGCTGGCGCAGGTGGCACTACGACGCCGCGCTACCAACCTCCAGCAGAGCGTGGTACTGAAAACGCATCACTCATCTGCATGCCGGGTCGCCCGGAAAATTTGATGAAGCACGAAGAGTTCCGTGAGAGCGCGTCATTCTGGACAGCTTCCGGCGAATGGCGCTGCCCAGACGTGGGCCGCCGCACCATCATAGCCATTCAGCTTGAACTCCAGTTGGAGCCGTCTTGGTTCAAGGGGCTACTCTATGCTGTCGATCAGTCAGTATTCGACGACACGTTGCACCAAGCTGAGTCAGATAGGACTATGTGTAGAAAGGAGATGGCAGGATTGTGCCGCCTGCCGACGAAAACCTGCCAAGCTGGCGATATGACGAATAAACCGCTGCTCCATTGTCTGAATAGGAGCGAAGCAAAGACTGATCAACGAGGAAGAAATGTCTGAGCCTAAACTTCTACGGTTGCATCTGTTGGCCCGAGCTAATGATCAGGAGCGCAAACTATGGTCAATTGGGTCGGGTGAATGTGAAAGTGGCCACTGGGTAATGACAGAAGCGTTTGCCTCACATGCACAAGGGGCTGAAATTCATCTGCATGAGCGTCAAGGAGAGTGTTCATGGAAGGCTGGCAGGATTATAGGCTGGCGGCCTTCTGACTTATCCGGTCGAGTTGTGCTCCGTTTCAAAGTTGAGCCCTCGTTGCAACGAACTCACCGCAAAGGCTGGGGCAATGAGCAGTCCAGAGTATGGGAAAACTCTGAGAGCAAGGAACATATCAGTTAAAGTTTTTTTCTATGAGTCTCCGTATGGCGGGGACGCTGGGGTTACGCTGAGGAAGGCGACGTCCACAAACGCTTCTTGAAAAGGTATATCTGCTGCCATCATCAGGTGAGCAACCAGGTAGATTTTTTGCCGATAGGGCAGTAGTATGGAGACTGCTGTACTGTTGCGTGAGGAGCGAAACAGGTGCGCAATGTCTTTCCAATCGATTATGGCGAAGTGGCCGCTCTTCATCACCTTGGACGGTGAAGCGAGTATGGCCGACAGATGCCCCCTCCACCGGGCCGGGTTTTCTCCGGTCCGCCAGCCCTGTGCGCGAGCATAGTTGCGGATACGCTCGATGCGTCCCCGCACCCGCGTGGCGGTCTCGATGCGGTCGGTCCAGATAGGCTAAGGGGCATAATGTAGGTCAGTGTCGAGGCAGAGACATTGTGAAAAACTGACTGGTTTGCGCTGCAAAGGAACTCTCTCATCACGCTGAAGGGCCACAGTGCCATGGTGTTTGACCGGATTCATTCCCCGATGAAACGGAGAGTGGATTCGAGGCAGATTTTGAGAGTGTGACGGCAGTTCCAGAACGTAACTGCTTCCTCGGATCAGAAAAAATGAAATGCCCGGCATCAACCTCCTGTGAAGGATAATCGGTTTCTCTGTGGTGCTTCAGGTGTACAGAGAGGATCGGATGTAATGCGGACGTTTTCAGGCCTCATGATAGGTCTCATTATAATGGCGTCACCTGTCATGGCTCAGGATTACTCCACCAGTCCGGGCAAAAAGCGCGGGCAATGGGATTACTCTACAGGCAGCCAGTCAGCGCCTCCCGGCGACAATTATGAAGGCTACCCTCCCCCGCCGACGCAGGTCATCATTTCACCAGGAATGGGTAGTGGCTATGGCGGTTATATTGGTGGCGCCGGGACGACATCCTGGAATAGCGGGCAGACCACGCAGTCGGCGGGACGCGGGGGCGGTGTCAGTCCGGGCGGTGTTGGTTGGGGGAATACCGGTATGGGGAATGTGGGTGCAGGCAATATCGGCGCCGGAAATGTTGGAACGGGTAATGTCGGATACGGCAATACCGGCGGTATGAGCCGATAAAGCCATCAGGCCGAAATGATCCCGATATGTTCTTTTTGGAGGGGCTATCCCCTGTAAATCCACAAGAAGCGTCCTATATTGTTCGATCTGAACACAAGGACATACGACCGGACGATGACAGCCAAACCCGTTTCAGGCCCCGCCATCCGTGTGAAGGGCGCTCGCGCCCATAACCTCAAGTCCGTCGATGTGGATATCCCGCGTGATCAGATGACGGTCATCACCGGCCTGTCTGGCTCCGGCAAATCGTCGCTGGCGTTCGACACGATCTACGCGGAAGGCCAGCGGCGTTACGTCGAAAGCCTCTCCGCCTATGCCCGCCAGTTTCTGGAACTGATGGGCAAGCCGGACATGGACTCGATCGAAGGGCTGTCACCGGCCATTTCCATCGAGCAGAAGACGACCTCCAAGAACCCGCGTTCGACGGTCGGAACGGTCACCGAGATCCATGACTACATGCGCCTGCTCTGGGCGCGTGCGGGTGTGCCGTATTCACCCGCCACGGGTCTGCCGATCGAGGCGCAGACGGTCAGCCAGATGGTGGATCGCGTTATGGCCATGCCGGAGGGCATGCGCCTGATGCTGCTGGCTCCCGTTATTCGTGACCGCAAAGGCGAGTATCGCAAGGAACTGGCCGAACTTCAGCGGAAGGGTTTTGCCCGCGTGAAGGTCGATGGCGAACTCTACGATATTGAAGATGTTCCCAATCTGAACCGCAAGCTGCGCCACACGGTCGAAGCGGTGGTGGACCGGATTGTCGTCAAGTCCGGGATTGAAAGCCGACTGGCTGACAGTTTTGAGACGGCGCTCTCGCTGTCGGATGGTCTTGTCTATGCGGAAGAAGTGAAGCGGGACAGCACGGAGCCTGCGGAACGCACGGTGTTTTCCTCGCGGTTCGCCTGTCCTGTCAGTGGGTTTACGCTGGAAGAGATCGAGCCGCGCCTGTTCTCGTTCAACGCGCCACAGGGGGCCTGCCCGGCCTGTGACGGGATCGGCACCGAGACTTTCTTCGATCCGCGCCTGATCGTACCGGATGAGCGTCTGTCTCTGGCGCAGGGAGCTGTCGCGCCCTGGCGGAATGACAAGACGCCGCTCTATGAGCAGACGCTCCAGAGTCTGGCCAAGCATCTGGGCGTCAGCATGGACACGCCGTGGTGCGATCTGCCGGAAGAAGCGCGTGCCGTCATTCTCGATGGAACGGATGATGACGTACACTTCGTCTATCGTGACGGTGGAAAGTCCCATACGCTGACAAAACCGTTCGAGGGAGCCGTGGCGAGCCTCCAGCGTCGCCTGCGGAATACGGACAGTATCTGGCAGAAAGAGGAACTTTCCCGCTATCAGGCGGACAAGCCCTGCCATGTCTGTCATGGCGCGCGTCTGAAACCTGAAGCGCTGTCAGTCAGGGTTGCGGGATTCAACATCGCACAGGCATCCGATCTGGCGATCAAGGATGCTCATGACTGGTTCGAAAGCGTCCTGCCGACCCTGACGCCACAGCGTGCGGAAATCGCCCGTCGTATCCTGCGTGAAATCAATGACCGTCTGAAATTTCTTGTCGATGTGGGCCTGGATTATCTGACGCTCTCCCGTGGCTCGGCGACCCTGTCGGGTGGTGAAAGCCAGCGTATCCGTCTGGCCAGCCAGATCGGGTCCGGTTTGACGGGTGTGCTGTATGTGCTGGATGAGCCTTCCATCGGGCTGCATCAGCGCGATAACGAGCGGCTTCTGGCGACGCTGCAACGTCTGAAAGCTCTTGGAAACACCCTGATCGTTGTCGAACATGACGAGGACGCCATCCGCAGTGCGGACTGGCTGATCGACATGGGACCGGGCGCGGGCGTGAAAGGTGGCACGGTGATCGCCAGCGGCACACCGACCGAAGTCGCCGCCTGCAAGGACAGTCTGACCGGTGCCTATCTGTCGGGACGCAAACGCATCGAAGTGCCGAAAGAACGCCGCCCGATCGATCCGAAGCGGTTTGTGACGGTCCGTGGCGCCACAGGCAACAATCTCAAGGACGTGACGGCCAAATTCCCGCTCGGCACCTTCACGTGTGTCACGGGCGTGTCGGGTGGCGGCAAGTCCACGCTGGTCATCGATACACTCTACAAGACCCTCTCCCGGCGTCTGATGGGCTCGTCGCAGACGCCCGCTCCGTGCGAGCGTGTGGACGGGCTGGAACTGCTCGACAAGATCATTGACATCAACCAGTCACCCATCGGTCGGACGCCGCGCTCCAACCCGGCGACCTACACCGACCTGTTTACGCCAATCCGTGACTGGTTCGCGGAACTTCCGGAAAGCAAGGCGCGTGGCTACAAGCCGGGACGCTTCTCTTTCAATGTGAAAGGCGGTCGTTGCGAAGCCTGTCAGGGCGACGGCGTCATCAAGATCGAGATGCACTTCCTGCCCGACGTGTTCGTCACCTGCGATGCGTGTAAAGGCGCGCGCTATAATCGTGAAACATTGGAAGTGAAGTTCAAGGGCAAGTCGATCGCCGATGTGCTGGCGATGAGCGTGGACGAGGCGCTGCCCTATTTCGAGGCGCAGACCCGTATCCGCGATCGCCTCGCCATTCTTCAGAAAGTTGGCCTTGGCTACGTCGCTCTTGGCCAGCAGGCCACCACCCTTTCCGGCGGTGAAGCGCAGCGCGTGAAGCTGTCCAAGGAACTGGCGCGGCGTGCGACAGGCCGCACGATGTATATTCTTGATGAGCCCACCACAGGTTTGCACACGGAAGACGTCCGCAAGCTGCTGGAAGTGCTCCATGCGCTGGTCGATCAGGGTAATACGGTCGTGGTGATCGAGCACAATCTGGAAGTCATCAAGACCGCAGACTGGATTATCGACATCGGCCCCGAAGGCGGCAGCGGCGGCGGTGAAGTCGTGGCTGAAGGCACGCCGGAAGAGATCGTCCAGTGCAAGGCCAGCCACACGGGACGCTTCCTCGCGCCGCTTCTGATGCAGGAGGGTGAAGCTGTGCCGCCTGTGGCGAGGAAGGCTGTGCGTGGGCGGAAGAAGAAGGTGGGGTGATTGCTGGGTGTGTTGGAGGGGATTCAAGGGCGCTGCCCTTGACCCGCAAAGGGGCGCGGCCCCTTTGTTCCTGATTTGAGGATGAAGACCTTACTTCGACGTTTTTCAGGTGATGTGTTGATAAGAAAATATTTTTCGTTTCAAACGAAGTAATTTCTACCACTCTATTGTTATAAATTCGGATTTTTCTCGACCAACATTCTTCAGGGTGTGAATCCCTGGTTCGATCCATGCAGTGCTGCCGGATAGCAGGGATATTTTTTTAGGGTTCCCTTTACGCCAGTTATCCTCCTCTCCCGACGTTATGGTGTCAGTGAGGGTCATGTTGTCCAACGCAACGAGCAGCGTCTTGTTTCTGTCGCTCGCATCCGACAAGGATTTTGCGGGAGAAAGGTTGGTAGAAGTAATCGTAAGAGGCTGGCTTTTTGTGTTAATGAATATGACAAGAATCTTGGATTTTTTTGTTTCATTGGAAGAAAAACAGACTTTTTCTTGTGCTTCCACTGTGCCGTAACTGCCTTTTTGTAACGGAGTCCGTCCGTTTTTTAAGGTGTTTTTGTCGAGTGCTACCCAAACCGCACCATATCTGTTTTCTGGCTGTAAAAGATAAGGTGTATTTATAATCTGAACCGAAGCTTCGCTCGTCGTATCTGTTGCTGTGATGATCTGCGCCTGTGATGAAACAGGACAGGCCATGATGGACAGGCCGACAATAAATGCTAAATTTGCTTTCCACATATCAGTGTTTCCTGCGATTGTTTTTCACTGTTATGGTCAGAAGCGGATCTTGGGCCATGACGCCCGTTATGGCTTTCATGGCGTCTTCAGTCGTTCTTATACATCCTTGGGTAACATGATCCGGGCCGATACCTCGCAGGATGGACTTGTCAGGAGTATTTGCTCTTCCGGCATGAACACCAACACCGGCATGACCATCGAAAGGCATCATACGAATGATACCGAAAGAGCCGTATTCACCATTGACCGTGTCCGCGTTAGGCGCGCTGTGACGGTGCGGCGCAGTCCTGTCCTGAAAAGGAAGGCTGCCATTGGGAACAAAATGTAAGGTTGCATGGCTGTCTGTACGGTTGTTGGCGTGCCATGAACCGACAGATTTGCCATTTTTGTCTATCAGAACCAGAGTTTCTTCTGTGCCATCGAATACAAGTTGCGACATAACATACTCTTTTTATGCATGATTATTAATTGTAATTAATGGATGCAGGTCATTACAAGTGTATTGGAGAAATATTCTATACGAACACATACTTCAACAACCGGTTTCCAAAGGCGCCGCCTTTGGTGGGGTTCGGGGCAAAGCCCCGCCCTCGCCCCGGCACAACACTCTCTCGACCCCAGCCTCTACCGCCGTTCTTTCTGCTTCCGTGTCCGGCTCTGCTGCCGCAGCACGCTTTCGATCCACTCGTTGAGTTTGCGGGTGGTGTCCTCGGCTGATTCCAGATCCGGGTAGGTCTCCGGGAATCGCAGCGCCAGCCAGCGCCACGCGACAAGCCGCTTGTGGCGCTTTTCGGCGCGTTCAAGCTCTTCCCGGCCTGCGCGGTCTGGCGGTGGGAGACGACCTGTGCCGGGCGGCGGGATACGGGCTCCGGCGGCGTGCTCGGCGGCCCAGCCAACGAGACGACTGATGCCGTTGTCACGGTCATCGACGGGACACATGGCGTAGGTCCAGCGCTGGGTGAGATCGAGCCCTTCCACACCTTCCAGAGCGGACGCAATGGCGAAAGGCTGCTCCATGTCCGACAGACGGTAGTTGGGGTCGTCGTGCCGAAGCACGGCGCGGCGGATGCGGGCCAGCACGCCGTAGAGACTGTCGGAGCCGATTTCCGTGGCGATGGCGCGGACGATGTCGGCGTCGGGCTGCACGAGCGGACGGAGTTCATCGGGCGGAACCGGGTCGGCGTTGAGGTGGTCGCGGATGAAGCGCGGGCTGCCAGCGTCAGCCAGCACGGCGACAATGCCTTCCTCGTGCTTGCCGTAACGGCCCGCACGACCACCGATCTGCTTGACCTCCTGAATGGTCAGATCGCGGGTCTGGCGACCATCGAATTTTCTGAGGGCCGCGAACACCACGCGGCGGATGGACAGGTTGAGCCCCATGCCGATAGCGTCGGTGGCGATCAGGATGTCGGCAGCGCCCGAGTTGAAGCGCTGGGCCTCGGCGCGACGGACTTCCGGGCTGAGCGCGCCATAGACGACGGCGACGCGGCGACCGCGCTCCATCAGGGCGGCGCGCAGATCCAGCACTTCACGGCGGGAGAAGGCGATCAGGGCGTCGCCGGCCCTGAGTTCGTTGAGTCGGACGGGGGAGGATGCGGCTTTCAGCGGGCTTTTGCGCTGGAGAGAGATTTCGTCGATCGGGTCGCCGCAGAGTTCGGCGATGCGACGGACCATCGGAATACATTCGGGCGCGCCGAGAATATAGAGGTGGCGGGCGGGCGCGCCCATGATCGCGGCGGTCCAGGCGGCGCCACGATCGGGGTCGAAGAGCATCTGCGCTTCGTCGATGATGGCGACATCGACGGGATTGAAGAACGGGCACATCTCGACGGTTGCGGCGAGATGCTTGCTGCCTTCCACGATCATCCGCTCCTCACCGGTAGAGAGTGACGCTTCCACACCGCGGGCCGCCAGCGCCTCGCGGAACTCGTGGGCCAGCAGACGCAGAGGCGCCAGCGCAAGACCGCTCTCGGCTTTCGCCAGTGCGTCGAGCGCCGTGTGGGACTTGCCGCTGTTGGTCGGGCCTGTAATCAGCGTGATACGGCGTTCAAGGGCGCGAGCGGTGCGGAAATGGGCGGCGTAGCGGTCGAGGGCCGCCACGCGGGCGATGACCGAATTGGCGACATGCTTGCCGACCTTGGGAGGTTCCGGCAGTGGCGCGTCCCGTCGTCCGTCACGGTCGCGGCCACGCTTCTCCTTGCGGTCGAAAAACTCCTCGCTGATGCGCCGCCATTCAGGCAGGGCAGGGCGCAGGGCGATCAGTTCGTTGGGGTCGAACTCCCACAACTCCTGCCCGTCCTTCTGGAGGATGCGGCGAGCAACCGGGATGCGGTTTTCAGCGATCCAGCGCAGGGCCTCACGGTGCGAGCAGCGCAGGATTGCGGGGACTTCCTGAAAGCGGACAAGACTGCTTTCCCAGTCTTCGAGGCGCTTCTCCTCGCTCTCACGACGGGCGCGGGCCGTCTGCTCGATGGAGGCTTCCTGACGGACGCGGGCTTCCTCGGCTTCCTGTGCGCGTCCGACAAAGCGCTCACGGTCGGAGACGTTGAAGGCGTCGGCAATGGCGTCGGCCAGCCGTGCGGTCTGTCCTGCGGAGAGGACGCGCCCGGTGTCGAGCAGGTCCGCCTGCATACCAGCAAGCGCCTCTCTGGGTGTGTCGCCCAGCTCATGGAAACGCGCCGCCATGACGGGCTTGAGGGCCGCGAAGAGATCGTCGTCCGTGGCGTCGGGGTTTTCGACGGCGCTGGCCGCCTGCTCCATATCCTCGCGCGAAATCCAGATGCGCCCGTCGCGGCGGGTCTGGTCCATGAGGCGTGAGGCCCAGCGCTTGCGTCTGACGGCGCAGAGAGCGCTGATGAAGAGTTCGTCGGGCACCTCCTGCGCGCCCGGTGTCAGGGCGCGGCCTATGCGCCGGAGAAGGGCTGGTTCTTCACGAGGCTCGATGGAGAGAGCCGTGCGGGCCAGAGCAGTCTGGAGAGCGGCTCTGGCGGGCGAGGTCGTCTCCGGAAGTGCGGAGGCGAGGGAGAGCGTATTGGTCGGGCGAGAGCCGCTGGGCGCATTCATGAAAGTGATTGTGCGCGATCCGCCGCACGCGAACAATAGTGGACACAGGTGGAGCGTGTGACGTTTTGCCGAAAGTGGTTCGGCTTCAGCGCAAACCGGGATCAAAGGGACGGTGCGCCTTTGTGGGGTATGGGGCAAAGCCCCATCGGACTGTCGGACATAAAAAAAGCCGACCGGCGAAACCCGGTCGGCTTTCGTGACGTGCGGGAGGATGGAGCCTTACTGAAGCTCCTGACCCTTTTTCGTCAGGTCACTGCACAGTTTGACGCGCTTGGACTTGTCGAGTGTGGAGATATCGAACGGCGTGGAGGTGGCGTTCGACAGCAGGCCCTGCCCACCGAGCGAGTAGTTCTGATCGTTCTTCACGTCCGCACGCTTCGCCAGCTTGCGGGCCACACTGCGGGATGTCGTGCCGTTCACGTATTTCTTGTGAATGCAGTAGGACAGGAGACCCGCGACGTTCCCGGGTGTTGCGTTGTCGATGGACGGGAGGCCGTTTTCACCGAGAGCGCCAGGCGTTGCGGCGGTTGTCGCGCCGGTGATGCCTTTTACCATCTGCGCGCCTTCCGTGGGGGCGGAGGCGGCGTTGGCCGGGTTGGTGACGGGCAGGGCGCCATTGGGTGCTGTCGACAGGGTCGTGCCGGCCGGAAGCTGCTGGGCTGCTGTCTGGGCCTGAGCTACGCCAACAGAAGCGAGCGCCATGCCGAACGATGCGACAAGGGCGATATGCCGGGATGCAAACATGAAAACCTCTTACAAATAATGCAACCTGTGATGCATGTATGGTCGGCGTATTGTTCTTGTTTCCGAACATGGAGTGCAGGTCGCTGTCGTGTCCTTAAACTTCCGGGCGCAGGAAAGGTTCCGTCGGCACGGACTAAACGACATCTGACAATTTTGTGTAGTCCTGGGTCTGGTGTTGGAAAAACCCGGCACTGATGCGGACAGTAAGGGCAGTTACTATGAGAGACGCCGGTTATGCATATACGCGATCATGGCAGAGAGTCTTCGCGTGCATGCCGAGCGGCACAGTCCCGGTTTTCCATGACATGGAAAACGGGTAAATATTCTGCTGTGTGTCGGAGTAAAATCCTGGTGGGCGCACAAGGGCTCGAACCTTGGACCCGCTGATTAAGAGTCAGCTGCTCTACCAACTGAGCTATGCGCCCAGGATTTCCAGTTCCAAGCCTGTAGGCTGGAATAAGGCGGGCTTTTAACAGCCGTTCCGCTCCAGCGCAAGAGAGGAATTACAATTATCTGTTAAGAAGCGCCAGCAACCCATCAAGCTGATCCAGCGTCCGATAGGAAAAGCGGAGCGTGCCGCCCTTGCCATCAAACTGAATCTGCACAGGAAGCCCGAGTTTCGACGAGAGATCCCTCTCCAGCATGGCGATCTCGGGGTCGCGTCTCTCCCGCACGGGCTTCTGCTGCACGGGCTGTGCCGCCTCTCTGAGGGCTTTCTGGGCAAGGGCCTCAGTCTGTCGGACAGACATCTCTTTTGCGATAACGTCTTTTGCCGCGGCTTCCGGATGAGGATGCGTCAACAGGGCCCGGGCATGTCCTGCCGAAAGCCGACCTTCCACAACATCCGCCCGGAGTGCGGACGGGAGTCGCAGAAGTCGGAGCGTGTTCGTGATGTGCGGACGGGATTTGCCGATTGCCCGGGCCAGTTCGTCCTGTGTCAGGCGGTAGTCCTCGATCAGACGGCTGAAGCCTTCGGCCTCTTCCATCGGATTGAGATCGGCGCGCTGGAGGTTCTCCACCAGCGCTGCCGCCATGGCGTCGGTATCGTCGAGTTCACGGACGAGGACAGGGACATCGTGCAGCCCGGCCTGCTGGGCTGCACGCCACCGACGCTCGCCACCGATGATCTGGTAGGTGCCGGGCTTGTCCGGATGCGGTCGTGCGAGAAGAGGCTGCAGAATGCCTCGGGCGCGGATGGATTCCGCAAGCTCGCCCAGAGCTTCGGGTGCGAAGTTCTGACGTGGCTGAAAGGGGCTGGGTTCCAGAGATTCGACAGGCAACGAAGAAACGCCGTTACGCACAGGCTGGGACGAGGATACCTCGCCTGCTGTTGTGAGGGCTGGTTCTGACAGGATTGGCTGTTCACCGAGCAGGGCGGCGAGTCCGCGACCAAGACGTGGACGGGCGGGGGATTTCTTCGTGCTCACGCTCGGAACCTCAGTTGCTCGTGTTTTCAAGGCGCTTGCGCAGTTCAAGCGCAAGCGCCGTGTAGGACGTCGCGCCGCTCGAACGTGCGTCGTAGGTCATGACGGGCGTGCCATGGCTCTGGGCTTCCGAGATGCGGATATTGCGCGGGATGATGGTTTCCATCACCGCATCGCCGAAGAAGCTGCGGGCGTCGGCAGCAACGAGTTCGGAAAGATTGTTGCGGCGATCATACATTGTCAGGACAATGCCTGTGGTCTTGAGCGCCGGATTGAACTGTTTTTTGACCTTCTCAATGGTGCGGGTCAGATGGCTGATGCCTTCAAGCGCGAAGAACTCACACTGGAGCGGCGCAACGACACCGTCCGCCGCGACGAGCGCGTTGAGAGTCAGAAGGCCGAGGCTCGGCGGGCAGTCGATGATGATGTAATCCGCAGAACCCGCCAGAGACTTGATGGCCGATTTCAGCCGCTGTTCCCGCTCATCCTCGGTGATCAGTTCGATCTCCGCGCCGACAAGCTCCGTGCTGGCCGAAATCACGCCAAGATTTTCAATGTCCGTTTTCTGCACCAGCGCGGCGGCTTCGGCCTCGCCCATGAGCAGGGTGTAGGAGCCGCGTTTGCGGGCGTTATAATCCACGCCGATTCCGGTTGAAGCGTTGCCCTGTGGGTCGAGGTCGATCAGCACGACCCGCTGCCCGCTCTGGGCAAGGGCGGCGGCAAGGTTGATGGCGGTCGTTGTCTTGCCGACGCCCCCCTTCTGGTTGGCTATGGCGAGGGTAATGGGCTGGGCCGATCCGCGTGCCGGATGCGAGGCTGGTTTCGAAGTTTTCGTATTCTTTCTGGATTCAGACACGCCTGATATCGCTTATTTTCAGAATGGTGCCGCCTGAAGTGCGGCTGGGAATGTTTGTGACTGTCATGTGCCAGTCGCGCTCGGCATTGGTCAACTCATCGGCGGCCTGTTGCCCCTTCAGAAACAGCGCATACCCGTCATTGGCGACAAGTTTTTCTGTCCAGGTGAGAAGTTGGGACAGATTTGCCAGAGCGCGTGCCGTGACGACGGGCGCGGGCGGCACTGCAGCGGCTTCGATTCTCTGATTGACGATCGTTGTCCGGCAACCGGTTGCTCGGCTGGCCTCACGCAGAAAAGTGGCCTTGCGTCGGTCGGATTCAACCAGCGTCACGTCCGCGTCGGCTGCGATGGCGATGATCAGCCCCGGAAAGCCGCCGCCTGAACCCAGATCGGTCACATGGCTGCCCTGCTCGATCAGTGGCGCGAGTTGCAGGCTGTCGAGGATGTGCCGCTCCCATAGATGCGGCACATCGCCGGGAGAAATCAGGTTGATCTTCGCTGTCCACCGGACCAGAAGATTGGCGAAGCAGGTCAGTCGCTCCAGTGTTTCACGTGAAACGCCGGGAATGGAGGATGGCGGAACAGGGGTCATGCGGCCTGCCTGATGTGAGCGAGAAGAGCGACCAGCGCCGACGGTGTGATGCCCGGAATTCTCTGGGCGGCAGCAAAGTTGCCCGGACGCACCCGCTCGAACCGTTCTTTCATTTCCGCGCTCAGGCCACCGACCTTGCTGAAGTCGAAGCTCTCCGGAATGGTGACGGCGGCTTCAGCATGAAGCTGCCTGATTTCCCGCTCCTGCCTGATCAGATAGCCGCTGTAACGGGCCTCTGTTTCCACATGCAGACGAACACGATGCGGCAGTTCAGCGAACCATGGGGCCAGTCGTCCGGCGATGGATGTGTCTCCGCCGGACGCCATGATTTCAAAAAGAGATCGCCTGCGGCCATCCTGAGAGGCGGCGCCTCCGGCGTGGGTAATGTCTGCCGGAAGCCATGTCTCCGCCTTGGCGCGCTCGGTTGCGGCCTGAAGTTCATTGCTGATTTTCTCAAACTGACGGGCGCGCTCCGTGCCGACGCATCCGCAGGCAATGCCGAGAGGTGTAAGTCGCAGGTCGGCATTGTCGGCGCGCAGGGTCAGTCGATACTCCGCACGCGAGGTGAACATGCGATAGGGTTCTGAGACGCCCTGCGTCACGAGGTCATCGATCATGACGCCCAGATAGGCCTCGCTCCGGCTGATGCTGAGCGCGTCACTTCCGGCGGCACGGCGTGCCGCGTTGATCCCGGCGAGAAGACCCTGCGCTCCGGCTTCCTCGTAACCCGTGGTGCCGTTGATCTGTCCCGCCATATAAAGACCGGGAATCGCACGGAGTTCCAGCGCGTGCGAAAGGGCGCGCGGGTCAATGTAATCATACTCCACGGCGTAACCGGGGCGGATGATACGGGCCTGCTCCAGTCCGGGAATGGTGCGGATCATCTGCTCCTGCACAAAAGGCGGCAGGCTGGTCGAAATACCATTGGGGTAGACCAGATCTCCGCCCGGATTGTCGGGAAGCGCTTCCGGTTCCAGAAAGATCTGGTGGGACGTGCGCTCGGCAAAGCGGACGACCTTGTCTTCAATGGACGGGCAGTAGCGTGGGCCGCGTCCGGCGATGGCACCACCGTAAACAGCCGACAGGTGAATGTGCTCACGAATGATGGCATGAGTTTTTTCATTGGTCGCTGTGATGCGGCAACTTACCTGCGGGTTGCTGATGTGGGTCGTCAGATAGGAAAAAGGCTCCGGCTCCGTGTCGCCCTGATCCTCAGGAAGCGACTCCCAGTCGATGCTGGCGCGGTCAATACGGGCGGGCGTGCCGGTCTTGAGGCGCCCCATGGGCAGACCCAGCGCTTCGAGGCGGAGGCCTAATGCATTGGCAGGAAGATCGCCGACCCGCCCAGCCGGTTCGGTCTCATGGCCGAAGTGAATGACGCCCCGAAGGAAGGTTCCCGCAGCAATGACAACGGAAGGCGCCAGAAAATTTCTGCCATCTTCGCAAACGACACCAGCCACGGCCTGATCGGGCGTCAGAAGCAGATCGCCTACTGCCGCTTCGATGATGGTCAGATTGTTGGTTGCCTGCAGGAGTGTGTGGATGGCGCTCCGATAGAGGCCGCGATCGGCCTGTGCGCGGGGACCGTGAACGGCAGGCCCCTTTGAGCGGTTCAGCAGTTTGAAATGAATTCCGGCGGCGTCAGCGGCGCGTCCCATAAGCCCGTCGAGCGCATCGATTTCGCGCACAAGATGTCCTTTGCCGATCCCGCCGATGGCAGGGTTGCAGGACATGGCGCCAACAGTATCCATGCGATGCGTAAGGAGGGCCGTTTTCGCTCCGCACCGGGCCGCCGCTGCCGCCGCCTCGCAGCCCGCGTGTCCGCCTCCGACGACGATGACATCGAACCGCGTTTCCATGATGTTTCCCTCTTACTTCCCGATACAGAACTGACCGAAGATGGTATCCAGTATATCCTCAACGCCGACTTCGCCAGTCAGTCGTCCCAATGCGCGCATGGCCAGACGCAACTCCTCACCGCGCATTTCCGGCCAGTCCATGCTCAGCGCTGCTTCCAGGCTGGTTGAAGCCGCTTCCGCTGCCGCCCGGTGACGCGCACGCGTCAGGGGTGGCGGTCCGCTTCCTTGTGTCAGTTTGAGGGCTTCTCTTTCAAGTGTTTTCCGTAGCTCTGCAACGCCGTCGCCGTTCTGAAGGCTGATGCCGAGCACGGGATGCTGGTCCAGCGTGGCGGGGGCGGGAGCCAGATCGGTCTTGTTGCAGACAGGGAGCGCCTGAGGAATGACCGTGGGATAGGGTTGATCTGAAGGGAAAAGCTGGAGAACGAAATCGGAATGTTCCACGTGAAACATCGCCCGCCGGACGCCTTCTGCCTCGATCGGATCGCTGGTCTCACGCAGGCCGGCTGTATCGACGAACGTGACTTTCACCCCGGCCAGAATGGTCGCGATTTCAATCGTGTCGCGGGTGGTGCCGGCAATGGGAGAGACGATGGCGGCGTCGCGTTCCGCCAGCAGGTTCAGAAGGCTGGATTTTCCCGCGTTCGGTGGTCCGACAATCGAAAAGACGAGTCCGCGTCGGATGCGTTCCCCGCGTTCCCCGTCCGCGAGATGATGGCGGATTTCAGTGTTCAGTGTCGCGATTTCAGCGAGAAGGGCGTGTTCCACTTCCGGGGGAAGCTCCTCGTCAGGAAAGTCGATCAGGGCTTCCTGCTGAGCGAGAACACTGCGCAGTCTGGTCGCCCAGTTTTTGTAAAGACTTCCAAGAGCGCCATCGGCCTGCGCAAGGGCCTGCTTGCGTTGTGTCTCGGTCTCGGCTTCGATCAGGTCCGCAATGCCCTCGGCTTCCGTCAGATCCACACGTCCATGCATGAAGGCCCGGCGCGTAAATTCACCCGGTTCGGCAGGTCTGGCGCCTGTTTCCACCAGAGCGTCAGCCACGGCGGAAATGATCGCTGGACCAGCATGGAGATGGAGTTCGAAACTGTCCTCGCCGGTGTAACTGTTGGGGCCGGGTGACCAGATCACCACAGCATCGTCCAGATGGTCTTCATGAAGTGCGGCGTTGCGCCAGAGCTTGCGAAAAGACGCCCTGCGCGGAAAAGGAAGTCGTCCTGCAAGAGTATGAAGGATGGTGTCGCTGCCTGCGCCGCTGACACGTATGATGGCGATGGCGCCGCGTCCTGATCCCGTGGCGAGAGCAAAGACCGGTGGCAGGGCGTGGTGCTGAAGTGATGCGTTTGACGGCATGATGTGCAGTATCTCGTTCGAAAATCTTAAGTGAATATTGACGGGAGGCTGACTGGCGCGGACAAGAGGTAGCACGTCCTGTGCGCATCTGTGTGGCCATCTTGCCGGAGTGTTTCCATGCCTCAGTTATCCCTGCATTCTCCGTTGGGGCCTCTTACGATCACGGAAGAAGATGGAGCGATCGTCGCATTGGACTGGGGGTGGGGACGTGATCAGACCGAGACGCCTTTGCTGTGCGAAGTGCGGGACTGGCTGGATCAATGGTTTGATACGCCGACAGGCGTGTTTCCATATCCGATGAAGCCGCAGGGTACGGATTACCAGAAAAAGGTCTGGGCGGCTCTGTGTGAGATTCCTCTCGGTGAGACGCGAACCTACAAACAGATAGCGGAACTGGCTGGAGGTTCTGCCCGGTCCGTCGGACAGGCTGTGGGACGCAACCCTGTTCCGATCCTGATCCCATGCCATCGTGTCGTGGCTGTACACGGATTGGGTGGTTATTCCGGTGATGGCGGGATCGATGACAAGATGTGGCTGCTGGAGTTTGAAGGGGTGGCCGTCCCTGGAGCGTGATGCCGCGCAAGTAGAGTGTCCTGTTTGAAAAGAACGGGCCAAGATGGTTTTGTTGTTTGGGTCAAATGTATCCGGGACGGCGGAGGAGTGTCTGCGCCGTCAGGTAATCGTGGAAAGAATGCAGATCATGACGGATCTTCCTGTTGAGCCGAAAGTCATTGTTGGTTTGGCGTCCTCGGGACGTGCGCCTGTTCTGGTTGCACTTATAGAGGAATTGAACAGGCAGAGTGTAAGGCCGGACGCGATTGTCATCTGCTATAAAAACCCGGCCGATATCGAAGGCATCACAGATGAACTTGTGCCGGGATGTGATCTTGTTCTGCTTCAGGGTAGTCGTGGTCTGCCTGCGCAAAGAAACGTCATTCTGGATCATGCTCTGGATGCTGACATCATGCTGTTTCTTGACGATGATTTCTTTCCACAGCAGGATTATATCGCAAACATGCTGGCTGTCTTCAGGAGTGACAGCCGGATTGCCGGAATGACGGGCAAGGTTCTGGAAGACGGAGCTGTCGGTCCCGGACTGCCTGTGGATCATGCGCTTGCAGAACTGGCGAAGCCATTGACTCAGCGGGATGATATGATCGTTGACGTATTCAACACGTATGGATGCAATATGGCTTTTCGCCTGGATGTGATCCGGCATACTGGTGTTCGCTTTGATGAGCGTCTGCCTCTGTATGCGTGGTATGAAGATATCGACTTTTCGAGGCGAATTCTGCCTTACGGTCGTATTGTCCGGGGCAACGGCGCCAAGGGTATTCATCTTGGCAGTAAAAAGGGCAAGACATCAGGCGTACGTCTGGGATATTCCCAGATTGTCAATCCGTTGTACCTTGCCCGCAAGGGATCATATCTCTGGGGGCACGCGTTCAGGAGCGCCGGGCGCCATACGCTGATCAATGTCGCAAAAAGTTTTCGTCCGGAGCCATGGGTTGATCGTAAAGGACGCACGAAAGGAAACTGGCTTGCGTGGAGGGACGTGCTGCGCGGGCGTCTCAGGCCAGAGCATATTCTGAATCTGTAGAAGTGAGTCGTTTTCGTTTGAAATGAGCTGGTAAAGCTGATGCGTTTCTCTCTCGTCATTCCAACGCTGGACCGTCCCGGTGATGTCCGGGCTTTTCTGGATGCTCTGGCGCGCCAGTCCTTCCGTGACCTTGAAGTCATCCTCGTCGATCAGAGCGGCAGTAATATCTACGATACTGTCATTGCTGATTTTTCAAAACTCTGGCCGATCCGGCATATCAGGATCAATATCCAAAAATGTCGCTATGCCTGTGTGGTGGGAGCCTCGTATGCCTCCGGGGACATCATAGCTTTCCCCGATGATGACTGCCTTTATCTCCCGAAGACGCTGGAACAGGTGGATGCCAGCTTCAGGGAGAACCCTTCTCTGGGGCTGCTGACTGGGGCTGTGCTGAATCAGCATGGCCTTCCATCGCAGATGGGGCGGTGGCTGGATACAAGCGCAAGACTGAATGAAAGCAATATCTGGACGGGTCTTGTGGAGTTCAGCATGTTCATACGCCGGACTGCCTATGAAGCTGTGGGAGGTTTCGACGTCAATATGGGGCCTGGCTGCCGGTTTGTTGCTGCAGAAGGACAGGATCTGGGGTTGCGGCTGCTGGCCTACGGTGTTCAGGGCTATTTTGACACGCGAATTCGCGTGATTCATCCGGATAAATCGATAGGCATCAATCTGGCGCGCGCCAGAAGCTACGCCAGAGGCATGGGATATGCGCTGAGGAAAAACGCTGCGCCTTTAGGCATTCTCCTGGAGTTCACGATCAGGCCTGTTGGGGGAATTGTCTTCAATGTCCTGAAAGGCAATCGTAGCGCAGCCCTTTATCATGCGTATGTCATTCTTGGGCGGATGGAAGGATATTGTTCATTCGCAGCACGGCGGGCGGCTAAAGTGCATAAAGAAATGCGAACACAAATCTGAGAGCTGTATATTTGGATTTTTCCAAAATAGAAGTGAGTTGGTGTCTTATTGGCATGCCCGTGTACGGCTGACGCTGCCGATATTATTGGGAAAAGAGTATAATCTGGTGCGGGATCATCAATGAAACAAGCGTTCGGATGTCTTTTTTTTTAAATCAATAGAATCCGAATAAGTGTCTAAAATAAATAAAAACATTAAAAAACAAAGAGTTGCGAATATCATGTATATTTTTTGGAACTAATCGTTTGAAAAAGGTTAACAAACAGTATACGCATGCGATAGAAAAATACCTGTAATAATCCTTTTCTGCGCTCGCCCTGACAGTTCAGCCAAAATTTGGGGAGAGTGACGGATGCCCGGTTCTGGCCGGCGCTTTCAGCGAATGAGGTCCGTAAGATGGCTACAACATACTGGAATGGGTCAACGTCGGACGATTTTTTCGATCCCACGAACTGGTCAAACAATGATCTGCCTCAGAGTCATACATGTCAGGCAGCTGCTATTGCTGGCGTCAGTGAAGATGATCGTGGTGTCGCTGTCGCTAACGCTGTCTCTTACGGGCAGATACGGTCTCTGAGTATTGGCGACTACGGGACTCTGAAGATTACGGCTCAGGCGTCGTCAAACGATGCGGGAAATGTCTTCGCGACATACGGCATGGAAATTGCCCCGACCGGTGAGCTGATCATTGATACACCGTCGCAGGTGGAACTGGGTCTCTATACCCAGAATCGTGGTGGTACAATCACGATCATTGATAATCCGGGTAAAGTTGTTCTGGATGGCAACAGTCTCAACGGGACAGGCAACCTCAATCTGGTCAACTCGACGCTTGGAAGCCCCGAGGCCCCTGTCAGTATCTCTGATATGGACATCACGCTTCAGAATGGCAGTACACTTTATACCGGTTGGAACGCGACGGGACATTCGATCACGTTCGACCCATCCACGAACAATACACTTGTACTGCATGCAAACGACTCGACGATTTCCACACCGATTTATGGTGTTTCAGAAAATTCGCACTTTGCCATCAACGGATCTGACGGTGTCACGCCAGTCAATGCCGTTGTTACCGAGAATAGCGACGGTTCTTACAGCTACACGATCTCTTTCACTAACGGGAAGTCCCTGACACTGTCGGATGTGGCGGCGGCGAACGGCTTCACGCCCGGCAATGTGTCGTTCAGTAAAGATGGTTCTGGAAACTGGGTGTTTACAGAGTCAAATACCAACCCTGTCACGCCGGGTTACACGTCCACGACAGAATACCAGCAGCTTCAGGCCGTCGTGGCGCATGCTGACAGTGTTGGTTCCGGAACGGCGTCGAGCACGGACGGTTATACAAACCACTCAGCCGTAGCCACGGATGCGTTCATCGGCACAGGCACGGCAGACAACCCCGCAAGCTGGTCTGACAGCAGCAACTGGTCTCTGGGCGCAATTCCTCAATCCGACAGTTGCTATCATGCAGCCTTGAGTGGATCAGAGACTGATCCGTTGTATGTTGTTGCTGATCAGCAGAATGTGGGGCAGTTCGTCAGCCTTTCGGTCAATCCGAATGCGACGCTGACAGTCACTGCCAGTAACCCGGAAAATCCTAACAGCTACGTCTTCTCGACAGCCGGTTTCGAAGTCCGGGGTAATGGCGTTCTGAACATCGACACGCCAGCAAAGGTTGAGCTTGGCGGGGTCAGCGCCATGGATGGCACGCTCAATATTACCGGCAATGATGGAAACGTTGTTTTCGACAGCAGCCATCTTGCAGGTGGCGGCACGCTGAACCTTTCGAACTCCACGCTTGGCACGCAGGCCAATTCCGTGATGGTCGATCTGCCGCACATCAATCTGACGGATGACAGCACGTTTTATGCGCGTCTCTATGGCATCACGAGCACGATCAGCTTTGACGACAGCAACAACACACTTGTTCTGGCTGGCGATACAAAGCAGGTTGGCGCAACTTTTGTCGGTGTCAACGCCAACACGCATTTTGCGATTGATGCGGACCTGAATGCACAGCCGACGGCAGCCGTTTATACCAAGAACGATGACGGCAGCTATTCGCTGAACATCACGCTTGATAACGGTCAGACCTATACGCTGTCTCATATCGAAACAGCCGACGGCTTTGTTCCAGGCTCCTCCACATTCTCCAAAGATGCTGCTGGCGATTGGCTGATCAACACGGTTGCGACGGATGTCTGCTTCCTTGAAGGCACGCTCATTCGCACGACACGCGGTGATGTGGCTGTTGAAGATCTGTCGGTTGGTGACGAACTGATTGTTCTTGGTGCTGGTGAGGCAACCCGGCCGGTTGTCTGGGTCGGTTTCCAGAACGCCGTCGTGCGTCCGGCTCTGGACGATACAGAAGCCGGTTATCCTGTCCGAATCCTGAAGAACGCCATTTCCGAGAACGTGCCTTCCAATGATCTTCTGGTCACAGCGGAACATGGGCTCTACCTTGAAGGCGGATTCGTGCCGGTGCGTATGCTGGTGAACGGTTCGAGCATTTTCTATGACCGCTCCGTCTCCTCCTACCGCTATTTCCATGTCGAGACAGAGCAGCACAGCGTTATTCTCGCTGAAAATGTTGCAACAGAGAGCTATCTCGATACGGGAAACCGTCGCTCCTTCACGGGTGGCGCTGTCGTTTCACTGACGTCGCGCAGCCTGACATGGGCTGATGCTGCGGCTCCTCTGGTCACGGATCGTGAGACGGTGGAAATGCTGCATCAGCGCCTGTCCGCACGCGCCACGACGGCTCTTGGCCTGGCAGCTTCCACCAAAATTTCCCTTACCCGGAAATCAGATCTGTCATTCCGCACTCTTTCCGGTGAGGCGCTGCGTCGTCTTGATGAAAAGAATGGTGTTGTGACAGTCGAAATTCCCGCAAATGTAACGGAAATCCGGATCTGCTCACGGGCAAGCAGGCCATCTGACGTCGTCGGCCCGTTTGTCGATGATCGTCGTATGCTGGGTGTTCTTGTTGGAACAGCAACCTTGCTGGAGGGTTCCTCCCATGGTCGCGTTATCAACAGCCACCTGGACGGTCAGTCGAACATTGGCTGGCATGGTCTTGAGAATAACGGCAAGGTTCGCTGGACCAACGGCGATGCTGTCCTTAACCTTGGAGAGAGAGTGTCTAACACAAAAGCTCTGCTCAAAATCCAAGTTGAAGCAGCAGCGACATATCGTCTCGAAGTTAGTGACAAGTCATTTAGCCTCTGCGCCTGAGTGAAAATTCAGGACTGACTGAAAAGGCCGTGACAGATTTCTGTCACGGCCTTTTTTTGTGGCGTTTGCAATTGTTATAAATATTGCGGTGCAGGTGAGTGTTTTGCAGGATTTCGCCCCACAACCATAAAAAAGTGTAACATCTTTAATGCCGGTTTATTTGCACAGCATGTTGTCAACTCTATTGAAACCCGAAGGCTCGCCTGTTTTCGTGGTTAATGAAAAACCTCTGAATAAACAGGCATTCCCTAAAAAATTCTGTGCGCTGATCAGTCAGTGATTTTGAAACCGCTTTTTATATCGGCGTCCTGCTCATAAGCGAGAATGCGCTGCAAACGTTCACCTGACCATTCCCGCCTTTCCTGCCAGCGCTTGTATCTTTGCTGGAGTTCATACCGTAGACGTCGGCCCAGGCTTATCTGTGTTCTGTAGGGCGCCAGCTCCGGAAAAGTCATCATGATTTCGTCGTAAGGTAAGGATGCGGTGATATCCCAGGGTGGTACAGTCACGTCCCATGGCTTTGGCGATGACATGAAGTGATAGATACAGGGTGAGATAATGGTATCGAGACCAATATTTCGAAAAAATATTGGAAAATTCCAGGCAAAAGACATCGAAACACGATGGTCACGGCCGACAAGATTAAGGACATCCTGGTCAGGGTAACGGGTTTTCGACTGAAACAGACCAAATTTTTCCCATGCTTCCCTTCCTATGCGCCCCCATCCCGCTCTATCGGCATAGATGACACCAGAGTTGAAATACTGTTTTGCGTGCTCATCAGAAAAGCCGAACGCAGAAAAATGTTCCTGAAATGAGCGGGCGGTCTGATCGTCATCTCCCACGGCAAGACTCATGGGGTCCGTTACGGCTGCAAATGTTCCGCTAGCAAGAGGTTGTTTCAGGAGGCGGTCGAGATCACCCCGTATCTGTGTATCTCCGTCCACATAAAGGAAGCGTTCGTAAGAAGCGGGTAGAAGATCATCGAGAAACAGACGAGCCAGCATGGCAGGAGCCTGCCCGATATCCTTCGCCTGAAATGAAAGAAAGATAATATCATTCCGAGCGCAGAGGCTGGAAAAGATTTTCTGTGTCGCTGGATTTATATCGATTCCGATCAGAAGGATATCGGTATGCTCCTTGCTGGTATTGTCTCTTGCCTGTATGGCGCTGACGAAACTTGGAAACAGATATCCGGCGTCGGATGTATAACAGACACAGACTTCAGGCATGGAAACTCCCTACAGACGTCAGCATTCTCTTTGATTCTGTTGTCGTATATTTTTTGCCATCAAAATATAACCAGAAGAGAGGAAATATGAAAACATATCAGGGAATTTTTCACAATAATTTATTCATTGTAACGGAATGAATTTGAAGTGTCTTTTCCTGATTCAGTAAGATTTCTGAAGATTTATAAAATTTCCATATGATAACAAAAGAAGGAGTCAGATGTGTGTCTTTGGAAATGAGCTGAAATTACAATGATATTTTAGTTCATTTCTCTTCGATGGCTCGAATGATCAGGGCTGGTGTCAGAATTTGCGGGAGGACTCGTCCTTCTGCGTGAGATGGGTAGTAGACATAAAGAGGTACGCCGTCACGGCCATGGTCACGCAGGAATGCTGTGATATTCGCATCCTTTCTGGTCCAGTCCCCCTTCATGAAAGTAACGCCATGCTGTGAAAAGGACTTCTGCACGAAAGGACTTTCGAGGGCTACATGCTCATTGACGAGGCATGTGATGCACCATGCCGCGGTCATGTCCACGAAAACAGGCTTTCCATCCTTTCTCAGAGCCGCGAGGCGTTCCGGAGAAAACGCAGTTTCCCCATCCGGAGCGCCGTTTACTGAATCCGTTGATATTTCTGATGATAACGACAAGAGAGGTAGCAGCGCGACTGGCGACAGTGCGATGACGACCGCAGCAAGCGTCACGGGACGTGATCGACCCGATGCGCCACCTGCCCGTGAAAGGTTCATGAGCCAACCACTGAAACCCAGCGCCAGAAGACCGGCGCAGCCAACCGCTACCAGGTTGCCGCCTCCCTGCTGCGCAAGAACCCAGACCAGCCAGATGCAGGTCGCAAACATGGGAAAAGCCAGACTCTGCCGGACGATATCCATCCAGCGACCGGGACGGGGAAGAAATCGTCCTGCATTCGGAACAAGGGTTATCGCGAGATAGGGGCAGGCAAGGCCAAGGCCCATGGCCAGAAAAATACCCAGAGCTGTCATGGGAGGAGCCGTAAGCGCTCCGGCGAGGGCGGCCCCCATGAACGGTGCGGTGCAGGGGGTCGCGACAAGCACAGCGAGTAGTCCTGTCAAAAAATCTCCTGACAGGCCACGGTACCGGCTAAGAACAGACTGTCCTGTGCTGATCACGGGTAATTCAAAAATACCCAGCATACCCAGACCAACCGCAAACAGAAGCCAGCAGATTCCAGCGACAAACAGGGGGGACTGGAACTGAAACCCCCATCCTGCGGAAAGTCCGGTATTGCGAAGGGCAAGTGTCAGACTGCCAAGAAATCCGAACATCGCCAGCACGCCTGCCGTATAGGCAAGACCGCTCTGAAAATGTTTCCGGTCTTCATGCAGGCGTAAAATGGCCAGCGCCTTCATGGCCAGAACCGGAAAGACACAGGGCATCAGGTTCAGAATAAGGCCACCAAGAAAGGCAAAGACGACAAGCGCCAGCCAGCCGTTCTCCGGTATGGGGCTTGCTGCTGCGACAGGCGTGGCGTTGAAGGACAGCACGCTTTTTTCGTTGGCCGCATCCCGTAGTTCCAGAAGACCGGTGAAGGATTTCCCTTCGGCAAATCCTTCCTCGGGTTTCAGGCGGAGCGTCATCTGGTTCTGACCGACCGTCAGAGATTGCGGCGCGACCTGATCAATTCGTCCGGCGACGTCAGGGATGACCCACGCCTGCCGCACGGCCTGTGATGACAGACCCTCTCCCTGCACAGTCAGCAGACCATTCGGGGTGATCGTTATCTGAAAAGGCGAAGGACGAGGCTGCCTTTCCGCAGACTGCGTGAACAGAGGCGACTGCGGGGAAGAGGTGACTGCTCCCGTTGGCAGATCAAGGTGGAAGTCAGCCTGTTCCGGCACGCAGACGGCGGCGCAGACAAGCCAGTCCGCATGGGCGCTGACACTGGTGTCACGAGTTTGCGCGTCAGCGGCTTGAGGTGTGATCGTGACCGGCAGAAGTACGTCGCCGGTATAGCCGTAAGACATCAGCGGGCCTTCCGGCAGACGCTCCGGCGCGGGCCATTCAATGGCATCCGCCTTGCCTGAAAGGTGGCCGGAGAGTGTGACCGTGAGGTTTACCGGCTCTCCCGCGTCTCCGGGGTTCTTCCAGTAGGTGTGCCAGCCAGGTTTCAGATGCAGGAGCAGCCCGGCCTTGAAAGGATGTCCCGCTTCAATCCGGTCGCTGTCGGTCACAAGGCTGGCGGTGTCCCGTTCGCTTGTGACCGGCTGGCTTTCAGCGGCGGAGGCGGACAAGGAGAGGAACAGTCCGGCAAGCGCGAGGAAGCTGGTGGACAGGGTGCGGAGAGTGCGCAGGGTCGCGCTCCTGTGGCTGTGACGGATGGAGGGATCTCTTTACAGCAAAGAGGCGGCGGCGGGGAGCGGCGTTCTGTCACATGAAGAACGGCTCCAGATCCGAGAGAAATTTTTGATGAAGCTTTTTCCAGAAAACCTCCCATGAAACAGGCATCCCATCCCGGAAGATTGCCCCGATCCACGCCTCCCGTCATAACCGAACCATGAACGACAGAGCCGCCATCATTGCCACTCTTCTGAACACACCAGGCGAGGATCTTCCGGTCCGGGCGTGCCTGCCGACCCTGACCGCGACACTGGAGACGCAATCCAGCGCCGTGCTGGTGGCGCCTCCGGGGGCGGGCAAGACCACACTCGCGCCTCTGGCGCTGCTGGCGGCGACGTGGCGCGGTCAGGGTGAGCGGATCATCATGCTCGAACCCAGACGGCTGGCGGCACGGGCGGCGGCGCAGAGGATGGCGTCCCTGCTGGGTGAGAGGGCTGGAGAGACAGTCGGGTTTCGCACACGACTGGAAAGCGCCGTCTCGGAGGTGACCCGCATCGAGGTGGTGACGGAAGGGCTGTTCCTGCGCCGCCTGCTGTCCGATTCGACACTGGACGACGTGGCGTGTGTGATCTTTGATGAAATCCACGAGCGGTCTCTGGATGCCGATCTGGCGCTCGCCTTCTGTCTCGATCTTCAGCAGACGCTGCGTCCCGACCTGCGCCTGCTCGCCATGTCGGCGACGGCGGATACGGCGACCCTGTGCGGTCTGATGCAGGCACCGGTCGTGGAGAGCGAAGGACGACAGTTTCCGGTCGAAGTGCGTCATGCGAAGCGCGACCTGACCTCGCCGCGTGACCTGCCGGTGGAAGCGGCCCGCGCCGTGCGCGAGATGCTGGCGGAGCATGAAGGCGATATTCTCGTATTCCTGCCGGGGACCGGCGAGATCAGACGCGCCATGACGGAGTTACAGGGTGTGTCGGCCCTCGTTCTGCCCCTGCACGGGGAACTGCCTCCCGTTGAACAGGCCCGTGTTCTGACGCCTGAACCGGATGGTCGCCGTCGTGTGATTCTCTCCACCTCCATCGCTGAGACATCCCTGACCGTGCCCGGCGTGCGGATTGTGATTGACGGCGGTTTTCGCCGGGCTCAGCGTTTCGATCCCGGGGCGGGACTGGCGCGGCTGGAGACCATGCGTATCTCCCGTGCGGCGGCGACGCAGCGGTCGGGTCGTGCGGGTCGTGAGGTGCCGGGCTTCAGCCTGCGGCTCTGGACGGAGGCGACCGGGCGTGGTCTCGCTCCTCATGACCGTCCGGAAATTCTGGACGCCGATCTATCTGACTTCGTGCTGGCCACCAGTCTCTGGGGTGACGCCATGGGCGGGGAGAGCGCGCTCCGTTTTCCAGATACGCCTCCCGCGGGCGGGATCGCGGCGGCGCGTGATCTGCTCGGTCAGTTGGGTGCTCTGAACGGGGAAGGGCAGCCGACGGAGCTGGGGCGCAGAATGGCGTCGCTCGGCACGCATCCCCGTCTGGCGGCGATCATGTTGGCTGCCCGCAACCCGACCGAAGCGGCGCTGGCGGCTGATCTTGCTGCATTGCTGGAGGAGCGCGACCCTCTCCGGCCCAGAACGGGTGGCCGTGCCGGTGGGCCGCCACCCGTGCCGCCGGCAGACCTGTCGCTCCGTCTGGACCTGATTGCCGGAGGTGATCATCCGGATGCCGACCGGGGGGCTCTGGCGCGGATCAGGCAGGCGGCTGGCCAGTTCAGGCGTCGCCTCCGCCTGCCTGCGCACACGCCTGCATCGGGCGATGTCGCGGCCCTCGTCGCGGCGGGGTTCCCTGATCGCATCGCGCAGGCGCGGGGTGAGCCGGGAAGCTACCGTCTGTCAGGCGGTGGGAGTGCTCGCATCAGCAAGGCGGACAGGCTGGGTGAAGGGAAGCTGCTGGCTGTGGCGTCCCTGTTTTTGCGGAAAAGCGCCGAGATCAGGCTCGCCGCGCCGCTTGATCCGAACAATCTGCCGCAGGCGCTGCTGGACAGGGCGACCGAGCAGGTGGAAACGGCGCTCGACTCGACCTCCGGTTCGATCATCGCGCGCCGACGTCTGCGGGTCGGCGCGCTGGTCCTGCGGGATCGGACCGAAACTGTAAACTGTGAGGACGCATCGGAGTTACTGCTGGCGCAGGTGGCGTCCTCGCTCGATACGGCCCTGACATGGAGCGAGGCGGCCCGGCAGTTTCAGGCGCGTGTCATTGTTTCCCGTGAAACACTTGGTCGAACCGACCTGCCCGACCTGTCGGATGAGGCGCTCTCAGCTTCAGTCGCGGAATGGCTGTCACCCTGGTTGAATGGTGTGACGACGCTGACCGCGCTGAAGGGTCTGGATCTTCTGGCGATCCTGCGCGCCCGCCTGCCGCATGGGGATCTGGTGGCGCTGGAGCGGGATTTGCCGACGGAACTCTCTCTGAAGGGAGGGCGTGTGAAGGTGGATTATACCGAACCGGTCCCGGTTGCTGCGGCGCGGGCGCAGGTCTTTTACGGCACCACGGAGACGCCCCGTCTGGCCGGGGGCAGGGTGCCTCTGCGACTGGCGCTCCTTTCGCCTGCCGGACGCCCGCAGGCTCTGACAGCCGATCTGGCGTCTTTCTGGTCGAATGGATGGCTGGATATGCGCCGTGATATGCGGGGACGATATCCGCGTCATGACTGGCCGGAGAATCCGGCTCTCGCAACACCGCCCGAACCACGAAAAAAACACTAAGTCGCGGCATCCATGCCACAGTGTGACATAAATTGATGGCGGACCCCTATCATTGGGATTGTATTCAGGTTTCGTTTATCTCAACGCATGAGGATGTGATGAAGATGCTGAACGCATAATGACCGGATTGTCCTGTTTCCAGCCTTCCCGTTTGCGCCTTGGGCGATGCTGGGACAGGTTTTCGCTGTCAGCCAGAGGCCGTCTCGCTTTCTCCCTGTTGTCTGCTGGTCTTCTGGCCGGACAAGGGTTTGAAGCGTCTCCGGCTCATGCCGATGGCGCGGCTGCTCCGGTCACTCCCGCTGTCGGCAACGACATGGCGGGTGTGCTGGGCATTGCGCGGCCTCTGACATTCGCGCCTCTTGTCAAAAAAGTTGGCCCTGCCGTCGTCAATATCGCTGTGACGCGAGACATCAACCCGTCCAGCAGCAAACGTCTGCACGTATTGCCGGATGTCAAGGGAACACCGCTTGAACGTCGGTTCCGGGAACGTCTGCGGCATCATGGCGAGGAAATGCTCGGTGCGGGCTCGGGATTCATCATCGATCCATCCGGCATCATCGTGACCAACAATCATGTCGTCGGCGATGCGTCGAACATCACGGTGTCACTGTCCAACGGTCATGAGCTTCCGGCAAAAGTCATGGGTATTGATGACCTGACAGATATTGCGGTCATCAAGGTCGAAAGCCCTACGCCTCTGCCTTATGTGAAATGGGGCGAAAGCAGGCTGGTGCAGGTGGGTGACTGGATCATGGCGGCGGGCAATCCGTTCGGCCTGGGGTCATCGATCACGGCGGGGATCGTCTCGGCGCGTGGACGGGATATCGGCGCCAGCCCGTTCGATGACTTTCTGCAACTCGACGCGCCGATCAATCCCGGCAATTCCGGGGGGCCGACCTTCAACATGCAGGGCGAGGTCATCGCCATCAACACGGCTATCGTCTCTCCTACCGGCGGATCTGTCGGCATCGGCTTCTCAATCCCTTCCGAGCTCGTGATTCCGGTGGTCGAGGCCCTGCGCGCCAACGGGCATATCGAGCGCGGCTGGCTGGGCGTCACGCTTGAGGATGAGGAGGGGCAGGACGGGGCGAGAGTCGTCGATGCAGACAAGGGGGGAGCGGCTCAGAAAGCCGGTCTCAAAAAGAACGATTTCATCATTACTGTCGGGGCCGAACATGTGGAAAATGCCCGTACCCTGATTCGCATCATTGCGGCCACAAAGCCGGGAACGGTTCTGCCTTTGACCGTAAGGCGCAAGGCTGTCGTGTTGAAAATGCAGGTGTCCGTGGACACACGACCAGTTGATGACGGGCGCGACGGTGACGGTGATGACCAGTGACGGATCGTTGCGGGGGGCGTTTTTCTCTCACTGAAACAGAAAGTGCTGAAATTGCAGGGATATCGCTTTGCGGCATCGCGCAGGCAGCTGACTGACCTTCCATGGGATGAGTATAAATCAAATAAGACGACAATACTTGATCTTGCCGGTTTCCGTACGCACATAATGAGATTATATGCTAGCAGGGATTCGGGAGCCCGGAGGGGTTGCCGCAGCCTTGTGTCGTCACGTTGACAGGAGCTTACCATACCAAGACCACCCATCCCCACCCCGCCTAATCGTGAGGGACCCCGCGTAAACGAAGAGATCCGCATTCCCCAGGTCCGTCTGATTGATGAGGAAGGCGAAATGCAGGGCGTGATGACAACGCGCGAGGCTCTGGCCCGTGCTTATGGCGTCGGATTGGATCTTCTTGAAATCAGCCCGAACGCTGAGCCGCCGGTCTGCAAGATACTTGACTACGGCAAGTACAAGTATGAGCAGCAGAAGAAGCGTAACGAAGCGCGCAAGAAGCAGAAAGTCATCGAGATCAAGGAAGTCAAGGTTCGTCCGAACATCGACGAAAATGACTACCAGGTTAAGATGCGCTCCATGAAGTCGTTTATTGGCGATGGCGACAAGGTGAAGGTCACACTCCGTTTCCGTGGACGTGAGATGGCTCATCAGGATCTCGGGGTGAAGGTTCTGGAGCGTATCCGCAACGAGATGGAAGAAGCTGCCAAGGTCGAGCAGATGCCAAGGCTTGAGAACCGGCAGATGGTTATGGTTCTCGCACCGCGCTGAACCGGGCGGTTAGAGACACGAAAAAGGGCGCTGAACAGCATTGTTCAGCGCCCTTTTTTTATCTTTCACTTCAAACGCAAGGCTCCCGGAAGCCCAGCCGTTTCATCAGGCTCAAAAGCAATGCGGGATCAAAGAGATGTCGTCTTCTGTGGGGTATGGGCAAAGCCTCCAAAACGATGTCCGGAAACCTTACTGTTTGTTGTCGGAGGGTTCCGTCTCGGACGGGGCGGGCAGACGCCTATCGGATTTTGCGTGGCCAATTGCGCTTCCCCCCTGGTCACGGCTGATCGCACTTTCTGCCTGAGGCAGATGGATGACAAAGCGGGCGCCCAGCACTTTTCCTAAAGGGTCCATCCGGTTTTCCGCGCGGATAGTGCCTTTCAGGGCCTGGATGATCTGTCTGCTGATGGACAGGCCAAGACCGGAATGCTGCCCGAAATGCTCTGACTTTGGACGTTCGGAATAGAAGCGGTCAAAGACGGAATCGAGTTTCGAGGCTGGAATACCTGGCCCCTCATCAGAAACCGAAAGCTCGACGAACGGTCCAGCCGCGTGGGCTTCCAGCCAGATATGAGCATTTGGCGGCGAGAAGGAAACAGCGTTTCCGATCAGGTTGCGCAGAACCTGCACAAGCCGGTCTTCGACCGCCAGAGCACGGAGGGGATGCGCAGGCGTGTCATCATGGACCTTCACAGTAATCTCAGGCTGGCCCGGCTTGCGGGTGGACTGATGAATCTCAGCCAGAAGGGAAAGCAACGGTCCTATCGCCACAGGGGTTGCACGCGCCCGCGACAGTTCCGCATCCAGTCGGCTGGCGTCAGAGATGTCTGTGATCAGACGGTCCAGTCTGCGGACATCCTCCGTGATGATGGTGAGGAGCCTTCTCTGACGCTGCACGTCGTCAATGCGGAGGAGCGTTTCGATGGCGGAGCGGATGGAGGTCAGCGGGTTCTTGATCTCGTGCGACACATCGGCTGCGAACCGCTCGATCGCATCCATGCGCGTCCATAGGGCCTGGGTGCTGTCCTGAAGCGCGCGGGCCAGATCGCCGATCTCGTCGCTTCGACCTAGCAGGTTGCTTGGTACAGTGCCGGAGCGTCCGGAACTTTCCCGCATGATATGCGCAGAGGCGGCAAGACGCAGCAGGGGGCGCGCGATGGTCAGTGACAGATACCAGGAGAGTAGAACCATGATCGCCATGGCCAGCAGGAAAAGCGACAGGATCGAGGAGCGGATCTTGAACAGCGATGTATCGATCGCCTCGCCGGTCCGTGTCAGTTGCAGAATGCCGACTGTCTGGCCATCGTGAATGATGGGCTCCGCGATGGTGATGACCAGCCTGTGGTTCTGTGTCCTTCGGATATAGGGGGGCGTTTCCACCTCATCGACTGAATGGTCGTTCGGCGTCCTGACATTGTGGCGCCGTGAGTGGCCTTCGTCCCGCAGGGGGCCATCATCCACGCCACCGACGAGAAAATCGATAACCGACCGCATGATGCCCGGATGAGACGGGGGGTCGACAGCCTCTCCGTGAGGAGGGGCTTCTCCGGCAGCGGGAGAGAGTGTCGGGGTAACCGCGATGTGGTTCGCCAGTTTTTCCTGCTGACTGTCGGCAATCAGCTGTCCGTCAGGTGAATAGACGCGCGCATCCGCGCGGGGGCTGGGTTCTGTAAGGCGCAGCAGGAGCGGGCGCGTCAGGCCCGGCTCAAGTGTGTAAGCTTCGGCGGGAAGGGCCGGATTGCGACGCGAGTGAGCGGCCGGGTTCGGGATGACGCCGCTCTGACCAAGTGCGCCGGCATAGATCCGTGCCTGTTCCCGTAGCGCGTCGACTTCGGCGGCCAGCAGACTGTTACGGAACTGATTGAGGAACAGCAGCGTCATGCCGAACACGGCGAGCGGCAGGATATTGACCAGCAGAATGCGACGCATCAGCGGCGAGATCAGTCGTTTGGGAGTGTCTGCATCATGCTGTCTGGATGACAGAAAGGTCGTCGCCTTCAATGTTGTGCGGCGGCAGAACCCGATGATGGCGTCCATGAGAGGCGGGGAGACTGCCGGCAATGACCGGGCCAGCTTTCGGATATCATCGGAAAGCTGGCTCAGACTGACGGGAAGCGGGGTTTTCCGGTGATGATCGCCCTCCGGTGGAGTGGTCACCGTGTCTCCCCTTCCTGCCGCATGGTTCAGTCTTCCTTGTAGCGGTAACCGATACCGTAGAGTGTTTCGATCTGGTTGAAAGCGTCGTCGACCTGCCGGAATTTTTTCCGGACCCGCTTGATATGGCTGTCGATGGTCCTGTCATCAACATAGATATTGTCGCCATAGGCGGCGTCGATCAGCTGATCACGGGATTTGACCAGCCCGGGACGGGAGGCCAGGGCCTTCACCAGCAGGAACTCGGTCACCGTCAGGGGAACATCGCTGCCTTTCCACTGGCACCGGTGGCGCGCTTCATCGAGCGTCAGATCACCGCGGACCAGAGTGTTGCTGGTTATTTCACCGGCAGCCTCGGCGCGGTTGACGTCATTGCGTCGCAGGAGCGCGCGGATGCGCTCAATCAGAAGCCGCTGCGAAAAAGGTTTCGTGATATAATCATCCGCTCCCAGACGCAGTCCCATCAACTGGTCGACTTCCTCATCCTTGGAGGAAAGAAAGATGATGGGCAGGTTGGAGCGGGCGCGAAGCCGCTGAAGAAGCTCCATGCCGTCCATGCGAGGCATCTTGATATCCAGAACAGCCAGATCCACCGGGCGGCTGGTCAGATCCTGAAGAGCCTGTTCGCCATCAATGAAGGCGCGGACAGCGTATCCTTCGGCTTCCAGAGTCATCTGGATGGAGGTCAGGATGTTGCGATCATCATCGACCAGCGCAATCGTCTGTTTTTCTGTCACGAAATCGATTCCCTCCGGGGCGCTGGTGCACCCGCTCTGTGGCTCAAACAAGAGCAAACTGGGTGGATGATAGCCCGGTCTGACATGCCGGGCTACCGGGTGAAAGTGGTCGGAATTTTATTTTTAGAAGGGATTGGGGGTTAATGCTGATGGGAAATGCAAATAAAGAAAGTAAAATTTAACCATTTACCGAGCAGTCTGAGACCGTGGGAGATGGGAGAAATGCGTTCGGCGGTGGCTGAGCGCAAAATTCGTCCAGTCTGCCTTCTTGTCGATTGCTCCGAGGATGCCTAATTCTTACCCCATGACGAACATGACAGACACACACGAGGCCGGATCGCCAGCGGATGAGGCGGCGACAGACCTCAACGAGCACCACTCCTCCATAAATGGGGACGCGGCAGCTGATGATCAGACGTCTTCGTCTGATCAGGTGATGAGCGCGGCCAGCAGCCGGATCAAGGAACTGGAGGCGCAACTGGCTGAAGAGCACGACAAGTGGATGCGCTCGGAAGCCGAGATGCAGAATCTTCGGACCCGCACAAAGCGTGAGATCGAGGATGCGCGTCAGTACGCCGTGCAGAAATTCGCACGCGATGTCGTGGAAGCGGCAGAAAACCTGAAGCGTGGCCTCGCCAGCCTGCCGCCAAAGACGGAAGGTGAGGACGGCATCATCACCAAGATGCGTGAAGGAATAGAAGGGACGGAGCGGTCATTCCTGTCCATTCTCGAGCGTCACGGCGTCATCTGCAACGATCCTTCCGGACAGGCTTTTGACGCGAATCACCATCAGGCCATGGCAGAGCAGCCCAGCCCTGATCATGAGACCGGAACCGTCATTCAGGCCTGGACGCCGACCTGGACGCTGCATGGCCGTCTCCTGAAGCCGGCGATGGTTGTTGTTGCCAAGAATTGATTCCGAAGGTGCGGGTTTTCGGGAATAACCGCTCTTGAAAGCCCGGCATCAGGCTCCTACATCGGATTTAAAGATGGTGTAGTCTGCCCCTGCTTATGGCGGGACTATTGAAATAAGGGTCGCATCCGGTGCTTCGGGCCATGTGCGACCGCTGAGAGAGGATTGAGTTATATGAGCAAAGTTATCGGTATTGACCTTGGAACGACAAACTCCTGCGTAGCCATTCGCGAGGGTAACGAGACAAAGGTTATCGAGAACAGCGAAGGCGCGCGCACGACGCCGTCGATGGTGGCGTTCACCGAAGGTGGTGAAATGCTCGTCGGACAGGCCGCGAAGCGTCAGGCTGTCACCAACCCGACCAATACACTTTACGCTGTAAAGCGTCTGATCGGCCGCCGCTTTGACGATGCGACTGTTCAGAAGGACAAGGAGCTCGTCCCCTATTCCATCGTGAAGGGTGACAACGGCGACGCATGGGTCGAAGCGCGCGGCAAAGGCTATGCGCCTTCCCAGATCGCAGCGTTCGTGCTCGGCAAGATGAAGGAAACCGCTGAGTCTTACCTCGGCGAGAAGGTCACTCAGGCTGTCATCACGGTTCCTGCCTACTTCAATGACGCCCAGCGTCAGGCAACGAAAGACGCCGGTCGTATCGCGGGCCTTGAAGTCCTGCGTATCATCAACGAGCCGACGGCAGCCGCTCTGGCTTATGGTCTTGAGAAGAAGAACGGCGGCACTGTCGCGGTTTATGACCTTGGCGGCGGCACGTTCGACGTGTCCGTCCTCGAGATCTCTGATGGCGTGATCGAAGTGAAGTCCACCAACGGTGACACGTTCCTTGGTGGTGAAGACTTCGACAACCGCATCATCGACTTCCTCGCCAGCGAGTTCAAGCGCGATCAGGGCATCGACCTGAAGTCCGACAAGCTGGCTCTGCAGCGTCTGAAGGAAGCTGCTGAAAAGGCGAAGATCGAGCTGTCTTCCTCCAAGGAGACCGAGATCAACCTGCCGTTCATCACGGCTGACGCTTCGGGTCCGAAGCATCTCGTGGTGAAGCTGACCCGTGCGAAGCTGGAAAGCCTTGTGGACGATCTGATCGCCCGCACGATGGAGCCTTGCAAGGCCGCTCTGAAGGACGCAGGTCTGAACGGTTCCCAGATCGACGAAGTCATTCTCGTCGGCGGCATGACCCGTATGCCGAAGGTGATCGAAGCCGTTAAGGAGTTCTTCGGCAAGGAGCCTGCCCGTAACGTGAACCCCGACGAAGTCGTGGCGATCGGTGCGGCCATTCAGGGCGCGGTCCTGAAGGGTGACGTGAAGGACGTCCTGCTTCTCGACGTGACGCCGCTGTCGCTTGGTATCGAAACGCTGGGTGGCGTGTTCACCCGTCTGATCGACCGCAACACGACGATCCCGACGAAGAAGAGCCAGACCTTCTCCACGGCTGAAGACAACCAGAATGCCGTCACCATCAAGGTCTATCAGGGCGAGCGTGAGATGGCGGCTGACAACAAGCTGCTGGGCAACTTCGACCTGACCGGTATCGCTCCGGCTCCCCGCGGCGTGCCGCAGATCGAAGTCACGTTCGACATCGACGCGAACGGTATCGTTTCCGTCTCCGCCAAGGACAAGGCGACCGGAAAGGAGCAGCAGATCAAGATCCAGGCTTCTGGTGGTCTGTCCGATGCCGACATCGACAAGATGGTCAAGGACGCCGAAGCGAACGCAACGGCTGACAAAGCGAAGCGTGAAGCGGTCGAAGCCCGCAACAACGCCGAGGGTCTGGTCAATCAGGTTGAGAAGTCTCTTGCCGAAGCCGGCGACAAGGTTCCCGCTGCTGACCGTAGCGAAGCGGAAAGCGCTGTTGCCGCAGTCAAGTCTGCTCTTGAAGGCTCCGATGCTGAAGCTGTGAAATCTGCATCCGAGCGTCTGACACAGGCTGCGATGAAGATTGGTGAAGCGGTCTACAAGGCTGAGCAGGCTGGTGGTGCCGGTGCCGAAGGTGCTGCCGCTGGTGGCGCGAAGCCGGACGACAAGGTGGTTGACGCCGATTTTGAAGAAATCGACGACAAAAAAGCCTGAGCGGACAGGTTCTGACAGGGTGACCGGATAAAACCGGTTTATCCTGCAGGGTAGAAACGCCGTATCTTCAAGGCGCCCGTTCCAGTCAATGGGGCGGGCGTCATCTTTTATGTCCTCCCGGCGTCATGATGCGACGCGTGCGAGAGGGAGCCCGCTTACGAGGAAATCAATGGCCACGAAACTTGATTATTACGCTGTTCTGGAAGTCACGCGAGAAGTCTCTTCTGATGAACTGAAAAAAGCGTACCGCAAGCTGGCCATGAAATATCATCCGGATCGCAATGCCGGAGATGCGTCGGCGGAAGAGCGGTTCAAGCAGATCAACGAAGCCTATGACATTCTGAAGGATGCTGAAAAACGCGCGGCCTATGACCGTTTTGGGCATGCTGCGTTCGAAGGCGGCGGCGGTGGCCCCGGTGGTTTCGACTTTGGCGGCGGCTTTGCCGGAGGTGGTCTGGGCGACATTTTTGAGCAGATGTTTGGCGACATGATGGGCGGCCGTCGTGGCGGCGGCGGTGGACGCAGTGCTGGCGCCGATATCCAGACCCAGGTCGAGATATCGCTGGCGGAAGCGTTCGCTGGCGTCAAGAAATCCATCACCATCAAAACCCGCGTCATGTGCGAGTCCTGCGACGGCACCGGCTCAAATGAGAAAGATGCGGGCGTTCAGGTTTGCCCGAGCTGTCATGGTGCGGGCAAGGTCCGTGCGCAGCAGGGGTTCTTTGTGGTCGAGCGTCCCTGTCCGACGTGTCATGGGGCTGGTCGTGTGGTCAAGGATCCGTGTCAGGCCTGCCACGGTGTTGGGACGGTAGAGAAGCCTCGCACACTGGAGATTGCTATCCCGGCCGGCGTGGAAGATGGCACGCGGATAAGGCTGTCCGGAGAAGGTCAGTCTGGTGGTAAGGGAGCTCCGGCCGGAGATCTGTATGTCCATATCGGCGTTCAGGCCAGCGAACTGTTCCAGCGTGATGGCTCCAATATTTACTGCCGTGTTCCGCTGCGCATGGCGCAGGCTGCTCTCGGTACTGAAGTTGAGGTGCCTGTGGTTGATGGCGGTCGTGCCAGCGTGAAAATCCCGGCGGGGACGCAAAGCGGTGAGCATTTCCGTCTGAGAGGAAAAGGTTTCTCCGCACTGCGGTCATCTTCCCGCGGTGACATGTATGTGCAGGTTGTCGTCGAGACCCCGCAGAATCTTTCCAAACGCCAGAAAGAACTTCTGGAGGAGTTTGAAAAGGAAGCGGGCGAGCATGTGAAGAGCAGCCCGGAACATGCGGGATTCTTCTCGCGTGTGAAGGACTTCTTTGAAGGCCGAAGCTAACATCTGCGGGTTTTCAGACCAGCTGATCTTCTGATAAAGATCAGCCGGGATACAGTATGAAAGGTCAGGAAAGCCTATAGGTGCTCCTGACCTTTTTATTTCTCATGAGGGGTCTGGCTCCCATGCCGGGACGGGGACGAAAGCG
This sequence comes from Acetobacter aceti, assembly GCF_002005445.1. NCBI lineage: Bacteria > Pseudomonadati > Pseudomonadota > Alphaproteobacteria > Acetobacterales > Acetobacteraceae > Acetobacter > Acetobacter aceti. The sequence continues at coordinate 3,629,549 of NZ_CP014692.1, forward strand.
TCTGCTTCGTGGTCAGAGGAATTGGCGGCTGCTTTGTGGCCGGTCCGTTTTCTGCGGAGGAGTCGCTTCTGGAAGCCTGCCCTGCAAATGGATACTCACCCAGAATATGCTGGGCGATCTGCGGATAACGGGTCATCAGACCGAGCAGGGTGCCGTTGGTCCATCCAAAGCCGATCTGCATCGGGTACTCACCCCCACCAGCGCCTCCCGTCGGGCTGATTTCAGGATTGACCACATCGTATTTCTCAAGAAGAACACCACTTTTTTCATAAGTGCCGATGACGCGCTCCATCCACCGTTGCGCAATATCCTGCGCCAGGCCATCCTCGCCATACAGGTTGAGACCCTTGATCGCCATCCATTGCAGGGGCGCCCATCCGTTGGGTGAATCCCACTGCTGTCCACTCGTGACATCAGTTGCGACGAGCCCACCGGGCTTCAGCAGTTTTTCCTTGATGGTCCTGGCGACGATATGCGCCTGCTGGTCCGTGGCGATGTGCATGAACAGAGGTACGGCCGTTGCCGCTGACAGCACATCTGTCAGCGTGCCGGTTTTCCAGTCGTAATCGTAGAAAGCGCCTCTTTTCGGATCCCACAGCACGCGGCGAATGGCGGCAACGCGCCGGTCAGCGTCGGCTTTGTAGAAAGCCGCTTTCTGTTTGTTTCCCGAAAGGTCATAGGCATGGGAAAGGGTTTGCGAAAGATGGGCCACCATAACGCTCATCTCGATCGTGATGAGATCCGTCGTGTGAATGGTGGAAAGCGTGTGGCGGTCCATCAGCCAGCGTGATGAAAAATCCCACCCTGTTTCAGAACCGGCCCGTAAATTACGCCATACCTCCGCAGACGGACGGGAGGTCGAGGCTGCCGTTGCGATATCCTCAGGATAGCTCTCGTCCCGTGGCGTATCGAGATCATCCCAGGGGCGCGTCAGGAGAGTGCCATCTTTCAGCCTGACAGCATGTCGCCACGCATGACCGGGCTCCAGTTTTGCTTCTCCATCGGTCCAGTAGTCATATTCACGCTGCAATTCGGGCAGATACTGGATGTAGGTCTTGTTGCCGTCATGACTGGCCAGAAGATCCGTCATCAACGCGAAGAAAGCGGGCTGCGAACGGCCAAGATAGTAAGTCCGGCTCCCGTTCGGAATATGTCCGTACCGGTCGATCAGCGACGCCAGATCCCTGTAGGTGGAGCGCATCAGATCAATGCGTCCGCCCTCATACAGGCCGATCATCGTGAAATAGGTGTCCCAGTAATAAAGTTCCGTAAAGCGACCACCAGGAACAACGTATTTTTCAGGCAGAGGCAGCAGGGAGGACCAGGGCACGGGAGTATCCGGTTGCCGGGTCAGCACATCCCACATGCCTGTGATGTAATCCTTCACGTTTTCGCCCGGCTTGCGCTGATAGGCGGCTGACGTGATGGCCGGAATCGTGAAGTACGTGGCGACAAAAGTTTTCAGGTCAAAACCCGGATCGTTCTTCTGTGCCCGCCATGTGGCCAGAATCTCTTCCGGCGGCCGGTTGGGGTAAGCGTCTGCGGCAGCTTTCGCATCATTGAAGATGTGTGCTTTTCCGATGGCCGAAAACAGTCCGTCCAGAGCGATTGAAGGAGGACGAAGATCCTGCTGGCCCGGTAACTTCGGGGCCTGGGGTGGAGGGATGATTGCAGGGTGAAGGATGACTGTGGAGGGTGTGCCTGAGGACGGGACTGTTCCGTCGTATTCTGCGGTCATTACCGGATCTCCGGGCCCTGTGGTCTGTGCAGCGGCTGGCCATGACGATAACAGCGAAGAGGCGAAAAGGCTGGAGGCCAGTGAACATGCGAGGATGGAAAAATGGTAACGCCTCAAGAGAAATCCTTTCGTGCGACCGTGTCCTTGCAGGATAATGACGCAATACCCCCCTGCGGGTTTTCCGGTCCGGAAGAAACCGGTTATGACATAAGGACGTATCATGATGGTGAACGCCAGTCAGGACGTTCCCGCCTTCTGCCCCGGAGTCTTGCCCATGTCGTCCACTGCCTCAACCCGGAATACCGCTGTATCTGCCGGGGAAAAGAGCGTGCAGTCCTCGGTTGCGGGCCTTGGGCCGCTTGCCGCGACGGATCATCTTTTCTTTGAACGCGCCGGTGGTCTGCTGAGTCGGGACGAGGCGGAGAGCATGACCGCCCATGCGCTGGAAGGCATGGAGGACGGAGAACTTTTTCTCGAATACCGGGAAAGTGAAGGGCTGTCGCTGGATGACGGAGTCATTCGTTCGGCCTCTTTCGATACGTCAAGCGGTTTTGGCCTGCGCAGTGTGCTGGGTGAGGAAACGGGATTCGCCCATTCCGACGAGATCAGCACGTCCTCTCTCAGGCGGGCAGCCGAGACGGTGTCAGCCGTAAGAGGCGGTCGGTCCGGTATCATGGCGCCGCCTCCGCGCTCGACCAACACGCGCCTTTATAGCGATAATAACCCGCTGCATGAGACGGATTTCGCCCGACGCGCCGCCCTGCTCGGTCAGATTGATGCTTATGCCCGGGGCAAGGACAGCCGCGTCGTGCAGGTGATGGCGTCCATCGCCTCCGAATGGCAGGCCGTGCAGATCATCCGTGCGGATGGGCTGAGAGTTGCGGATATCCGCCCTCTGGTGCGTCTCAACGTATCGGTTGTGGTGGAAAAGGATGGACGCCGCGAGAGCGGTTCCTACGGTTTTGGCGGTCGCTACAGCGTGACGAAACTGCTTGAAGAGAACGCCTGGCAGCATGGAGTTGATGAAGCGTTGCGGACAGCGCTGGTCAATCTGGATGCGCGTCCTGCGCCGGCGGGCGAGATGGAGATCGTGCTTGGCTCAGGGTGGCCGGGAATCCTTCTGCATGAGGCGGTGGGACACGGTCTGGAAGGTGACTTCAATCGCAAGAAGACCTCCATGTTCTCGGATCTGATAGGAAAACGGGTCGCCAGTCCCGGCGTGACAGTGGTGGATGACGGCACATTGCCTGATCGTCGTGGCAGTCTGACGGTGGATGATGAAGGCACGCCCTCCGGTAGAACGGTGATGATTGAGGACGGCATCCTGACAGGCTTCATTCAGGATCGTCTGAACGCCCGTCTGATGGGCGTTGCCCCGACAGGGAACGGACGTCGTCAGTCTTATGGCTACATGCCGCTGCCCCGTATGACCAACACCCTGATGCTGGCCGGTCAGGCAAGTACTGACAATATGATCCGGTCAGTGAAACGCGGGCTTTATGCAGTGAATTTCGGTGGTGGTCAGGTGGACATCACGTCCGGGAAATTCGTGTTTGCAGCGTCCGAAGCCTACATGATCGAGGATGGGAAAGTGACGGCGCCTGTTCGGGGGGCGACTCTGATCGGTAATGGCGCTGATGCGATGACATCCATTTCGATGATTGGCGCTGATATGGCTCTTGATCCGGGTATTGGAACCTGCGGCAAAGCCGGGCAGGGCGTGCCTGTCGGTGTGGGTCAGCCTACCCTGAAAATGACCGGCCTGACCGTGGGAGGCACCGCTTCCTGATCGGCGGATAAGGCTGTGTGGAGCAGAATATCAGGGTTTCTGCTCCCTTTCGTGGAATAAAAGAGGGTGGACGTCTTTCCTCTTGATAAATCAGCGTCCCCCAAAAACCTGCTCTGCCAACGAGTTATTTGATCAGCCGCAGGCCGCTACTGGTGATGATGCTCGACAGGGAAGACGCCAGCGCGCTTTTAATGGTGGGGCCATCGTCGGCTTCGAAGTAATAGTCAGAACTTGTAGCGCATGCCTGCATGGCGCCCTGCATGGAACCTGGTCCGGTCGTCGGCAGGGGAGCAATAACAGTGTCATACTGCTGCGACCCATAAATGGGATAGTATGGCACCCATACAGAGAGAAGAGTGACTCCCATTTGCTTCAGGTTGGTGCAGGCTGATTGATAAGCCACTGTTACGATATGCTGATAGCCGTTAGCATTGCTGTAGATATCCTGCGCTCCATCTGAAATGAAAATGACATAAGTTCTTTGGCTGTTTTCACTTTCACCCTGACCGACATTGGTGAGTTGGCTGGCGATACTGTTGAGGGCGTCGCCTGTTCTGGTATACCCTAGCACAGGCAGGGCCACAGCATTTTCGAGATCAATTGTGCTGGCAACAGAATTTACAGCATTCAGATCCGTCGTGGGAGCCTGTATCTGCTGTATTGTGGTCCCGTAAGTCGTAATACTTGCTGTGATGTGATTCTGATCTATATTCGAATAGTCAATGAGCTGGGCCATGAAATCCTGAACAGCCTGATTGACGTAGTCAATTTTGAGATTGATTCCGGCATTCTTTGCTGTGACTCGGGTATTGCATGGCGGAAGCCAGGAATTCCAGGATGAGGAAGATCCCTTAACGCAGGATCCCCGGTATCCGTTTGGGTCATGGCAGGCGAACGCACATTGTGCAGAACTGTTTTCAAGGGCGCTGATGTCCGCAGGTGTGCCGCCAATTCCCATGGAGTTGGAAATATCAACAAGAAATATGATCTGAATGTAAGAGTTGCCGAGTGTCATGGTGGCGGTGGATGTAACTGAAACAGCCGTTCCGGCACTCCGAAGAAACCCGCTCATGAAAGAGGATGTTTTTTTGGAAAGAGTGACCGAGACATTTCCCGAATACGTCGAAAGAGATGTGTAGGTCACACTGATATCAGGGGCCGTGGAGGATGCTGGTGTATTGGCTTTCACATAGTTCTCGACAGTCTGCTGGGCCATGGACGCGATATCGGCCTGGCTCATGGCGGTGCTGGAACTGGCCTGTGCTGCCCGGACAGTTTTTTCAGCTTGCAGGGCTGCGGCGTCCGCTACTCCCTGTAATGTTTTTTTGTTTTCGACTGACGCGCCAAGATTCACAGTGACGGCAATGCCGACAAGGAGCATTGAGACGCCGACGGCCGCCATAAGGCTGACGCCGCCTTTTCGACAGTTATAAAACCTCTGATGTCCGAACATTCTGAAGCGTTAAAACCATTCATGGTTGCCAGAATGCCCAATTAAACAGGGAAATCGTTTATAAATTATTTATTTTTTGAGGCTTGCCATTTAATTGCATGAAAAAATCATTTGTTTTTCAGGGGCTTGGTAAAAACTGTAGATTGGCCTGTAAATTCATTTTCAAAATAAATGAAACAAAAAATCAGTGTGGGACAAAGAGTTTCAGTAAAAAAGCCGCCCCGATGAACCCTACAGTGCTCACTGCCCAGATGGCTGCAAACCAGCCGAACCGGCGCAGGAGACTCCGGGGGGCTTTCTCCCCCCGGCCGGAAACGATCGCGTCAGTGATACGCATCGGCTTCCGTGACCTTTCCGCGGAAAACGCGATAGGAATAGACCGTATAGGCCAGAATGATGGGGATCAGGATGGCCGTTCCCACAAGCTGGAAAGCCTGACTGGATGGCGGGGAAGAAACATCCCACAGGGTCAGGGACGGAGGAACCATATACGGGAAAATGGAAATCCCGAGACCGGTGAAGCACAGAAAAAACCACCCCAGCGCGCAGAGAAACGGCGTGACCGGATGTTCCTTCTGTAAACCGCGGACAAACAGGAACGCCAGAAGCACCACAAGCACGGGTACGGGCGCGACGAACAGGATGTTTGGCCAGTCAGTCCAACGTACGAGATAGGGTGCGTGCAGCATCGGTGTCCACAGGCTGACGGCGATAATACCCACGAAAAGGCTGACTGCCAGACGTCGCGCCCAGTAACGGCAGTTGGCTTCCAGCACGCCTGTTGTGCGCCAGACCAGCCAGCAGGCGCCGAGTAGTGCATAGCCGCACATCACGGACAGCCCGCAAAGAATGCTGAAGGGTGTCAGCCAGTCCAGTGGACCTCCGTTGAAAGCGTCTTTCGTCACCGACACGCCCTGAATAACGCCGCCAAGAATCGCGCCCTGACAGAATGCGGCGGTCGCTGATCCCCCCATGAACGCGATATCCCAAAGGCCCGCTCGGCCGGTCTCGCGTGTCATGATGCGGAATTCAAAAGCCACGCCACGAAAGATCAGCGCCAGAACCATCAGAAGAATTGGCAGATACAGCGCTGGCAGAAGGGTGGAGTACGCCCCGGGGAAGACGCCGTAAAGCGTCGCGCCGCCGAGGATCATCCACGTTTCGTTACCATCCCAGACGGGGGCGATGGTGTTCACCATGATATCCCGCCGTCCCCGATCACGTTCAACGGCGAACAGCATGCCGATCCCCAGATCGAAACCGTCCAGAATGACGTAAATGAGAATTGCCACAGCAAGGATCACCGTCCAGATGACCGGTAGCCAGTAAGCTGCATCACTCATTGTCTCAGGCTCCGTGGTCTGGAGAGGAAAGGACGGTTTCAGGATGGGACCGCGTGCCCAGAACCGAGGCTGCGTCCTGCTCGCTCAGATCATGCTCGCCTTCTTCCGGTTGGCGACCCAGCATACGGAGAAGGATGGCGATGCCGGAACCAAAGACGATGACATACACCACGACGAACGCCGTCATGGAGAGAGCCATGCTGGGCAGCATGATGGGGGAAACGCTGTCAGCCGTTCTGAGCAGGCCGTAAACAGTCCATGGCTGACGCCCGACTTCGGTTGTCACCCAGCCGCAGAGCAGGGCCAGAAAGCCTGAAGGCGCCATGACCACCGCCAGCCGGTGCAGGAATGGACTTGTAAAAAGCCTGCCGCGCCAGCGCATGTAGAGAGACAGGAATCCCGTCGCGGCCATCAGCATGCCGAGCGCGATCATGATACGGAAGCTGAAGAAGATGATCGGTGACGGGGGGCGCTGATCCGCCGGGAAGTCCTTCATCCCCGGCACTTTGCCGTCAAGGCTGTGCGTCAGGATCAGGGAGCCGGCGAAAGGGAGTTTGATGGCGTAATCAGTGTGTTCGGTTTTCATGTTCGGAATGCCGAACAGGATTTCCGGAGCGTGGCTTTCCGTCTCCCAATCGCCTTCCAGCGCTGCGATTTTGACTGGCTGATATTTCAGCGTATTCAGGCCGTGTGCGTCCCCGGCAAGAATCTGAAGCGGTGCGACGATGGTCGCCATCCACATGGCCATGGAGAACATGACCTTTACGGGCTGACTGATGGGCAGGCCTTTACGTTTGTCCCGCAGCATGTGCCAGGCGGCCGTGCCACCGATGATGAATGCGACGGACAGGAAAGCCGCCATTCCCATATGCACAAGACGATAGGGGAAGGAGGGATTGAAGACAATCGCCAGCCAGTCTTCCGGCATGAAGCGCCCGGTCGCAGGATCTATGCTGTAACCGGCGGGCGTCTGCATCCATGAGTTGGAGGCCAGAATCCATGTCATGGAGATCAGCGTTCCGACCGAGACGCAGCAGGTTGCGGCGAAGTGCAGCCCGCGCCCGACCTTGTTCATGCCGAAGAGCATGACGCCGAGAAAACCGGCTTCCAGAAAGAAGGCCGTCATCACTTCGTACGACAGCAGGACACCGGTAATCGGTCCGGCTTTTCGCGAGAACACGGACCAGTTGGTGCCGAATTCATAGGACATCACCAGTCCTGAAACGACGCCCATTCCGAACACGACGGAAAAGATCTTGATCCAGTAACGGTAGAGATCGAGGTAGACCTGTTTGTCCGTCCTGAGCCAGAGCCCTTCCAGAACAGCCAGATAGGCGGCCAGTCCGATGGAAAAAGCAGGAAAAACAATATGAACGCCTACGGTGAAGGCGAACTGAAAGCGGGCCAGAAGCAGTGCTGATGCCGCGGAGACCATCGGATGCCCTTTAAAGTGTCGTCAGAAGGTAATTCGTTTCACAACGTAGGACAGCAAAGAGAAGTTGCAAAAGAAAATTTGTGTCAGTGCAGGAGGGGATTCGGGAAAGTATAATTGATATCATCCAAATAATGTCTTTGATGCGACTGTCATGGTGTGCCTGCGTGCCGTTTCAGGAACAGGTGTGTCAGAAACAGGTCATCTTGTGACAGTAAAAGCTCTTGGTGAAGCTTTTTTCAAAAAGCTTCATGGAATATCCTATTGTTTGAAAATAAAAATCTCGATTAAAACGTCTGAATTGTTTGAAAGGAATTTCATGAGAGACTTTTCAGGGCAGACATCCTGGAACGAATGCTTCGTCCTTTCATAACGGCCCGGTTCAGGATAGTCCGGCCCCCTGTGTTTCAAGAAGAAGGCGGAACATCTGTGAGCCGCAGCACATGTAAAGCTCGTTACGTTTTGGGCCACCAAAAGTGAGGTTGGAACACCCGAATGGCAGACGGATCCGTCCGATCAGTTTTCCGGTCGGACTGTAGCAGAGCACGCCGGCCAGCCCGAAGGGACCGGAGGCTCCACACCACAGATTACCGAACACATCTGTGCGGATGCCATCAGGGATCATATTGTGGTTTTCAAGCATGAAGGGACAGAAAATACGCCGGTTCTGCGGATGCCCATTGATCATGTCGAACGCATAGATCACGTGCTGTGGACCGCGTGTGTCATGCGTGGGAGGCGGCAGGGTGCCTGTTGCATAGAAAATTTTCTGATCCGGTGAGAAACACAGACCATTTGGGGTAGGGACGTCTTCTGGGGACAGAACGGCTTCGATCGTGCCGTTCTGTCCGTCGACCCGAAAAATATGAACGGCCTGCCTGGCGTGACCGGCGAACTGAACCGGCAGTTCAGTGCCGAGAGTCCAGCGTAATTTCCCGGTCGGATTGGCGCCGTTGCCGGGTGAGTCAGGATGCCCTTCGATCAGGGTGTCGCCATAGGCCGGGTCGGTAAACCATATGCTGTTGTCAGATGGATTTACGATGACATCATTGGGAGAGTTGAGCGGCTTTCCATTGAATGAGTCCGCAATAACGCTACAGCTTCCGTCATGTTCCCAGCGGATGACGCGACGCATATCATGTTCGCAACTGATGATGCGCCCCTGCGTATCGAGGGTATTGCCATTGCTGTGATAGCTTTCCTGTCGAAAAACGGACAGTGAGCCTTCTCCTGCGCCAGCGGGAGGGATCAGACGATATTGCTGGCTGCGGATGGTGTCGCTGAGCAGAAGAATGCGCGCTTCACCAAGCCAGGCCGGTCCTTCCAGCCAGCCGCCGCCTGTCAGCACGCGCTGTATGGGCGTGTTGGGAAACAGGAGATCCCGGAAAGATGGATCAAGGCTTATGATGTCGGGGTCGGGAAGATAACCGGTCGGTGCCTGAGAATCCCATGAGCGGGGTGGGGCAGACAGGGTTGATGGTGGTTCAGGCTGTGTTGCCGCCTTCGCAGGTGATGCTGCAATCATACTGAGGCCGGTGGCAAGAAATGCGCGTCGTCCAGCCAGTGGCGGCATGGTGGAGAGTCTCCCGATTGCGTCTTCGTCAGGTGGCAGATTGCGGTGTGGGGGGCCTGATAGCTGGTCCCGGCTCAGTATGGTTCAAAACATCAGAAATTTACAGACCAATACATCTTGTCTTTTCAATATTTACAGCCCCAGCCTCTTATAACGATACGACCATGCCACGCTGGGATGCGGTGGAATCAAAGAGAAGAACCTATGAAAACTGATGAAATTCTCTCTGAGCTGGCGCCGCAGGGTGTCATCAGGACAGCGATCAATCTCGGCAATCCCGTTCTCGCATCCCGTGATGCGACGACAGGAGAACTTGCTGGCGTGTCGGTCGATCTGGCCCGGGAAGTCGGGCGAAGACTGAATGTGGCGATTGATTTCAGATCCTTTGACGCGGCAGGCAAGGTGACGGACGCTGTCTCGTCCGGGGAACTGGATATGATGTTTCTGGCTGTGGATCCGGTGAGGGCTGCCGAAATTCTCTTTACAGCACCTTATGTTGTGATCGAAGGCACGTATCTTGTCCGTGAGGATGCGCCCTACCGGACCATTGAGGATATGGACCGCGCCGGTGTTCATATCGCCGTGGGGAAAGGGGCTGCCTATGACCTCTTTCTGACGCGCCATCTGAAGCAGGCATCTCTTGAACGAGCGGCAACATCCCCGGACGCCATTGCCCTTTTTGCCACTCGACAACTGGATGCCGCAGCCGGTGTCCGTCAGCCTCTGACGGTTTATGCTGCGGAAAATCCGGGGTATCGGGTGCTTCCCGGACGTTTTACGGCGATCGAGCAGGGAATGGGTGTTCCGAAAGGACGGGAAATCGCCCGAGCCTGGTTGCAGGACTTTATTGAAGATGTGAAAGCGAGTGGACTGATCAGAAAATTGCTGAATGCGCATGGCCAGAGTGCGGCCAGTGTCGCGCCTCCGTCGGCCGGGTGGCCCACTTTCTGACGCGAGTGGGTATAAATGAAGCCGGACGCTTTAATTGTATTGTTAATATATTGTTTTTATTTGTAAAGTGCGATTTTGAGCGTCGTCTTTAATCCAGCAGGCGTCACGCACAGTTTCCGAGCAAGACGGGCTTGTCATCCGGTTGCCAGGGATTGAAACGATGCATGACCAGTTCAAAGAGATGTGAAGATGTGAAATTCTTTAGCCATTTCTGTAAGCGGGGAATGTCCTGCGCCGCAAACCATGCGGAATCTGTCGCGGAAAACTGACGGATAAAAGGGGCGATGGCTGCGTCTGTAAGGCCGAAGACTTTCCCGTTCAGAAAGGGCGAAATTTCCAGCCTCGCTTCAAGGTCAAAGAGAATTTTCAATGCCTCATGTCGATGATGATGGGGGTCGCTCTGATGGCGTGTGGCGTATTTATAAAGATCGAGATGGTGCTTGAAGAGCGTGTCATTTCGCTCGATCAGATCGTAATGGGTGTTTTCGAGCCAGCGTCCGGGATCGGAGTGGGATAATGCCCACCTCATGATGTCCAGACTTTCATCAATCACACGGTCATCAGATAAAACGAGAACGGGAACCGTGCCTTTTGGTGACACGTTCAGCATTGCCTCTGGTTTGGCTGATAGTTTGATTTCCCGGCACTCACAGTCAGTCTGGCTGGAGAGCAAGGCGAGGCGCGCACGCATTGCATAAGGGCAGCGTCGGAACGTGTAGAGAACCGGCGATGTCATTTTCGTATATGCGCAGATGGCTGGAGCGGAGAAAACAGATTAAACGTTTCATGATCTGATATGGAAACGGATCATATAAAGTAGAACGGCAAATGGCCACTCAAAATTTTCCAGAAAGCTACGTATGAATTGCTAAAGGGAATTTGATCAATATTTTTAAAAATCTTTACATAATAAGATTATTTTAAATGTTAATCTGGTTTTTATGGGCTGTGTCCCAAACACTATTAAAGGGGCTCAATCCCCTTGCCCTGGCCTGTGTTCAACCGGAATGAAGGAGGATGAGAGCTTTCCCTGTTACCGTAATGTGAGTAGGCAGGCATAAAAAAAGCCGTCCTGACGGACGGCTTCCAGACGGCATTACTGCCAGTCTTTAATCACGCAGCCTTAAGGTTGACTGCGGATTTCTTGCCATTACGGCCAGCTTCGATTTCGTAGGAAATCTGCTGTCCTTCATTAAGCGAAGCCATGCCGGCGCGCTCAAGGGCTGTAATGTGGACGAATACATCCGGAGAGCCGTCCTCCGGCTGAATGAATCCAAAACCTTTTGTAGAATTAAACCACTTTACGGTGCCTGTTGTCATAACTAGGCTCCTTTTTAACATGGTGGTCGCGCACAGAACACGTGCACAATCGTAACTTCCAACGGGACAGACTGATACAACGTGCATCAGCGACCCTCATATAGAGCATCCACCGAAACGGTTATTCACATAGTGAAGAGGAGAAATCAAGAAAAATAATTATATTTTGTCAGGATCATAAAATAATCAATGTGACGGAATGTATTCCTCCTGTGAAATGACAATTTTATTTTCAGATAATATTTTTCAGTATAAAGATTTAAGCATGAGAGCGGCCGGAAACGGGGAGGGGCGACCTTTCACCGAAAAAGCGTAATGGATCCTGATCTCCTGCGACTCCCACACAGGTCGGATCGTTGATCATCATAAAGCAGCAGATTAACTCCGCCATCGACTGACAGGGTATTCCTGCTCTTGAACCGGAGCCTTGGGGAGGCCATTTTCACCCGCAGATCATTTGATCCGGAATTGTTTGCAGGAGACCCACCATGTCCTACGCGCTGCTTGATGCCGCCCGTGTCGCCAAAGCCGCCAAGACGTCACTTGATGTTCTCAAGGCCGTCAATGAGTCCTCGGAAGCGCATCAGCGCAAAACCATCATGGTGGAGCGTATCGCGGCCCTTGCTCACGCTGCTTCGGAATCGCCGAAAAACGACGGGGTGACGCTGACGTCGGAAGAGTTCTGGCTGATCAGCCTCAACTGGTAGTCGAAACAGACCCTACGGCAAGGAGCCCATCCCATGGTGTTCACATTGACAAGCCCGGCTTTCGGCAATGGCGCAGTGATGCCTCAGGCGCAGGTCTATTCCGGAATGGGGCAGACGGGGGGCAATCTGTCTCCTCCGTTGCAATGGGAAGGCGCTCCGGCCGAAACCAAGAGTTTTGTCGTCACGCTCTATGATCCTGACGCTCCCACGGGCTCAGGCTGGTGGCACTGGGTAGTCGCCAATATTCCGGCGGATGTGACCTCGCTTGTCGAAGGCGCGGGTTCAGGTCAAGGGGGGCTTCCGGAAGGCGCGCTCGAAGTGCGGACCGATTTTGGTGTCCCGGGCTATGGTGGAGCAGCGCCTCCTCCGGGACACATGCACCGCTATGTGTTTACCGTCACGGCTCTGGATGTTCCGCTTCTGGATGTGACCGTCGACTCCAGCCCCGCTCTTGTCGGATTTATGGTGCATCATCACCGTCTGGCATCGGCCCGTCTCACCGTCATTTACGGTTCGGGTGCAAAAACCTCATAATTCCGTGCTACTCATATAGTGAAATGAAGCACTGGAGCGGGGTTGTTGTTTTTGCGCCCTGTTCCCACCTTAAACAGAGGGTAAGTTCGGTCGGAACGGCCATGAGGAAGCAAGCAGATGAATAACCAGGAACGCGATCTGATATCCAAATTCATTGCTCGTGTCGGAGGAGCGCCACAGACTGCTGCGGGGAGCGTACCCTCCACCAGTCCTTCCCTGCCGCCGATCGATCCCGAAGCGGATTCATTCATCGCCGAGAATTTCCAGAAATATCCGGAAGCCCGTTACCGCATCACGCAGATGGCTGTGGTGCAGGAAGCCGCGCTTGTTGAATCCCAGAACCGAATTCGTGAACTGCAGTTCCAGCTTCAGCAGGCGCAGCAGGCTGTGCAGCAGGCCCAGCAGTCGAAAGGCAGTTCGGGTGGTTTCCTTGGAGGACTGTTCGGGGGCGGACAGCAGCGTCCGCAGCAGGCGCCTCCTCCGGGATGGGGTGGTCAGCAGGGTTACGCTCCACAGCCGCAGATGCAGCCCATGCCGCCGGGATTCCAGCCCGGCATGTTCCGGCAGGGCGGCTCAGGTTTTCTGGGTTCAGCCCTGACAACCGCCGCAGGTGTTGCAGGCGGCATGATGGCGGCCAATGCGCTTGAAGGCCTGTTCAGCGATCATCACGGTGGCGGAGAGGCAGCCGGCGGCTGGGGTGCTCCCGACCAGACGGTGGTCAACAACTACTATGGTGACTCGGCTGGTGCGGGTGGGGCTGCCGACCCGTTTGCGGGAGCGGGCACCACTGCGGATCCGGGCTTTGATGTCGGAGGAAACGACGGTGGCAATGATGGCTGGGGTGGTGGTGGAGACGACTGGGGCGGCGGAGACGATCAGTCGTTCTGATTGATCCCCTCAGTATTTTGGTTTCTCCCCTCGCGGGCTTCGCTCTCGCTGTCCGTTACCTGCGCCCGGTCTTCTTGTGTGAGGGCCGGGGCGTTTTCTGGTGGGCCCGGTAGTCCGCCGCCGCCTCACCCCCCGCTTCCTGCTCAAAGGGCCTATATTTGTGACTTTGCTGCAACAGGCTGCGGAAAGCGCCCTGCAAGGAAAGCAGGCCCTCAACTTATCTCGCTGTTTCACGTTCATAACCCCTGAAACCGGCTGCGTCACGGCAGGGAAGCAAGGGGTGCGGGCCATCCATGACAATGGCGACTGATTGCATCCGGACGACGACGTGTTAGACAGGACGGCAGATAGACATTCACAGAAGCATAATATGTTTGTCCTGCTGGCTGGCCTTGCGGCCCGGCGGAGGGCTGACGGGGCAACGGAGAGACTGACGGGCATGGGCTCAGCGAAGGAAGACCTGCATCTGGAAACCTTTTCCAGCACTTCGGGCCATGCGGTGAAAACCCGCGTCCGCGCTTTCCGTAACGGCACACTCGTGCTCGGAAGTCTGGTTCTTGCCGGCTGTTCATCCATGGTGGCCCCGAAGCCGACAGATCCTGACGCCCTCGCCGACTACCAGGAAGCGAACGACAAGTATGAACCGTTGAACAGGAAGATGTACAATCTTTCGGTAACGGTGGATAAATACTCCATGCGGCCGGTCGCCAAGGCTTATGTCTGGGCCGTGCCGGTTCCCGTCCGCAAATCGCTCGGGAACATGGTGCAGACCATGAACGAGCCCGTGGTGTTCTTCAATGACGTTGGCGCAGGCAAGTCGCGCCGCGCTGGTGACGCGTTTGTCCGCTGGTGTATCAACATGGTGGCCGGTGTCGGCGGCTTCATTGATGTGGCGAAATACGCGGGTTATCCGCACCATGATAATGACGGCGGCCTGACCCTTGCTACATGGGGCATTCCATCCGGTCCCTACCTTTTCCTGCCCATGATGGGGCCGTCCACCTTTCGTGACGGCATCGGATATGGACTGGATCAGGGGCTTTCACCGTGGAACTATGTTCCGCGCGGCTATGGTCTTCTGACCTTCAACTGGGCCTATAATATCATGGGCATCATAAACACCCGGGCCAACCATCTCGATGATCTGGACCAGGTTCAGCGGGATGCGCTTGATCCGTATGCAACCATTCGAAGCGCTTACCAGCAGCAGCGCAAGGCCATGGCGGAGGCCATAAAGAATGACAATCGGGCGACTGTTCCCGATTGGTATAATTGATCCGCCAGAAGAAAATTCCAGAAGAAGACCAGGGGCAGAGCCGCTATGCAGACCAGTTTTACCCGTCGCTTCCTGCTTGGAACGCTTGTCGCAGTCAGCCTGATATCCGGCGTGGCCAACCCGGCTTCAGCCGAGGGGACGGCCACGGCTTTCGTTCGCAACCTTGGCGACCGTCTGGTCGCAATCGTGAACAGCGACCTGTCGGGCCCGCAGAAAAAGGAAAAGGTTCTCCCTATTCTGCAGGGGGATGTCGATGTTGACGCCATCGGCCGCTTTTGCCTGGGGCGTTACTGGCGTACGGCAACGCCGGAACAGCAGGCTGACTATCTGAAGCTGTTCCGTCAGGTGCTGGCTAATACGATTACCGACAAGCTTGGTGATTACCGCGGAGTGAGCTTCACGGTCGGCAGTGCGACACCCAAGGGCGAGGATCAGTCTGTCGACACGATCCTGCATCGCCCGCAGCAGGCTGACGCCAATCTTGAATGGATCGTCAACAGCAGCAGCGGCTCGCCGAAGATTGTGGACGTTGTCGCCGAAGGGGCAAGCCTTCGTCTGACACAACGTCAGGATTATGCCTCCTTCATCCAGCAGCATGGCGGTCAGGTTTCGGCCATCCTGGCTGCACTCAAATTACAGGTCCAGCATCATCAGACTGCAAAGTCTGACTGAGCTTCTTTCACAATGCGGTGACGCAGTGCGACGGCATCCTCCCGGGGGTGCCGTTTTTTTTATGCCTGATATTCCCGCCCCGCTCTCTGGACGGGGAGTGGTTCTGATGATCCATGCAGGGCGGTGAAGGTGGCTGGAACGGCGGAATTACGCCTGTAACGTCCTGCCGGGCAGCCGGGAACGGCCCAAAGGAAAGCGCCCTGCACAGGCGCTCTTAAATGAAGGAGTCTGTTCATGGGAATTGTGATGACGGCGAGTTCTTCTTCGCGACTCATGACTGGCAGCATGCGGACTGGGGCGCTAAGGTCTCGCCATAATTATCGTACCGAGACCTGAGAGTACGCCGTGCACCCGATCCTTCTTACCCTCGTCACCTATCTGCCTGTTCTGGGCGGTCTGGCCATTCTCCTCGCCAAGGGAGCGCCGGAGACGGCAGACCGGACGGGGCGCTGGATCGCGCTCTGGACGAGTCTCGCGGTGCTGGCGCTCTCCGTTGTCATGTGGGTCGGTTTCGATCCGCAGATACCGGGTGCCCAGTATGAGACCCAACTGGCGTGGATGCCGAATTTTGGTATTTCGTACCATACGGGCGTTGACGGCGTCAGTCTCGTTTTCGTCCTGCTGACGGCCTTTCTCACGCCACTGTCGATCGGGGCCGGATGGCGGAGCGTGCAGGGGCGCGCCTGCGACTTCATGGCCGCCGTCATGTTCCTTGAAACGGCGCTGATGGGGCTGTTCTCGGCGCTCGATCTGGTCGTGTTCTACATGTTCTATGAGGCGACGCTGATCCCCGCGAGCCTGATGATCGGCGTCTGGGGCGGACCGAAGCGCGTCTGGGCGTCGCTCCAGTTCTTCCTGTTCACCTTCGGCGGCTCACTGTTCATGCTCGTCGCGCTGGTCGCGATGTGGAACATGGCGGGCACGACCGATATCCCGGCGCTGATGCAGGGGCATTTCTCTCTGTCCGTGCAGTGCTGGCTGCTGATGGCCTTCGTTCTCGCCTTCGGCGTGAAACTGCCGCTGTTCCCGCTGCATGCGTGGCTGCCGGACGCCTACACCGAGGCTCCCACGCCGACGACGGCGCTACTGTCGGGCGTGCTGTCAAAGACAGGCGCTTACGGTCTGCTGCGCTTTGGCGTCCTGATGTTTCCCGAAGCGGTGCATCGTTTCGCACCCTACATCCTGCCGCTCGGCGTCATCGCCATCATCTATGCCGCCTTCATCGCCTTCGCGCAGAAGGACATGAAGAAGGTCATCGCCTATTCCTCCTTCTCGCACATGGGCATGATCGCGGTTGGTCTGTTCACCCTCAACGCCGAGGGTGTGGACGGCGCGATCTATCAGATGCTGTCGCATGGCGTGGTCATCGCGGCGCTGTTCTTCTGCGTCTCCGCCATCGCATGGCGCGCCGAGACCCGTGACATTTCTGCGCTTGGCGGTGTGGCGTTCCGCATGCCCGCGCTGGCTTCGCTGGCCATGCTGTTCACGATGGCCAATGTCGGCCTTCCGGGAACCGGCTCCTTCGTGGGCGAACTCCTGGTCCTGATGGGGGCGATTCATGTCTCCTTCTGGCTGGCCCTGCTCGCCGGCACGACGATGATCATGGGCGCGGTCTACATGCTGGCGCTCTACCGCGATGTGATTTTCGGGTCCGTGAAGGGCACTGTCGGCCTCCTGCGTGACCTGACGCCCGCCGAGATGATGGTGCTCGTGCCGCTGGCTGTGGTCACGCTGTGGATGGGTGTCCACCCGGCGTCCTTCACCAGCCTGTTCGATCCCGTGATCGTCCATGCGCTGGGGGCTCCCAATCAGGAAGCTATGGCGCACACAGCGCATCAGATGGTTGCCGCCCGTTAAAACGGCGGCACATTGTCAGTTATGGACGGAGGCCGCTGAACGGTCTCCGAAGAACTGGTTCCCGTATCATGAATGAGCCCTTGCAGCTTCCGGATTGTTTCATCCGGGAGGCCGCAAGGTTTTTTTTATGGGTGGAGGGGACATCCTGCGAAGACATGATGGGTCTGAGCCATTGGGTTTTGGGTGGCCTGCGAAGCACAGCAGCGCATGAGGAACTTCGATCAAAGAGCAGCGGAGTCGGATCGGTTTGGAGAACAGACGGCCTCCTGAAAAAGAGCCGGGCAAGGCTGATATCGGACGCCTTCCCTGAATAGATGGTCGTCCATCAGTACGCGTCCGACCTACGCGCGATGAACGGTCATTCGGCCTTTGATCTCGTTGCTGGCCCGCTTCGGCGCCTGCGGACATATGGAATGGATGCGATTGCTGGTCGCGCCATTCGGAACGTCGGGGTGGCTCCGGGTCGTGGCGCATACGAAAAAAAGCGCAGCACACGTTGGCTCCAGTGGGGTGGCTGGCGCTCACAGCCTGTCTCAACCAGTCATTTCTGGCCCGGTTCTGCCTGCTTGTTGTGCAGGGGGAATTACCGGCGTGCGCCGTATGCTCCGCTCATGGCGCTGGTGCCTTGCTGGTGCTGCTGCAAGCAGCGGGAGCCCGGTTATGGCGCCACCGGGGATGGGCTGGCCGGAACGGTGTAGCGACGACTTTATCGCAGACCATCACCTTGGTGGGGGCCTGTGCCGGGGGTCTTGCTGCTCCAGTAAAAAGGAACACCATTCGACCTGTTTATGCCCGATGGTCTGAGCATCTCGCTTGTTCGGATCACACCGCAGACCGTGGTTTTCCGCCCGAACGAAGACACAAACAGGCAACAAAAATTATTTCCTTCCATTTCACGAACTTCCCGTCATGGAGAAGATTTTTTATGAATCTTGTTGTATATATTAAAGGTTTTCCATTTTAATTTTCAGGAAACCATTGGTTGGGTGGTCTTCCGGAATGCGATCTTCTCATATCTTCCATGCTGGCCTGCCTCCAGCCTCCAAAGCGATCTTAAAAAACTAGACGGTCAGGTATATTATTTTAAAACAACAGGTTGCGTAGAATTTCGGCGATGAGCGTCGTTGATCCCGGATGTCATAATCGTGTGGAAACAGGGGCTGGGACCGGGGTATAAGGCCCGCAATCACGACACAACCTTTCATAAAACGGCAAAAATATTATATAGGCCTCAAATCCAACAGAAACGGCGATAAGTCTCTCACCATCGTCGGCCCCGCAAAGTGGTTGTCATATTACCTGAGAATGGCCAGCTGAATGACTGTCATATCCCGTATCGAAAGCATGCCCACCATCACTGGCTTTCAGGACACAACACCCTCTCCCGTTCCAACCGCCTCTGGTCAGAAGCGCCGCCATGGTGATTTTGCAACCTTCACGGAAGCGCTGGATTACGCCGCCGAGGGGTCCGCTGGATACAACATCTATTCGGGGCGTGGAGTCCTGCTCGAAGCGCTGCCTTACAGCCTGCTGCGCGAACAGGCCCGTGAAATGGCGCGCCGACTGCTGACGCTCGGGCTTCAGGCCGGAGATCGCGTCGGTCTCATCGCCGAGAGTGACGGCGATTTCGCCCGCATCTTCTTCGGCTGCCAGTATGCCGGGCTTGTCGCCACCCCCATGCCGCTGCCTGTCGCATTCGGGGGGCGCGAGACGTATGTCGGCACGATCCGGGGCATGATCGAAACTGCGGATGTTTCCGCCATTGTCGTGCCGGATATCATCGCGGGCTGGACGGACGACATCATCGCAGGCTTCGATCTCAAATTCGGTGGGTCACCCGCGCAGTTGATGGAGCTGCCCGCTGCCGACCGGCCGCTGCCGACCATCAAACCCGACGATCTGTCCTATCTCCAGTTTTCCTCGGGCAGCACCCGCTTCCCGAAGGGCGTCTGTGTGACCCAGCGCTCTGGCATGGCCAACGCGCATTCCATTAGCCGTGATGGCCTTCAGGTCCGTGAGACAGGAGACCGTTGCGTCTCCTGGCTGCCGCTCTACCATGACATGGGACTCGTCGGGTTCTTCCTGACGCCCATGGCGTGCCAGTTGACCGTGGATCTGCTGCCGACCCGTGAGTTTGCGCGGCGTCCGCATGTCTGGCTGGATCTGATGTCGCGCAACAAGGGCACCCTGTCCTACAGCCCGTCCTTTGGCTACGACCTCTGCTCACGTCGTTCCGGTGCGGCCGACATCGATCTCTCAAGCTGGCGTGTTGCCGGAATCGGTGGCGACATGATCCGCCCTCACATTCTCGAGAGCTTCGCGGAACGCTTTGCCTCGCAGGGTTTTGATGCCCGCGCGTTTGTCGCCAGCTATGGTATGGCCGAAGCCACGCTCGCCATCAGCTTCGCGCCCCTGAATGTGGGTCTGCGGACCGATACGATCGATCTGCGTCGTCTGGAAACGGAAGGCGTGGCGCATCCATGTAACGATCCGTCCCACCTGCTGCGGACGTTCGTGCTGTGCGGCGAGGTTCTCCCGGGCCATGAAATTGAAGTTCGTGGGGCCAACGGCTCCATTCTGCCTGAACGCCATGTCGGCACCATCTATGCGCGCGGCCCGAGCCTGATGAGCGGCTATTTCCGTCTGCCGAAGGAAAGCGCCGAGGCTCTCAGTGCGGACGGCTGGCTCAATACGGGCGATCTTGGCTACATGCTGGATAATCAGGTTGTGGTGACCGGTCGGGCGAAAGATCTGATCATCATCAACGGCCGTAACATCTGGCCGCAGGATCTTGAGTGGAGCGCGGAAAACGAGATCGACGGCCTTCGCAACCATGATGTCGCGGTTTTTTCCGTCGAAGAAAATCGTGAGGAAAAAGTCGTGGCTCTGGTCCACTGCCGCGCCACCACACCGGAAGCCCGCACGACCCTGAGCGAGCGGGTGAGTTCGGTTTTCCGTCGCCATGGCGTGGACGCCACCATCATTCTGCTGCCGCCTCACTCGCTGCCGCAGACGTCTTCCGGCAAGCTCACACGCGCAAAGGCGAAGACAATGCTTCTGGCGGGCGCTTTCAACCGGCTGGACGAGAACACACCGTCTGCCGCCTGATTTCGGAGGCGCTGTAACGCCCTGTTCACCGGACCGGCACCGTCCGTCACATCAGTGGGGCGTCCGTGGCGTGACATTCCCTCTGGCGAATGACCGTCTTTTCCGCCATAACCCCGCAGTTGAGCGGAGACATGCCTTCACAGGCTCCTCCGCAATGACTGTTTTAAGGTGCCCGAATGAGTGAAACGGTTCAGGACGTCTCGGCTCTGATCATCAACAAGCTTCTTGCCAATCCCAAAGTCCCCCGTGACATCAGTGGAGCCAGCAAGATTGTTGAAGACCTGGCGTTCGACTCGCTTGCTGTCATGAATTTCGTCATGGAAATCGAAGACGAGCTGGACGTGTCCGTGCCTCTCGACCGTCTGGCCGAGATCCGTACGATCGACGACCTTGCCGAATGCATCGTCTCCCTGAAGAAGGGCAACTGATCGGTTATGAGCATCTTCGACAAATTCCGCGGCGTCGAACAGCGCCTTGCCGAGCTTCAGGCCGAGGGAGGGCGCAATCCTTTCTCCGTCGTCATCGAGCGTCCGCTGTCATCGACCGTCGGGATTATCGAAGGCCGCGAAACCCTTCTGTTCGGCACCAACAACTATCTGGGCCTGAGCCAGTCGCCACGCGCCATTGAAGCCGCCGTGGAAGCCGTGAAGGCCCGTGGCGTCGGAACGACCGGCTCACGCATCGCCAACGGCACGCAGAGCCTGCATGAGCAGCTTGAGCAGCATATCGCCGGATTCTTTCACCAGAAGCACTGCATGGTCTTCTCGACCGGCTATCAGGCCAATCTGGGCATGATTTCCACGCTGGCGGGCAAGGGCGACTATCTTCTGCTGGACGCCGACAGCCATGCCAGCATCTACGACGCGAGCCGCCTCGGTCACGCGCAGGTCATCCGCTTCCGCCACAATGATCCGGACGACCTGCACAAGCGCCTGAACCGGATCAAGGACGAGCCGGGCGCGAAGCTGGTGGTTGTCGAAGGCATCTACTCCATGACCGGCAATGTCGTTCCCATGGCGGAAATGGCGGCCGTGAAGCGTGAGACCGGCGCGACCCTGCTGGTGGACGAAGCCCACTCCTTCGGCGTGCTTGGCGCGAACGGACGCGGTGTGGCGGAAGCGGCTGGCGTGGAAGACGATGTCGATTTCGTTGTCGGCACCTTCTCGAAAAGCCTTGGCACTGTAGGCGGCTACTGCGTTTCCCGTCACCCTGAGCTGGAACTGGTGCGCCTTCACTGCCGTCCCTACATGTTCACGGCCTCACTGCCGCCGGAAGTCATCGCGGCGACCATGGCGGCGCTGGATGACATGCAGGCCCAGCCGGAACTCCGCACACGCCTGATGGAGAACGCGGCCCGTTTCCATGAGGGTCTGAACAGCCTCGGCCTGACGACCGGCAGGACGGTCAGTCCTGTTGTCGGCGTGGTGCTTGAGACAATCCCCGAAGCCATCATGCTGTGGAACACGCTCCTCAGCCTCGGCCTCTACGTCAATCTGAGCCTGCCGCCTGCGACACCGGATCATCATCCGCTGTTGCGCTGCTCGGTCATGGCGACGCACACCAGCGAGCAGATTGACCGCGCCGTGGAGATCTTCCGCGAGGCGATGGCGCGACTGCCTGCTTCTGCCTGAGGGCAGCAGGCGCAGAAAAAACCGCCTTTTTGAAAAAAGGCGGCACCCAGAAACTTTTGTTATTTATTATCGGATCTAAAAAGGAAAAGCGCGCCGCCCGAACCGGAAACGGGTCGGACGATAGGGCAGCGGATCGATATAGGGCGTCTCGCCTTTCATCATCTCGGCGCACAGGCGGCCTGTCGCCGGCCCGAGCGTAAAGCCCTGATGCGCATGGCCGAAGTGGAACCACAGCCCGGTGTGGGCCGGGGCCTCGCCAATGATCGGCAGCATGTCGGCCACACAGGGACGACTGCCTATCCACGGCGTCGTTTCCACGGCCTCGCCAATATCCAGCATCTCCCGCGCCAGCTTCTCGCTCCTGATGATCTGCTTCCATGAGGGCGGCGCGTCGCGCAGAGCAAACTCCGCTCCCGTAGTCACACGCAACCCCTGCGCCATCGGCAACAACGCCACACCGGCATCCGTGTCGATCATCGGCGCATTGAGATGGCCGTTCCATTTGAAGTGACGGTGATAGCCTCGCTTCACAAAGAGCGGGAATTTATACCCCATGGAGCGTGTCAGATCGGACGACCACGGCCCCAGCGCAATGACAGCCTGCTCGGCTGATACCGACCCGTCAGCAGTCCGGACCGTCCAGCCCGAGGCAAGATGCGCCAGTGTCCTGGCATCGCCATGCACGATCTTCCCGCCTCCGGCGACGAACAGGTCAGCGTAACGCTGCACCAGAGCGCCGGGGTCTTTCACACTGTAGGGAGAAGGCCAGTAAACACCTCCCGTCATTTTCCGATACAGGGCAGGCTCCGCACGGGCCAGCGTCGCACTGTCGAGAATCCGACCTTCGACACCAAACTCACGGGCAAGATGACGGGCTCTGGCAGCCCCATCGGCAAAACCTTTTTCCGTACGGAAGATCTGGGTCCAGCCACCATGCCTGACCAGATCTCCAGCACCTGCGGCGTCGATCATGCGATCATGCTCAGTCAGACAGTGACGGATGAGCGCTTCAAAGCCGCGCGTGATCGTCTCGTAACGCTTTGGGCCGGAATTCCACCAGTATTCCACCAGCCTGGGCGCGATGGCGGCCAGATCGGACAGCCGGTAATTGACGTCATTTCCCTGCTTGAATGCGACCTGAACCAGCTTCTGGAAATCATGTGGAAAAGCGTAGGGCTCGACAGCCTCGCGCTGGATCAGCCCGGCATTGCCATAGGACGTCTCCCGTCCGGGCTCGCCACGCTCGACCAGAACGACATCGTAACCACGTTGCTGAAGATGCCATGCGGTGCTGACACCGACCATGCCTCCACCGAGAACAAGTGCTGACCGCGCCATGCAAAGACACTCCTGTCCGGACAGGGAGTCCGCAGCCTTGTCAGCGCGTCCCCCGATGATTGTTTTGCCTGATTTTTTCTACAGTAAACCGTGTGGCTTTCCCATAGATGGGCCGGAGATTGGTTGATGGATTTTCCCGGTGGGCGGGAAAAGGGGCTTTATTCTTTTTTGAAAAAACCAGAAAACTTTGATCGATTAAAAGACATCCCTGTTCGACAGGCTGACTTCCAGACAGGCAAAAGTCTTTTTGCTTCTTTTTCTTCCAGAAAAAGAAGGCCCCCTCCTCACCGCAATCAGGACGAGCGCGAGAAAACTCCGGCCCGGGCAAGCCGCCACAATACAGCAGGGGCGCACAGGATCGGGTGACGCTCGGCAAACGGCGTGAGTGTTATGGCGACACCGCTATGGCGCTGAATTTTCCATGTGAGATACCGTGCTCCACCGGTAAAGGTGAAGGCTCCCTTGAGCAGCCGCGCCACGTTCAGCGGTCGGCCCAGTCGCGCACGGATCGCCCATTGGCGCAGGGCGATCTGATGCTCCGCGTGCGCTATGTCCGGCACAATCTCTCCGTCAGGCAGGACGGATGCTTCCAGCCCCCCGGCCACCCATGACGCCGTCAGGAGCTGGCTGAAACGCGGCTCCTCACCCTCGATCAGGCTGCGGGAGCGACCGCTTTTCTCGACTCTCAGCTCCGCGGCGTAGGTCCGGCGAAAGAGGGCTTCCCAATACTGTTCCGGCTTTCCCTGATCCGGTCCCAGTGCGGCGGCCCAGCGGGCCGCCGTGCCGACAGCGCGGACAACGCATCGCAGCAGGGAATCCGCCGCCCCGGAATCGCGCACCCATACGAGCCGGACGGGCTGGGAAAAGCGCGACCAGATTGTCGTGTCCCGGCTTTGAGGGCGGGTCAGACGCCGAAACTGGTCAAGGGTCAGGATCGCCACTTTCGCCCGGAGCGGCACGCCGTCGATTTCATGTTCATGATATTCGACGTTTGGTGGCAGAACGGCGTTCGCCGCACGCGCCAGCCAGCCACGAGGCCAGTCCGCCTGCCGGTCCACGATCACATAGAAATCCAGAACGCCTTCCGACAGGGCTTCCGGCGCAGTATTTCCCTTCGTGAGGGTTCTGACCAGAGAACCATAGAACAGGACACCGACGGGTCGCGCCGAACCAACCATGCGCTCTACAAAGTGGGTGATGATTGGGGGAACCGGCTCCGTCAGCTCTGCAACCACCGTCCGGGCGACAACCCCCGCCGCACGCGTTGAGGCCAGGGACCGCCCGGAAGCTGCGTTGCTCAGCATCGGACAAAGGCCATGCGCGGCCCTTCCGTCAGGTGGAACAGGCCATCCGTCCCGGCTTCCAGCTCTTCCCCATCCATCACCAGACGATCCTGTGTCCTGATGCTGATGGTTGCCGCCATGCCGCTGCGATAGGCGTTGGACGCACGCAGGCGGGCTGAGATGCGTCCTCTCAGAACCGAGAGGAGGCTACGAGCCAGACGTGGAGGGTGTCCCAGAATGTCGAGATAGATCAGGCCGCCTGTCGGACTGGAATCAAGCCAGAAGGGCCAGACGCCACGGGACAGCTTGTGAAGCCCTGTGCACAGGAAAAGAAAGCGGGAGTGAGTGTCCGGCGCGGCGCCATCCACGGTGAGGGTCATGGGCGAGCCACCGAGCCACTGGTTCCGGACGTCTTTCCGGAGAAAAAGCCGCAGCCCCCACAGGACGGTCGCAAAGATGGCCGTGTCATGGGCGTAGCGGTCGAGAATGGCCGGATTATGCGCCAGTTCGATGGCGCGGGTGAAGGCCGCCAGCCCGCAGAACATACCCGCTACGGGAAGCCGGTCCGGATCGGTCCATGAGACAATGACCGGCTGACGCCATGACACATCGTTCATGAGCGTGCCCTGACGTGCTTTCTCCAGGAGGGGCGAGAGTGCGGACATTTCCCTCAGACTGCACCCGACGTCGCTGGCGATCAGGTTGGTGTTGCCTGAAGGCAGAATGGAGAGGGCAGGGAGGCGCTCCCGAGGATAGGCATTCAGGATGGCGCTGATGACATGAGTGACGGTCCCGTCGCCACCATCCACCACAACAACGCGGACATCCTGTCGCGCCAGTTCCCGGACGGCTGCGGTCAGCCCGTTCCGGCCTTCAGGGCACAGGAAAAGCGGGCCCAGTCTGGCGCGGGCCTGTTCCGCGAACTGTCCCGCATTCTTCATATTGCGACGACTGCGCGGATTATGAATCAGGGCAACGCGTTCAGGCATTCGGCAATCCGCTCTTTTCAGACCACCGTCCCGGACGGCTTAAATTCCGCAAGTAAGCGGCGTCATATAAACGGGCATCGCAAATTTGTCACATGCGCTGTTCTGAATGCTTCCTGCCTCCTCTCTGCGGTCATGCACCGTACGCAAATCATCTCTGCGGGTTCATGGCGTTTAAGGTTTGTGGGGATTCATCGTGAATGAATGATAGCTGCGACGAGATAGATCATGGCGCTGAAGCTTTTGTCTGTTTTGTCGGCCCGCATCGCGATACGTTTAAATTCCTTGAGTTTACAGAAGAAGTTCTCGATCAGATGACGCCATTTGTATATTTCGCGATCCAGCGGCAGTGGCTTTGAGCGCCTCGGATGCTGGGAAATGACAACCGTGGCGCCCCTTTCATCAAGATCGGCAATGATGCTGTTGCTGTCGAATGCCTTGTCTGCGATGAAAGCGTCGAATTCGAGACCGTCAATCAACGGTGGCACGTCCACGCTGTCAAAGCGTTGGCCGGGCATCAGGCGAAAGCGCACCAGATTGCCCAGAGCATCCGTCAGCGCGAGAATCTTCGTCGTCATGCCGCCTTTCGAGCGCCCTATGGCCTGGCTCTGAGTCCCCCTTTTGCGCCCTGACCATGACGGTGAACTTTCACGATCGTTGCATCGACCATGACATACTCCATGTCCGGATCGCCAGACAGGGCATCGAAAATCCTTTTGAAGACATCAGTGTTCCGCCAGTCGCTGAAGCGACGGAAGGCCGTGCTCCAATTGCCAAATACGGCAGGAAGGTCACGCCAGGGACTACCTGTTCGTACAATCCACAGCACTGCTTCCATAAAAAGGCGGTTGTTTCGACCACTCCGTCCTGGATCTGTCAATTTGCCAAGACAGTGAGGTTCAATCTGCGCCCATTGGGCGTCCGTCAGCACAAAACGTTCCATCCAGAGCTTGAATCATATCTCAAGCTCTTTGTGAATCCCCACAGACCTTAATTGATGGGATGAACCACGGCGTTGCGGGCTTCGAAAAAACATGCGTTCTGGTGTAGAGAAGAGCGTTGCCTATAATTCGACCCTCAGCACTCTTGATTGACCAGACGGTTTGAGGGATCGATGCAGCAGATTGGGAGCAAGGCCCCTCTCAGGAACCGTGACCCTCAAGGGATCTGCACAGGCAGGTCAGGAAGCCGCACCTTGTCAGTCGTTCTGGCACATCTGTCCGATCTCCATCTGCCGCTTGCAGTCGTGCCATCCTCCCGTGAATGGGCGATCAAGCGGATTATCAGCATCATTTCATGGCGCTGTAACCGACGCCATGTTCACAGAGCCCGGGCCCTCGCCGCTGTCATGCGTGATATCGAGACCAGCAGGCCGGATGCGCTGGCCATTACAGGCGACCTCACCAATCTGGGCACCCGCGAGGAATGTATCGCCGCAGGATGGTGGCTGGATCGCGCACCCTCGCCGCGCGCTGTCATTCCCGGCAATCATGACACCTTGATCCGCGCGCCCTGGACGGACGGTCCGGGATTGTGGCGCGATGCCGGAGGGATGCCGGATGCCGAGACCCCGGTTTTTCTACAGGTTGGAGACATTGCGCTGATCGGCGTCAGTTCGGCGGTCCCTTCACCTCCCTTTTTCGCTTCCGGCCGGGTCAGCGACATACAGATCGACAGGATGGCTGAGCGGCTCCGTCAGGCTGGCGAGCAGGGGCTATGCCGGGTGGTGATGATTCATCATCCGCCACGCAAGGGGATGGTCGCCTGGACCAAGGCGCTGCGCGGGGTGGACCGCTTTGCGCAGGCCGTCCGTTCCGCCGGAGCGGAGATGGTCCTGCATGGCCATTCTCATCAGGGGACGTTCAGCGAGATTCCCGACAGCGATATTCCGGTCATTGGCGTCACTTCAGCCTCTCACAGGCCCGGCCACAGTCTGAAGCGGGCGGCGGGCTGGAACCGAATCAGTATCCGGAAAGAAAGCGGTATGTGGCAGATCGCCGTAGAGTCCCGTCGTCTTGCGGCGGATGGCCAGCTACATGCTTTCCGGACGACCCGTTTCACACGCCCCGTCCAGACAGAAGTTTGTCCGGCGAAAGAGACCGTCCTGTGACGACACCAGGGAACGACCGCTACACGCCTCCACTTGCGAGGCTACCCTCCCGGCTCCGTCCCGGAACGCTCGACACCTATCTGCTGGGCCAGACCATTCCGCCGTTTGTCATCGCCGTTTCAGTGGTGCTGATCGCGCTGCTGCTTGAGCGGCTTCTGGTGCTTCTGAACATTCTCGCCTCCGAAGCGAGTCCCTTCTTTACCCTGCTGCGGCTTCTGGCCGACCTGATGCCCCACTATCTGGGTCTGGCCATGCCCGCTGCGCTCTGCGTGTCCGTCTTCACGGTCATCCGTCGCATGAGCGAAGGCGACGAGATCGACGCCCTGATGAGCAGCGGCGTCTCGCTGGTCCGTATCTGTCGTCCCTTCGCGCTGACCGGGGCCGCCATCGGGCTGCTTTCGATCCTGCTCTACGGTTATATCCAGCCGCACGCCCGTTACCAGTTCCGGGAAGGTTTCTATTTTGCGAGCCATGCCGGATGGGCGCCTGTCCTGCAGTCCGGCATGTTCGCCGAGCCCTCTCCACGCCTGATGCTGACTGCGGATCATGTCAGTCACGGCGGTTCGCAGCTGAGCGGGGTGTTCATCCGCGATCTGAGCGAAGGCAAGGAACGTGATATCACCGCGCAGACCGGCACGCTCCGCACCGATACGGTCAAGGGAGAGGTTCAGGTCGAACTGTTCAATGGCTCGATTCTGACGATCCGGACGGGTGTGCAGCCCACAGTGACCACCTTTGATCATGCTGAACGCCTGATCAGCCGTTCCAGCAAGGTGACGTTCCGTAATCGTGGCGATGATGAACGTGAACTCACGTCCCGCGAGCTTGCCCGAAAGATCGATGCTGTTCGCCATGCTGCCAGAGAGGAGCCACCGCAGGATGCGGATATGGATGCAGTGTCCGATGCCGCCGCCAGCAACGAAATCCCTCTGGCGAGTATGCGGGCCGAGCTGCATTTCCGGCTGGCCCGCAGCCTGTCGATTCCCTTTATCCCCATTCTCGCCACTGCTCTGGCTGTGATCGGAAAACGCAAGAGAGGAGGCGCCGGACTGGCCGTGGCGGCGCTGCTGCTGGTGACATACGACCATATTCTCCAGCTCGGGGAAAGCCTGATCGCGAGCGGAAAATCATCGCCGCTTCTGGTCATCTGGCTGCCGACGCTGGTGTTCTGCGTGGCCTGTACCGTGCTGCTCCTGTTCAGGGCCAGTATTCTGCCGATACGCCGTCGTCGTCTCTCCGGTTCTGCTGCGGCTTCGTCAGGAGAGACGGCGCGATGAGCGACCCTGACATTGCAAAAGGCCCCAGGCATGTTCTGCTGGGATATCTGTCACGGGCCCTGCTTTCCCGCACCGCGATGTGCAGCGGCATTCTCATCGCCCTGATGGAGATTCTGGCGCTGCTTGAGCAGATGACGCCGATCCTCAAGCGACAGCTCGGCATCAGGGGCGTGCTGACCTACATGGGACTGCATCTGCCGGCGATGCTCCAGACCGCCCTGCCTCTCAGCACGCTGATCGCCGGGCTGCTGATGTTCACACAGATGACCATCTCCAGTGAAATCGCCATTCTCCGGGCCGCCGGTCTTTCCCCATGGGGATTCATGAGGAAGCTGCTGCCGTCAGCGCTTCTTATCGGACTGTTCGGGTGCGTGCTGGAGGACCAGATCACGCCACGGACCGAACTTGCGCTTGCTTCGTGGTGGAACCGTACCAACCCGACTCCGGACAACGGCAAGCCCTTCTGGTTCCATGTTCCCGCCGGCGTGGCCGAAGCCTGCATGGGATCAGCCACCGGACTGCCCGCAACAGACAGTGAACTCGCCCATGTCGGCTATATCTCGAGGGCCGGACGGGAAGCCTTCAATATCGATCTGTATGATCGCAGCGCGAACGGACGGATTCTGCGCACGTTGCACGCGGCGCACGCCGTCTACAGCTTCAGCGGCTGGCATCTGTCCGACATTCACTGTGTGACGGTCTCCTTCGCGGAACTGGACACCACTGCGAATGAGAGTACCGTTCTCGACGCGCTCTGGAAAAATCCTTTCGGTCCAAACGATATGCTGCGCCTTTCTCTGGACTCGGCTCCCCTGTCGTCCGGCATGATTCTCGCGGCGCTTCACGGCACAGTCGCCACCAACCAGACACCCGGATATCTGCGGGCCGCGCTGTTCGAGCGCTTTCTCAGGCCGTTCACTCTGATCGTCATGCTTTTATTGGCGATGCCGGTGATCTATATACCCCCCAGAACCGGTCTAAGGAGCTGGTTGCCGGTCTGGTGCCTTGGCGCCGGTCTGTTGTTCATCATTGTGCAGGGCATGTTCCGTGCGATGGGCAACGCAGGTCTCCTGCCGGCTCCTGTCGCGACTGTCCCCGGCCTTATCATCTTTGCATTGGCCGCCGGGACCGCGTTATTGAGGAACGAAGACAAATGAGTGGCACCCTGCGGAACCCAACCATCCGGTCGGGGCGGAGCTTCGATCTGGGCAAGATGAATCTGCGTCAGCTCTGGATCGCCTATCTGACCTACCCCACGATTCTGCTGTATTTCGCCCTCATTGTAGTCAGCGTCTTCCTTGGCGCGCATTTCTTCGCAGGCTGGGGCGCAACGGCGGCCTCGATCCTTGCCGTCATGCTGGTCTATCCGGTTGTCTGGTATTCCCTGCATCGCTGGATTCTGCATGGACAGTGGCTCTACAAGTCCCGCTGGACCGCTTCCCTCTGGAAACGCATTCACTTCGACCACCATCAGGACCCGCATCTTCTGGACGTCCTGTTCGGCGCGCCTGCCACGACTCTGCCCACCATCGGTGCCGTGACGATTCCCGTGGGCTGGCTGATTGGTGGCTGGGGGGCTGCTGCGACCGCCTTTGGCGCGGGTGTGACGATCACTTGTATTTACGAATTCTTTCACTGCATCCAGCATCTGAACTACAAACCGAAGGCCGCATGGATCCAGCGGATGAAAGCGTGGCACGTCCTGCATCACTTTCATGATGAGGATGGCAACTTCGGCATCACCAGCTATGTCGTGGACCGTGCATTCGGCTCTTTCTATGAAGAAGCCCGCGCCCGTCCCCGTAGCCCCAGCGTGTTCAACCTCGGCTACAATCTGGAGCAGGCGAAGCGGTATCCGTGGGTCATGAAGCTGACCGGCTCTCCGCCACGCGACCGGCCCGATGGTGGCCGTCCTGCCGCCCGCCCAGCCAGCCGTGACGCCGCGTGAGTGAGTCCGGGCTGACAGCGATCGTTCTGGCCGGGTCACGCGCAGGAGCCGCTGACCCGATGGCCGTCACCGCCGGACTTTCGCACAAGGCGCTGCTCCCGATTGCCGGAACACCGATGATCTCGCATGTGCTCGATACGCTGCGTGCTGTGCCGAGTGTCGGGCGGATCATCGTCTGTATTGAAAACCAGAATGTTCTGAAGGGGATTCTGCCGGACGGCGTGGAGACCATGAGCGCCGCACAGGGACCGAGCGCGAGCGTTCTGGCGGCCATTCGTGACTGTGGGACTCCTCTGCTGGTCACCACGGCTGACAATCCGCTTCTGCGCCCGGAATGGGTGCAGTTTTTTCTGGATGACGCCGGAACAGCCGATATTGCCGTCGGTGTCGCCAGCGAGGCTTCTGTGACGCGGGATGTGCCTGGAACCAGCCGGACTTTCATCCGTCTTTCCGATGCCGCCTTTTCAGGGTGCAATCTTTTTCTGTTCCGTACACCCGCTTCCGCAAGAGTCGCCATGCTCTGGCAGAAGCTTGAAAAGGAACGCAAACACCCGGTCCGGATGGGGTGGCTGCTTGGTCCTTCCATCCTGCTGCGGTTCCTGCTGAAGCGTCTGGCGACAAAAAACCTGCTTGCACGTATTCGGAAACTCACTGGGGCGCAGGGGAAATTTGTCTTCATGCCGGATGGACGTGCGGCTGTGGACGTGGATAAACCTGCTGATCTCGTGCTGGTAAGCCGTCTGATGGAAGCGACTCCGGACTTTCGGTGATTGTTCAGAGAGAGTTATGGTTTGTTGGAAGTCGTCTTGGGTGGAATGTTTTCCTGCATGATACTCTCTGAAGCTTTTTGAAAAGAGTTTCTTTTGGTTTTCACGGCCGGTATTTGAGCGCCATATCGTTTCGAAACTTCGGCGCCTGTCGAAGGTTATATTTTTATCGTGATAAAACAGCTTAACGCTGTCGTATGAATTTGCATGCGCCTGTGATGCGTTGACGTCTGTCTGATGCCCGGTGCAGGCGTGACGCCGTCTCGGACATCGGGCGTTATCAAACCAGGGAGATCACCATGCACATTCCTGAACTTACGCTGAATGATGGGCTGACATTCCCCGTTCTGACGTTCGGAACCTATAAGATGAACGGCAATCCGGGCGTCGATGGTATGAAAAGCGCCATTGAGGCGGGGTACCACGCTCTGGATAGCGCCTTCAATTACGAGAATGAAGGCGCGGTAGGAAAAGCTGTTCGTGAAAGCGGCCACAAGCGCGGGAATCTGCGGATTGCGTCCAAACTTCCCGGTCGTCATCATAAGTTTGACGAAGCCATCCTGACCATTGAGGAATCTCTTTATCGCGCCGGGCTCGATTATTATGACCTCTATTATATCCACTGGCCCAATCCCAAACAGGGACTTTATGTCGAGGCATGGAAGGCTCTGATTGAAGCGAAGAAGCGTGGTTATGTAAAATCCATCGCTGTCTGTAATTTTCTTCCCGAGCATATTGATCGGCTGAAAGAAGAAACCGGCGTTCTGCCGAGCATCAATCAGATTGAGCTTCATCCCTATTTTCCACAGGAAGACATGCGTGCCTACAACAGGAAGCACGGCATTCTGACGCAGTCATGGAGTCCGCTCGGTCGCGCCAGTGATCTTCTTACAAATCCTGTGCTGGAAAAGATTGCGGAGAGTCACAGCAAGTCGGTCGCGCAGGTTATTCTGCGCTGGCACCATCAACTGGGATGCGTCCCTATTCCCAAAGCCGCCAGTCACAAACGTCAGATGGAAAACAAATCGATCTTCGATTTTTCCCTGACCGATGAAAATATGCAGAACATTGCATCACTGGCCCGTCCGAATGGACGACTGAACGGTCAGGACCCTGCTGTTTACGAAGAATTCTGATCCCACAAAAAAGGAGTGTCCTCCACTTCAGGGAAGGCGCTCCTTTCTGCTTTCATAACCGCAGACAGAGCGCTGCCGGCAGAATTCCTGAAAATCATAAAGAAAGCTTTTGGTGACGCTTTTTTCAAAAAAGCTTCGAAGAGCATATCTCGTTTAAAAGATGCACTCCTCGAACGCTCAGCATATTTATCTGGAAACTCCAGTATATCAGTCGACAACCTGTTCGACGGACACGATTTCCGGAACATAATGCCGAAGCATGTTCTCGACGCCATGCTTGAGTGTTGCCCCTGAAGACGGACAGCCTGAGCAGGCGCCCTGCATGCTCAGGCGGACAATGCCTTCACGATAGCCGCGGAAAACAATATCACCGCCGTCACTGGCGACGGCCGGACGGACACGCGTCTCAAGAAGCTCCTTGATCTGCTGGACAATCTCTTCGTCACCCGGAGCCACAGGATCTTCAACCGAGGCAGCACCGGCTTCGACGGTCGGCCGGCCGGAGACGAAGTGATCGACCAGCGAAGACAGCACCAGTGGCTTCAGCTCTGACCAGTCTTCGGAATCCGCCTTGGTCACGGAGACGAAATCCGATCCCATGAAGACCCGCGAGACACCGGGCAATTCGAACAGCGCTTCAGCCAGAAGAGAGCGTCCAGAGACAGCGTCCGCATCGATAAAGTCAATGGTCCCGGCCTCGCCAGTGACATCGCGACCGGGAAGGAACTTCAGCGTGTTGGGGTTGGGCGTACCCTCGGTTTCGATAAACATGACAAACTCTCCTTCAGGCGCACCACTGGCGCTGATTCTGCCAGTCAAAGCATCCCGGCCACCAAAGAGGACTTTTCAAGTCCTGTATCTCTTTCAGGAGATGAGCCAGCCGCCCCGGAAACGCAAGCCCTCCCCGGTAATATCAGTTCTCCGTTGCACGGAAAGCGAGAGAGGGCTTGATCAGAGATACCGGTATGTCGCGCATGGAGGTCTGAGGCCGCCTCACGGAGACAGGGGAAGCATTATAAGATATTTTTCAAGGCGTTACCCCTACGCCACAGAGGAACTGGCTCTTTTGCGGGACTGTTCACAAACGGCACGCATCTCATACAGAAGGGTTTAAACCGGAGGGGAGGGAGGCGCCTTTATCTCCGGTTCTCCCGGTGACCGCGGACTGATCTGCGCCACGAACAGCGTGGTCAGCCAGAACATGTACCACATGGGCGCCGGTCCTTTCACAAGCTGCGCGAAATCTGTCATCGCACTGACCAGCGTATGCAGCAGGATGGCAACGCTCAGAGGGCGAGCGCTCTTTTCAAAAGACATGAACAGGCTTTTGCACACGACAGTCAGATAGATCAGAAGAGCCGCGACTCCGACAGCGCCGGCGTAAAGCCATGTGGAAAGCAGCAGGTTGTGAGGAAACGGCTCGTCGGGCGTATTGAATTTCCATGCCGGGCCGTGTCCGAAAACAGGCATGTGCCAGATATCGCGCCAGGCGAGCGCCCAGAGTCTGAAGCGGTGGGAGTCTCCGCGTCCGATCTGCTCCTGGATCAGGTGGAATACTCCGACATCCGCCCGGAGTCCGATCACCATGATGACGGCAAGGACCGGGAGCGCCATCAGGATGATTTTTGGATGCCGCATGCCCGCCAGTACCGGCACCGCCACCAGGATGCCCACCAGAGGCCCTCGACTTCCTGTCAGGAGAATAAACAGCAATGCCGCACAGGCAGCGCCCCAGTATTGCCACTGGTGCCGGGACAGCGCCCTTGAGAGGGCCATCAGCAGGACGCTGCCCATGATGACGGCACCCAGAATGGGATGCCGCGTCAGCCCCCACCCCTGCATTCTCATAATATCGCCCTGCCATTCGAGAGACCGGAAACCAAGCCGCAGGATCAGGGCGATCAGGATGTTGATCATGCCTGCCGTGATCATCAGTGTGACCAGACGGTTTCGGTAGTCGCTCCGGTTCGCAAATCCATCCGCCAGCAGGAAGACAAAAATGGATGTGCAGATGATATTCCACATCCAGAAAGCCGCTGCGCCGATCTGGGAAGTGGCTGTCACATTGGCGAGCGTGCTGATGCAGAAAGAGAGTATGACACCAGCCCCAGCAAGAAGGGGAGCGGGAGCGGATGTCCAGCGAAGATCAAAGTCCTTTTTACAGGCCGCGCAGATGAACAGTGGTATGATTCCGATATAGAATACATCGGACCAGACGGGCTCATTGGGAAGAATGAAGCCTGAACCGATGAAGAAGAGCATCAGTTCATGCAGGAGTGCACGGCGGTCTTCCCGCCATAACCGTATCAGAACGCGGGGAGAGGCGAGCATGTTCGTCACCAGGGCATCGCTTCTGGATGACATTCGTCCATGATCACGTCGACCATGAACTGAGCCACTGCCTGCTCATTGAAATGCTCCGCATAACGGGCGCGACCTGCCGTGCCGGTGCGCATACGCATGTCAGGCTCGGCGGAGAGCCGGGCAAGTTTTTCGATCAGTTCATCAAGATCGGAAAAGAACAGCATTTCCTCTTCAGAGAAGTAATCCGTGTAACCCGTTGCGCGTTCAATCGCCACCACACAGCCATTGCCGGCAAGATGCGCAATGCGGTCGGACGTGTACAGATAATAGTCGGCGCGTCGCGAAATATTCAGCCCGACAGCACTGGTTTCCAGAACCTGTTGATAACGCGCGCCTGAAAAATGCGGGCGTCCTTCAATTCCGCCTAGCGCCATGCGCAGGGAAGGCAGGCGTGAAGAAACAAATCCGATGAATTCATCCATGTTCCACTCCCGGCCGCAGATCTCACGAAGAGGACGGGAAGGATGGCCGCAGGCGTAGAACAGGTCATTGGGAAGATTGCTGACCAGATCCGCGCGTCCGGTTTCGACTGAAAAATCAACCGGATTGGGCAGAAAACTCATGGCATGGCCACCGGCCCGCATCAGATCAAGCGGTTCTCCCGCCGTTGAAATGAAGGTCTTGTCGACCACTCCCAGCTTGTTCCGGATGCGCTGCACATTATCCGGCTCGAATAACGGGTCCACATTCCACTGCGCAATCCGCACGCCCGGAACGATGCCCCTCACGGCGGCGACCGTCTCCGCGTCAATCATGTCCGCATGCCCCATCAGAAGAATGTCGGGACAATGCTGACGGCAAAATGCCAGAAGCGCTTTGTTGACTGCGCGTCGCCCGAATTTACGGCTCCCGAAAAGAGAGCTGGCGCGTGCGACATCGCGGTCGGCGAAGTTGAGCACGAGGTGGCCTCGTCTGATGAGGCCGTTCGACAGTTTGATCTGGACGGAATGCTTCGGTCCCACACGCAGGCCGGTCATGAACGGACCGACATGAACGATGGTGAGAGAGGGCTTGTGCATGCCTTGAAATACTGCCTTGTCTGTCAGGGCTCCTGAACCCGTAATAACGGACAGATTATGGCAGGCTTTTGGCAGACGCCATACAGCCGGCAGATCTTTTATCGGCTGATCGATCTACTGCGGTGGACAGTGCAGGCAGCGGGGACGCTCCTGCGGCTTCTGCGATGCGTCGATTACAGCAGTATCTTGGAAAAAGTCTCGTAACTCAGACATTCCTGTGCCCATCCCGAAACGAAATCCGCCACGATCGAGACGAAGGTTCCATCTTCCGCAAGGATACAGCTGCATTTACCCTGTTTCACCACAGACAGGTTGCCCGGCGTCGCTCCCAGCGAAATCCAGCCCTCCCGTTTTTCAGGAAAAAAGTTTTTTCCAAGGTAGGAGACTGTCGGATAGACGACTCCATCATATTCAATGGAGCTGACAGGCACTGCATCGCCTTCCATCCAGACGATGTTCGAACTCGTGAACTGACGCCGTTTCAGCGAGTATCCAAGCGTTCGCCCCCGATGGTCCAGAAAGATGGGACGGCCTTCGATAAAAGGCTCATCCTTAAGGGAATACAGACGAAAATCCCCGGTTGTATGGTAGCGGATCATGGCCCTGAGCAGGGTCCGCGCCTGATGGGTGTATCCCCGATTGTTCAGGATGGCCGCGAGCCTGTAAAATATCGTTTCATCATTCAGGATGTCGTCAACTTTCCGCACATCCGCAAAGCGCCTGCTGGCAAGCAGTTGCCATGTCAGCAGCGGATGCCGTTCAAACCCGGCCCGAATGCGGTTGTAGATATTGACGGCGTTCTCGCGTCGGAAGGCGCGTGTCTGTTGCGCCAGCAGGGCCTGACGCTCCCGCACGGGGAGGGTGGAACTGGCCGTCTCGATCAGCGCCATCAGGTTTTTGCTGCCCTTGAGGCTCTCATAGACAATATGGCCTGCGCTCGGGACGTTGACGAGCCCGACCAGAACGTCTGAACGACCAAGCGTATAGCCGAGAATGGTCTCAGCCGACTGCCGGTCGTCACGGTGATGTCGGTCATGGAGAATGAAGATATCGCCGCTGATATCTTCCCGCTTGATCCCCATGCCACGCATTGACGATGTACATAGCGCCGCCCATTCAGGGATAACAGCCGTCTCCCTGTCATCGATGGAAAGCTGAGGCGCAAAGGCTATCGTGACGTCGGTCTTGAGCACCATTGAATATTTGATGGCGGCGTAGGCTCCGGCGGACAGACCGATGGCGATTGTCTTTCTGTATCCTGCGGAGTAGCGCCAGATGACTTCCAGCGCCTTATGCATGTTGGGAGAGTAATACCAGTTGCGCTGTCTGGTTGTAATGCCGATGCATGAAATATCGTATTTCTGGAAAACGGGTTTTCCAAAATAAAGGGTTGAGGCGCTTTCCTCGTGACCGATACCGATAAACGTAATGACAAGAAAGTCTGAGCTGCCCTTGTGAAAATGGACAACAATATCATCACTGTCGAAAATAATCTGGTCGTCCATTTACGCACCCGGGAATAATAACGCACCTCACTCTTTATAGATCAAAATATAAAAAAAGATAACAGTTGGCGCAATCACGGATCAGTGTCTGTTTTTATGGCAGCTCTTCTGCCAGGCAGATGTGGAGGAGGAATCCGTACTGCAGGAAGGGGGGCAAGGACAGGAGCCGGAAGCGGGGTATCCGGAATCACCATCTGCCAGGGCAGGATCCTGACGGATATCCGCTGGACGATGGGCGGCACCATGATCTTGCCGGGGCGGGTCATATAAAAGAGACCGGCGGCGTAAATAACGAGCAGACAGAGAAAGACACCGATTTTCCAGCCCCGTTTTCCGGGACGTTGCGGCATGCCGGGGACAGGAACGGAAAGGAGGGCGCGCTTCATCTTTCAGCCGCTAGCCCATCAGCCCTCTCCATGCAATCCGTTTGCTTTCGTTACGATCACGCTCCACATTCTCATCACAGCCATTCAGAGACCGCCGTGCCTTTCCTGCCCAAGCCCATTTCTCCATGATCAGCGTGCTCGATCCTATCGTCATTATCCTCTGGCTTGCGGCGCTCATCACAGGGTCGCTCGTTCTGTCCGGGGTTGTGCCGTGGAGACGCAAGAAAGCCCGCTCGCCGGAAGATCTGCTGGATGCGCACCGCAGTCTGCCCGCATGGGCCATCTGCCTGTCGATTGTTGCAACCGAGACCTCGACGCTGACAGTCATCAGTGTGCCCGGCATCGCTTACATGCAGGGCATGGTGTTCGTCGGTCTCGGTGGCGGCTATCTGCTGGGCCGTATCGTGGTCGCCCGTTATCTGCTGCCGCTTTACATGCGCGGAGACCTCGCCAGCGCGTACCAGTATCTCGCCCTGCGTTTCGGACGCCGGATGCAGCGACTGGCCGCCGTCACCTTTCTCGTCACGCGCCTGCTGGCGGAAGCCGTGCGGCTGTTCGCCTCCACGCTCCCCATCTGCGCCCTGCTCGCCGCCCGCGGTCTGTCGCTGTCCCCCCTGACTGTCCTGCTCGGCCTGACCGGACTGACCGCGCTTTACACCGCAATCGGAGGACTTCGTGCCGTCGTGTGGTCAGATGCGGCGCAGTTTCTGCTCTACAGCTTCGGGGCTGCACTCTGTGCCTTTCTGCTCTGGCGGCAGCTTACGCCGGAACAGATGGCTCTTCTTCCCCACTCCGGTCATCTGCTGCCCTTCGCATTTCATGCGCCCATTCTGACAAGCCCTTACGCGCCGCTGACAGCTCTTGTCGGGGGGGCGGTCCTCGCGATGGCCTCTCACGGCACGGATCAGCTCATGGTGCAGAGGGCTCTCGCCGCCCGCTCCCTGCGTGATGCGCAATGGGCGATGATCGGAAGCGCTGTTGTGGTGACGGTGCTGTTCGCCCTGCTGTCACTGGTCGGCGTCTTCCTGTGGGCACGACACGGAGGGCTCTCTCTTCCGGCATTGGGATTCAGGTCGCCGGACGAACTGTTTCCCCGTTTTATCGTCAATGAACTCCCTGCCGGTCTCTCAGGATTGCTCGTCGCCGGGATTATCAGCGCAACAATGGGGTCACTGTCTTCGGCTCTGAATGCGATGACCGGATCGACCTTTGCGGATCTGATCGGAACAGCTCATCCCGCCAGCCGGGCCGTGACGTGGGCAATCACCGGATTCTGGGCGCTGGCGCTCATCGCCACGGCCTGCGCATTTTCAGCCTCGGCCCGGTCGGTGCTGCTGTTCGGTTTCCAGATCGCCGGATATTCTTATGGCGCGCTTCTGGGAGCGTTTCTGCTCGGCCTGCTCTGTCGGTGGGCAACCGAATATGTGGCGATTACGGCTTTTGCAGTCACGGTGCTGACCATGGCTGTGGTGATCGCCAGCGTTCATCCTGAAGGCGCCAGCATCGCCTTTCCATGGCTGGTCCCTCTTGGGGTCTGCATCACCTTTCTCGTCGGTCTGCCGCTCTCTTTTGCGCTCGGACGTTCAGAACAGCCTCTTGTGAAATAGGGACGTTCTTTGAAATCTTGTTAAAAACTTCAAAGAACGGGCTGTCGTCATAAGCGCCGGTTCGGGCAGCACTCAGAAAGTGATACCCGCCCGCATGCCCACGATATTGCCACCGGTCACGCCGGGGTACGGGCTGGTGCGGTTGTTCACATGGGCATGGCTATAGTTCAGCATCAGGCGGGCATAATTCACGAGATACCAGTTGACCCCGGCCGTCGCTACCCACGCATTGCCGCCTGAAGGGACGTCTTTCGCATCCATCCAGTCGCCGCGCATCGCCACTTCCCACGCTCCCGGCCCCCCATCCAGAACGGGGGAAAGCACGCGGGGAGATGCCCACTGGCCGGTATGGGCGAAGTAGTTGGGGGTTTCGCCTGTCAGGAAAATGCCTGCCTGAAGACTGGCGGCCTGTATGGTGCCTGCATGTCCGCCCATGTCCGCTCCGTCATAGGTTCTGCGGAACTGCATGTGTCTGGCTCCATATTCGCCCAGAAGCCATGCCGTTTTCCAGATTGCGAAAAACTCTGCGCCACCAGCAAGGGAATTTGCCAGAGGTGTTGTATTGATGCGGGCGGAAAAGGCGTCATCGGTGCGGGCGAGAAGCCTGATATTCTGCGTAAATTGCGCTGTGGGTTTGACGTCTTCATAAAATCCCCATGCGCCGAGATGAATCAGTGATTCTTTCGAGCGATAGGGGATCCAGTGAGCACGGGCTTCGTAGGTCAGATCATCACGCAGATTATTCGAGCTGTTTACTGAATTGACATCGTCGCCCGAGATCTGGGCGACAAAATGCCAGCTTTCACCAAAAATCTTGAAGGCTCCGCCTAAACCGTACCATCCCTTGACCGGCACAATGGTGTTGGCGACCAGATCACGGTCCAGAAACACGGTGGCGTCCGAACCCGTGGAGCCATCGAAACCGCGTTCGTTGAATTTGTTACCCAGAGTGAATTCGGTCAGATGACCACCAAATTTCATGCTCCATGTCGCAAAGGCGCTCATGATCGTGGGCGTATTGTCAGCGAAATCGGCCTCGAAAACCCATGACAACTGCTTGGCGCGGCCCTCCACACCCAGTCGGGCGGCGCGAAGACGGGTGCGGGAGACATTCTGGTTGTGGTAATCGGAGCCGAACGATGCACCGTAATCCGCCAGAATACGGCCACGAATGCGAATGGAATACAGACCGTCAGGCGTGGTGATCGCGGGAAGTCCCCGTCCCCATTTCAGCACCAGCCCTCTCACTGTCGTTGTGTGGGAGGAGTAGGGAATGGAGGATTCAACGCCATAGACCGGGGATGAACCTGAGGGCATGGCTGAAACAGCCCCCGACGTTCCAGGGGCTGCTGCCGTGAGAGGGTAGGATGACAGACCCGCATCAGCGGACGCTGTGGAGGTCGCATGCATCATCGTCGTGTCGTTAAAAACGGGTGTGACATCGGGATCGGATGTGGATTTTTTTGCGGCCATGGAAGGCGTTGTCTGTGTGTCTCCATGAATAGGCATCCGTACATGGGCCTGGGTCACTTCAGCGACATCCTGATGGTGTGGTGATGGCGCTGGAGCTTTGCGGGCCGGAGAATGTTCAATGGCGTCCAGACGACTTTGCAGGGCCTGAATCTGTTTGGCCTGTGATTTCACCAGTTCGGCCAGAGCGCGGACATCGACGCCCCCCGTGTCCGCCATGGCCTGAGCCGACCAGAACAGGGAGGCAGTGCCTCCAGACAGAAGCAGGTTACGCAGGGATTTTTTCTGAATACGCATCGGGTGCAATTCTTATGAATTGAAGTGTTGGTTGCTGACTGATGGCGTGTCAGGAAGCAGAGCCTGTCCTGTCGTAAGGACGCGCAATCAGTGTGGCGACCAGACCGCAGGCTGCGGCAAGCGAAAGCCATAGTCCGGGCATGGAACGATCATGTGTTGTTCCTATCAGCCAGGTGCAGATGGCCGGGGTGAAACCACCGATGCAGGTCGCCAGACTATACGCCAGGGAAAATCCTGTTGTCCGTATGCGGGGAGGCACTATTTCCGTCAGGAATGGGACAGCTCCGCCGTTATAGGCGCTGTAAATGAGTGCAAGCCATAACTCGACAACCATCAGATGAAGGAAGGAAGGATCTGCTGTAAGCCATTTCATGGCTGGCCACGCCGTTGCGATCGCAATGAGTGTTGAGCCAATCAGAAGAGGTTTGCGCCCGACACGGTCAGACAGCGCGCCAAATAACGGCAATGCCAGAAAATTTGTCAGTCCGACGAGCAGTGTCACAATCAGGGCGTCACGCGATGACAGATGCAGAACGGCGTGTCCGAAGGCCGGTGTATAGGCTGTAATGACGTAGAACGATGTGGTGGTCATCAGAACCATCATGATGCCGGTCAGGCAGATCCGCCAGTCTTTCAGGAGAGCTGAAAGCGTTTCCCGGAATGTCGGATGGTGATGGATTTTCTCAAAGGATTCAGTTTCTTTCAGATTACGCCGTAGAAAAAAGAGAACAGGCACAATCAGGCAGCCGATAAGCAGGGGAACGCGCCAGCCCCATGACGCCATCTGCTCAGGAGCGATGAACGCCGTCAGGGCCACGCCGATTGCAGCGGCGGCCATCACGGCGACCTGCTGGGAGGCCGACTGAAAGGCGACGATAAAGCCGCGCGTTCTTTCTGTTGCGATCTCGGAGAGATAGACGGATGTTGATCCCAGTTCGACACCGGCGGAGAAGCCCTGCAAAAGGCGGCCGCACAGAATGAGCAATGGGGCGACAAACCCGATTGTCGCATAACTGGGTGTCAGAGTCAGGGAGAGTGTTCCCACTGACATGAGGGCGAGTGTGAGCAGAAGTCCTTTTCTCCGGCCGATCCGATCCACGTAAGCGCCCAGAATGATGGCTCCCAGCGGGCGCATCAGAAATCCCGCGCCGAATGTCGCGAATGACTGCAAAAGCTGGGCTGACGGATCTTTCGAAGGAAAAAAAGCCGCGCCAATGGCCGCCGCGTAATAACCGAACACCATAAAGTCGTACATTTCCAGCATGTTTCCGCTGGTGACCTGAATGATGGCCCGCACAGGATGCGGTGTACGCCGGTGTTCTCCGGAAACTGGCTGGGACGTGTCTGACGCGGAGGT
Source organism: Acetobacter aceti (assembly GCF_002005445.1). Taxonomy (NCBI): domain Bacteria; kingdom Pseudomonadati; phylum Pseudomonadota; class Alphaproteobacteria; order Acetobacterales; family Acetobacteraceae; genus Acetobacter; species Acetobacter aceti. The sequence goes on from NZ_CP014692.1 coordinate 3,672,671, forward strand.
GCTGTTCATGGACTGGTCACATTCTCGGTTTTGGGCTGGCCTCTAATTCACTTGACGCCTTACGCTCAAATTCATGCATTTGTTTCAAATGTGTCCATCCATAAAATACCGCCTGTCCGCTTTACGACGAAAAAGTGATATGTTTGTCGCACTTCAGGATCAAGACCGGAAGCATCGAGACACACAGTCTTTTTGGGGCTGCAGAAACTCTCTCCCGGTCAGGCGTTTATGTGAGTGGCGCGTGTTTTCCGACAGGTGGAACCGGCGAGACAGGAGGTTTTATGAACATACGCGACAATCAGGCCGATAATCGTTTTGAAACGGAAGTCGACCAGATCACGGCATGGCTGGACTATCAGAAATCAGACGGGAACCTGATTATCCTGCATACGGACGTGCCCGAAGCTCTGGCTGGGCGCGGCGTGGGGTCGGCGCTCGTGCGTCATGCTCATGACGTTGCGCAGGCCGAGAATCTGAAACTGGCATCGCGCTGCTCATTCGCAACCGCGTGGATGAAAAAGAATATGAAATAATAATAGATTATTGGAAATTAAAAATTCATTATTCACCGTTATTTGAAAAATATCTCATTCTGCCATATGGTATTAAAAATTATATGTGGAGTTGAACGGAAAACATGATTACGGAAAAGACTCTTTCCAGTCTTCCGGCCGGAGTGAATGGGCCTCTTTACGATATCAGAAAGATAAAGAATGGCATTCTTCACTTTGGTGTCGGCAATTTTTTTCGTGCTCATGAAGCCTTCTATGTTGATGCAATTCTCAAGGATGATCCGGAATGGGGGATTGTCGGAGTCGGGCTTACGGGCAGCGAGCGATCCAGAAAGAAGGCTGAAACCTTTACCAGTCAGGATTGCCTCTACTCGCTGACAGCAACCGCTCCGTCCGGGGAACACTCCACGCGGATCATCGGATGCCTGCGAGACTACCTTCTTGCTCCCGCAGATCCTGAGGCTGTGCTGAAACACCTCGTCGATCCGGAGATCCGTATCGTCTCCATGACCATCACTGAAGGTGGTTACAACATGGATGAGAAAACGGGTGAGTTCGATCTCAATGATGAAGACGTCAAGACGGACCTTCAGAATCCGGACAGGCCAGAAACAGTCTTCGGCTACGTGGTGGAGGGACTTCGGCGTCGTCGTGAGGCCGGACTGCCCGCTTTTACTGTCATGTCCTGCGATAATCTGCGGCATAACGGCAATGTCGCCCGCAAGGCGTTCCTCGGCTATGCCCGCGCCCGTGACGCCGATCTGGCCAGGTGGATCGAGGAAAACGCCACATTTCCCAACAGCATGGTGGACCGTATCACCCCTACCGTCACGCCCGATATCCATGAGAAACTGAACAGGGAAAGTGGCCTGAATGATGATCTTCCAGTGATTGCAGAAGATTTTCATCAGTGGGTGATGGAAGATCGCTTTGCGAACGGCCGACCGCCTCTGGAAAAAGCCGGTGTGCAGTTCGTTGAGGATGTGACGCCCTATGAGCAGGTGAAGATCCGCATGCTCAATGCCTCGCACATCATGCTGTGTTTCCCCGGCGTTCTCGTCGCCTGCGACACGGTGGCGGAAGCGGTGCAAGATGCTGATCTGCGCGGCAATGTCGAGACTTTCCTTAACGAGGATGTCATGCCTGCACTCAGGGCGCCAGAAGGTCTGAGCCTTGAAGAGTATCGAGACAGTGTGCTGCACCGCTTCTCCAATGCAGCGATGGGCGATCAGACACTTCGGATTGCGGGTGATGGCTGCTCGAAGATTCAGGTCTTCTGGACGGATACGGTCAGGAAGGCGCTCGAAAGCAAGCGAGACATTGCCCGCATTGCGTTCGGCATGGCGGCCTATCTCGAAATGCTGCGCGGTGTGAACGAGAAGGGCGATCACTACACGCCAAACGAACCGACGTTCAAGGACGCTCAGTGGAAACTCGCAAAGTCTGACGACTTCGTCGCGGCGCTAGGTCTGCCCGCTTTCGACGCCTGGCGGGATCTGGATACCACGGCTCTCGATCAGAAAGTGATTGAAATCCGTAAGATTATCCGGGAAAAAGGGGTGAAGGCGGCGTTGCCTGTACGCTGATGGCGGGGGCTTTGCCCCCTACCCCACAAAGGGGCGCGGCCTCTTTGATTCTGTTTATTGACGGCGTTTCAGTGTATCGAGTTTTGCCTTGTATCGGATATAAATTCTACGAAAGAACTTTCCGCATAGTAGAGTAGACATGATTTATTCAGATGCGCACAGAATCTCCACCATATAAAAAGCCCAGATTGCTCCATCGCGTGGAAAATTACGATCAGATTTCAAGGTCTGCAGGAAGTAGTCCAAAAAGTCCTCGCACAAATGCGAGCGCGTCATTATCAACCGTAAGCAAATGGCGCACTGCTTTCTCGTATTCTGCGATTGTGCGGAGTCCAAGCGTCGCAACGATATTATCGAGCGCCTTACACTCCCGCACTGAGCACTGCGTGAGAATTGTGATCCAGTCTTTGGCCACAACAGCCCTGTCGAGTTTTGCTTTTTTCGTAGCGTGAATATGAGGGCCGTTATTTGTGACTGCGACTTCTTGTCCGTCGAGAAGATCATCGTCGTTCGGAATTTGATCCATGATCAGCTTGCGTAATGCCTTTTTTGCAATATTTTTGCTCAAGCGTTCCGTGTGAAGAGCGATACCCTCGATACCGCGCAAGATAGCTTTCTCTGCAATTGCAGCTGCGTCCCCTCCGACAGCGTCTGTATGGCGAATAGCGATTTTCTTTATGACCTCAGGATGGAAGTAGATCGCTTCAACTGAGTAGAACGGCAGCACATAGACGCCACGTAGCCGTTTTGCTTCGATCTGATCCTGATCGTAACCGTCACCATCAGCAATGCCGAACGCTTGTAGCCAGTGGAAATTTTCAGCAGAACGGCCTCCGGCAACGGCATTTTCGACTTCTCGGCAACTTCCTTTCGGTATCACAGACACCATCGGAAAGATGAGACTATAAAGAGGCTTATCTAAACTGCTTTCGGTACCTTCGACGAACAGCACTTTCCTGCGAGCGCCAAGAAGGTCGCGTTTAAGAATATCGTCAATTGGCGCGTCTGCGGGCAATTCATCGGCTTCCCATTGCCACGCATGTTGACCTTGGAAATCGCAAGCGCGGATCAAGAGCGTTCGTGCGCGCGGTAACTCAAGAGGAAGATCAAGGTCATGTGTGGAGACAGCAAATCCACAGTCTGAGCGTCTTTCAAATAGCAGACTAAGAAGTGGAGCGATAATCGAGCGATGAAGATGCCTCTCGGGCTCGTCTATGATTAAAAGCGTTCCCGGTGGCGCGGTAAGGACGTCGCTGGCGATCATCAACGCATTGCGTTCACCGTCAGATAACTCTGCCGCGCTGTATTCAGGACCACCGTCTTTACTTGCCATCAGGCGTTCATTTGCGTGGATTGAAATTTTGATCGGGATGTTGGACTGTCGTAATAATTCGTTAATAATAGCAATCGGCGCTTCGATTTTTTTAGCTTCGTTGACACCTTCGCTGTCATTAGCATCAACCGCGGCAGCTATAGACCTCGCCCGAATATTCTCCGCGTTCACTAATTCGTACACAGTCATGCTCGCGCGTTGTGCTGCATAGATGTCTCTATAACGAGCTCGCGTTTGGCGATCTTCGTTTTTTATACTCATCTCTATCTGTAATTTCGTCGCCGGCGTCAGTTCAAGCGCATCGTTGTTCATCCAAGTCTGCCGATGAGCGGAAATCTTGCGAACATTCTCCGGATTCTGGTTCACGAAACGTTGCATCAGACTTGACTTGCCGGTACCGTTAGCGCCCAAGACAAAAATCAATTCACCCGTATTGAGTTGAATATTGGCAACGGCTGCATTCAAGCAGGGAAAGCTAAGATTAAAGTACATGTGTTCCCCAATACACAAATGCTATAATGTATATTACATTACGCAATGGCGATATAAGTGCTGAATACAAGTGCGGTAGTGACAAAGCTTTCCGCCCAGAGTAAGTTTGAGCAATCCCTGATCAATCGGAACATACAGAGAATATCTTCATTGACAAGCTATAAAGACGTATAACAGTGGTATGTTTGAAGTTGTTTTGGGGGGACCGCTGAGCATCCGGTTAATTGCTTTTTTGACCGACAAAATGAATGCTCGATCCAACCTGGGGCTTTCATAGATATTAATGCAGCGAACGGCAGTTTGCTTAATATCCACGCCTAGAAGCCCACATTCCACATTCTTGCCTAAGCACCCTACCCTCAAACCACCCTCTCCCCACCCCCAAACACCTCCACCACCTCGAACCCTTCATTCATCACCACCAGATCGGCCCGCAGTCCCGGCGCGATACGTCCGCGATCATGCAGACCGAGATAAGCGGCGGGGCTGGTCGAGGTGAGGCGGCTTGCGGCGGGGAGGGACACGCCGCCCACCGTCACGGCGTTGCGTAACGCGACATCGAGCGTCAGCACGCTGCCCGCAAGAGTGCCGTCGGGTAGCCGCACGGCGCCGTCACGGATGATCACATCCTGTCCGCCAAGCTGGCTCGGTCCTTCCGGTTGCCCGGTTCCGCGCATGGCGTCGGTCACGAACAGCAGCCGCTCACCCATGACGCGGGACGCAAGACGGAACGTGGCCGGGTGGACGTGGTGGGTGTCGAAGATCATCTCGGCATACCCGGCGTCGCTACACATCAGCGCGGTGACAGGACCGGGATTGCGGCTCTGGATCGGGGCCATGGCGTTGAACAGATGGGTCGCGCCGATGGTGCCTCCAGCGGTGCAGACACGGCAGATCGCCTGTTCCGTTTCTTCATAACCGGCGACGGTATGGCCAAGACTGACGCGCACACCGGCTTCCGCAAAGCGGCGCATGGCGGTGTCGGCGTGATCGAGTTCCGGCGCGAGCGTGACGACGCGGACGATGCCGGTCTCCAGCGCCTCCTTCACACGGTCGGGTGTTGGTGGAATGGCGAACGGTGGCTGTGCGCCCAGCTTGTGCGGGCTGACGAACGGTCCTTCCAGATGCGCGCCGTGAATGATCGGCCCATTCCCCGGTGATGCCCTGCGCGCCTCCGCAACGGCCCGCAGCGCGTCCATCACCTCGGGCCAGGGGCTGGTGATGGTGGTGGGCAGGATGGTCGTGGTGCCATGCGTCAGATGGAAGCGTGAGAGGCGGTGAATGGCGGCGACTCCGTCCATGGTGTCGGCTCCGTCGCCGCCATGGACGTGCCCGTCGATAAAGCCCGGCAGGATGAAACGCCGTCCCGCATCGGGACGCGGCGTGACGGACTGGATGCCGGTTTCGTCAAAGACCACCTCACCGGAAACAACGCGATCAGGGAGAACGATCTGGCCGGTCAGTTTCATGGCGGACGGTCTTTCAGTTGCCGGAAGGGATCTTGGGAATATGGTGCGAGGTCGCCCCTCGCAAGCCTGTCATCCGCATGTAGTTACGCCATCACACTCCGAAACCGATTAACTTGAAAAAGTTTTTGGTGAAGCTTTTTCCAAAAAGCTTCAGAAACCTTCACTGACCTCCCATAAAGTTCTTCCACGCACTCCCCTGAGGACGCGTCAGCACAATATGCGCCCGGCAGTTCGGCGTGCCGTAATCGCCGACAATGGTGTCGCCTTCCGGATGGCCTTCGAACACCATCGGCAGGGGGTGACCCTTCATGTCCTTGAGCAGAAGCTGGGCGTGAAAGCGGTTGTGGTTCTTGTCCGGCACACCGCGCAGCACCAGCGTTCCGGTGCCCGGCGCAAAGAACAGCCTTTCAGACCTCACCTGCAGAACGGAAGGGTGCTGATCGGGGCAGGTTCCCTTGTCGGTCACCAGCGTTCCGATCCAGTCGCCGAGCGGATCATCCTGCGCTGAAGCAAAGGCGGGCAAGGCCATGCCATCAAGCAGACCTCCGGCCAGCAGACCTCCGATCAGCAGATGGGCGCGAAGCGTGTGTGAAACGGAAAAGCGCATGAACGGGACCTCTGGCTGACACGGGTTGCAGATGCCAACCTAACCCGAATATGTGGGAAACGGGTGACGTCGGCGCACGCTCGTCCTATACCGCGCGAAAAGCATGCCGCAATGTAGTACGTCATCCCGATGTCGTGCCTTAAGGAGCCCTTCATGTCCGCCACCGATCAGGACGCCGCCACACCCGCCCTCGATGCCTCCCTGCACGCCGATCGGATCCTGATCCTTGATTTCGGCTCACAGGTGACGCAGCTCATCGCCCGTCGTGTGCGCGAGAGCGGCGTTTACTGCGAAATCTGGCCATTTACGGCGAACGAGGAGCGCATCCGCAGCTTTGCGCCGCGTGGCATCATCCTCTCGGGTGGTCCGGCCAGCGTGCATGATGAAGGCGCGCCAACCATTCCGGACGTGGTGTTTGCGCTGAACGTACCGGTGCTCGGCATCTGCTACGGCCAGCAGGCCATGTGCAACCAGCTTGGCGGCAAGGTCGAAGGCTCCGACCACCGTGAGTTCGGCCGCGCTTTTGTGGAGATCACCGAGGACTGCGCCCTGTTCCGTGGCGCATGGGCGCGTGGCGGTCGTGAGCAGGTGTGGATGAGCCACGGTGACCGGGTAACGAAACTGCCGCCGGGTTTCCGCGCCGTGGCGACGTCCGAGGGGGCGCCGTTCGCGGTGATCGCCGATGAAGGACGCCGCATGTATGGCGTGCAGTTCCACCCGGAAGTGGTCCACACACCGCATGGCGCGGCGCTGCTGAAGAACTTCACGCACAATGTCGCGGGCTGCACCGGCACATGGACGATGGCCCGTTTCCGCGATGTCGAGATCGAGAAGATCCGTCAGCAGGTTGGCGACAAGCGGGTGATCTGCGGCCTGTCGGGAGGCGTGGACTCCTCCGTCGCCGCCGTGCTGATCCATCAGGCCATCGGTGACCAGCTTACCTGCATCTTCGTCGATCACGGTATGCTCCGTGCCGGTGAAGCCGAGGAAGTGGTCAAGACGTTCCGTGGCCAGTTCAACATCAAGCTGATCCACCGCGACGCATCCGACATGTTCCTCTCTGCTCTGGAAGGCGTGACGGACCCGGAGATCAAGCGCAAGACCATCGGACGTCTGTTTATCGAAGTGTTCGAGGAAGAAGCCGCGAAGATCGGTGGCGCCGAGTTCCTCGCGCAGGGCACGCTCTATCCGGATGTGATCGAAAGCGTCAGCTTTACGGGTGGCCCGTCCGTCACCATCAAGTCGCACCACAATGTTGGTGGCCTGCCCGAGCGCATGAACATGAAGCTCGTCGAGCCGCTGCGTGAGCTGTTCAAGGATGAGGTTCGTGATCTTGGCCGTGAGCTGGATATTCCGGAGAGCATTGTCGGTCGTCATCCGTTCCCCGGTCCGGGTCTGGCCATCCGCATTCCGAGCGACAGCATCACCCGCGAGAAGCTGGACCTGCTGCGCAAGGTGGATTCCATCTATCTGGAAGAGATCCGTAACGCTGGTCTGTATGACGCCATATGGCAGGCCTTCGCCGTGCTGCTGCCTGTTCGTACTGTCGGTGTTATGGGCGATGGCCGCACCTACGATCAGGCCGTGGCGCTGCGTGCCGTCACCAGCACGGACGGCATGACGGCGGATGTCTATCCGTTCGACATGGGGTTCCTGAACCGCGTGGCGAGCCGCATTGTCAACGAGGTGCGCGGCATCAACCGCGTGACGTATGACATCACGTCCAAGCCGCCCGGCACGATTGAGTGGGAATGATCCCACGTCTGGCATAGGGTAGCATCACCCGGCATGAAAGCGCCTTAAAGCCCGCAGAAATGCGGGCTTTTTTGGTTTTTGGTCCGGCACTGTCTGGCACCGAACGGTATCGCCAAGCAGTTATTTTTTATGGCATAGTGCGTGGCACTGACTGAAGCTGATGCCATGATTTTTATCGATACCATGTCGGACACTTTGTGGGTGTCATGGTGTTAATTTCCAGCAACCAGTTGAATAAAAAGAGATTTCTCTGATTATTTTGGCGGTTTTTGATCATGGTATCGTTATGTGGGTGCCACGAGCCGATGCTGACCGCGACAAGGGGTTCATGCGCATCTCCACGGAAAAGATTTTGATTTATTCAGGTTTGTTGAGAATTTCAGCCGTGGCGCGCTTGAGGATATCGATGATGCGGCTCTTTTCTTCAGGACGACATCCCCGCTGACGCATCAAGGCCTGTTTGAAAGCATGGCGGGCCTCATGGAATTCGTCGGAAGCGCGTGGGTCTGCGTCGTCGACGCCTGAGAAGGCGTCCCGCACCTCGCCCATGCGGCTGCCGATTCGCTGCAGGGTTTCGATGATGCTGTCAGCCTGTTCCCGATTTGCTTCGAGAAACGCCCGACCTTCATTGGTCAGCGTATAGAGTTTGCGATTACCTTCCGGAGACGATGTGACCTGGCCGGTCTCATCAAGATAGGTGAGGGCAGGATAAACCATGCCGGGACTTGGCGTGTAAAAGCCGCCGGATTTTTCTTCGAGAAGACGGATCAGTTCATAACCGTGCGCAGGCTGGGTCTCCAGAAGAGCCAGAAGAACCAGTTGCAGTTCACCGGAGCTGAGCTTGCGACCGGCAGGAAAATCACCTTTGCCGAAACCGTGACGGGAACCGCCACCGAACCGGCTGCGACTTTTTGAGCGTTCGCCTTCTGCGTGTCGGGAGGGGTGATGTCTGGATACATGATCTTTAAACATGTCTTACGATATATATGTTTTAAGATATAACTCAAGACTGTTTTTGTGACATTGAGTCTGGATTGATTGCGTATTGTAACTATCGACGTCCGGCTGATTCGATATGCCGCCCACAGGATAATCTTATCCAGGGATAACCGCCCGCCTGCGATAAGGAGGCGGGATCAGACCGAAGACAGGCATGTGTCATAGATTGCCCGCCACCGGTCGATGACTGCCTGCGGCGTAAAGCCGTGCTCGTAATCAGCCAATCCACCAGAGACAATCCGGTCACGCAGAGTGCTGTCATCCAGAACCGACCGGAGGGCGCTGACAAGTGCTGGAAGATCGTCGATCGGTGTCAGCATGCCGTTTTCGCCCGTGCGAACGTAAGCACGCGGACCAGCCGCAGCGCAGGCCACCAGAGGCGTTTTCGTGGACCATGCGTCCAGAATGACGGTTCCGAACGGCTCGTAGCGTGAGGGCAGCACACAGATATCGGACGCCGCGAGAAGAGCGCCGCGATCGGTGCGCCACCCGGCGAAGCGAATCCGGTCGGTCACGCCTTCCTGTCTTGCCTGTTCCTCCAGCGCGGCGCGCAGCGGACCGTCGCCTGCCATCCATAAATAACAGTCCGGCAACTGCTGCATGGCCGAAATGAGCGTCTCGAGCCCTTTTGCTTCATGCAGGCGGGAGAGCGTCAGCAGAACACGGGCATCCTGAGGCGTATCGAGTTCCTCGCGGGGGAGTGCGGGTTCGGGTGTGACTGAGGAAAAGGTCGGCGCGGAGAATATGCGGTCTGTCGCTGTGGCGTTGTCTGCGGGATGCCAGTCCGGATCGGCGCGCATCCGCTCTGCGATATCAGGCGTGCAGCCCACGAGATGCGTGCAGTGAGTATATGGTTTGAGGTCGCGGTAATTGCCGAACCAGCCGATGACGGGACGATTGCCGGAAAGATGGCTGGCGTTGGCGGGCATGCTCTCCGCTGCGCGCCGCATCCAGCAGTGAATGAGGGAAGGCTCAAGCTGGCGCACAAGCTTCGTCATGCGCCATTTTCTCCATAAGGGGACGGGGCGCTTGAGAATGTCGGTTTCGATTGCGAGTCCCGCGTCTTCGAGCTCTTTCAGGCGTGGAGCATCCGGATGGAGAACGACTGTCTGCCGGACGCCGGCCTTGTGCAGGCCCAGTATGACATCGGTGGAATAGAGTTCCGCTCCACCATGCCCCCGTGCCGCCATGACCTGTAGAATGTGCGGAGTGTTGCTCACATCGCTTCCCTCGCAAGTGTTTCGGGTGACATATCTTCCTGATGGCTGAAAAACGAAAGATGAAATATTTGTAAGAACGGAAAGAATTTACCTCCTTTCCGGTCGATCTGACGTCAGATCATGCCGCACAGCGAATGCAGCCTATCTTCTGGGCGCAGATTTTGTAACTGAGTGACAGGAATGTTATTGCGAGGCGTTCTCATTATCTGCTAATGTGGCTTCAAGTTGAGGCTATGAGGCGCGTAGATGTATATCTGCTCCTGTAACGGGCTGACCGATCACGATGTAAGCGCTGCGGTGGAAGCCGGAGCGACGCGGCCCGGAGAGGTCTACGCGGCTCGAAAATGTCGGGCGCAGTGCGGCAATTGTGTCAAAGGTGTTGTCTGTTTGCTGCGTGAAGCGTTGAAGCAGCGCAATGCGCCAGCCGTGGTCATGGCGTCTCTGGAGCTTTCGGCGCAGCAGGATATGCCCCGCGCCGTTGCCTGAACAGTCGCCGGTTTCGTGTGCCCGAAGCACCATGCAAAAAGGCAGGGAGTTTTCACTCCCTGCCTTTTTGCATGGTGTCAGACGATCAAATCTGCCGAAAAATCAGATCTGCTCATCCGGTAAAGGCGGAATGTTGCCCGCCTCTCCTGACTGTTCTGGATCAGAAAGCGGCCTGCACACGGGCAGCGACGGAGTTTCCGTTGCGGCCTGCGATGTTGACCAGGCCGTCGTGATTGGTCCGCTGATCGATGAAGTGGTTGTAGTCCAGCATGACACGGAAGTGGCGGTTCGGATACCAGTTCAGACCACCGGACCAGACAATCTGGTTGCCGCCACGGACGCCTGTGGCGGAGTTCGGCTGGCTGTTGAGATTCGTTTCACTGTAGCGACCCGTGACTTCAAGCGCACCCCAGTGACCGGTTGCAGGATTGAATTCCTGATTCTCTTTCACGCCCGGAGCTGCGAAAGCGCCTTCCTTGTAGTTGTAGGCACGTGGTGTACCGAACAGGGTGTAGTTCGCAGCCACATACCAGCCGGAAAAGTTCAGGTTGCTGAGAGACTGGCCGGATGCGTCACGTGAGCGGTTGACGCCGATATGGTAGTATTCACTCTTGATAAGGAAGCTTTTCCAGCGAAGGCCAACTTCGGGACCCGCTGCCCAGACCTGAGCCACATTCGTAATGGCTCCGGTACCGAGAAGACTGTCCTCACCGAGGTTAACTTCCGGGCGCTGGCTGAAGGTGAAGGAGCGGCCATGTGCTCCATTGTTTGGCTTGAAAGCCGACATGGCGGAAATACCGAGATGCAGGTCCCAGTTTTTCGTAGCGATGGGACGACCAGCGGCACGAAGCATGCCGCCCGTCTGGCTGTCGCTGATAGCGCCATCGCCGCCATAGTAACCGTTGCCGTTACGTCCACCAAACTGCTGGCCCGTAAAATACGCGGCGAGCCACCAGCGTTTTTCGTAGTGCAGACCACCGACGACGAAACGAGCGTCACTGGCGGAGATATTACGCACGATATCGGTAATTCCGGGCCGCTCCATCATCTCGAAGTCGTTCGAGCTTTCGGCGTCTTCTTCGGTAACGCGTGGCTGGAAATAACCGACCGTCAGGATGGTGTTGCGCAGACCGGCGTAGTTCAGGTTCGCTTCGTATAGACCGACTGTGCCGTCATTGTTACCTGCACCGAAGTCAGGCGTGACGTTGGCGACCCAGTCCTTGTACCGGAAGGTGAACGGAATACGCAGACGACGTGCGTTGGAAGTAAAGCTGTTGAATTTTCCTGTAGCTTCACCGCGACGGGGAGTTACGCCCATGAAACCACCAAAGTCTTCATGGAACGCGAGGCCGACCGAGAATGCGTATTTGCCATCTTCGGACTGGATTGTCGGACGGCCATTAGGAAAGCCGATTTTCATACCACCAATCTGTACGACTTCGGTTCCGGCAGAGGCGCGCTTGAAATCTTCCCACGAGCTGGTGATGCCACGATCAGAAGCCGGACGACCATCACCCGAAGCGTGATAGTTGATCCTGGCCTGCTGATTGAAACCGATGCCAGCTTCCGGAGCGCCGTTATAATCGTTCGGCGTGTGGGCTGCTGCTGCGCGAGCATTCTTCCAGGAATGCGCTTCGCCACGATCGGAAGCCGGACGACCGTCATGATTGGTGGGGAATGTGTTCCGGTGACGCAGCTCGGAGCGCATGCTCAGCATCTCCTGGCGCATTTCGGCCATTTCACGACGCAGGGCAGCAACTTCGGCGCTGTCTGAGGTTGCTGCATGCGCAGAGGAAACTGACAGGGCTGATGCTCCGCTCAGTGCTGTCAGTGAAAGAAGTAGGAAACGGGAGGACAGGGTCATCTCTCTCTTGATCCGGAGCCGTGGGATGACGCCCTGTTAATCGCTACTCACGAAAAACGGCGTGAAGCTTGAATGACACAGGTATTTCAGTTTTGTTGCACACGCAGAATCCTGCGGTTTCTAGCCGTATAAAGAGCCATTCGCGCGCGTGTGGACGCACTCCCCGCCCACCCATGTGGCTAAAATACAACGCTCATCACCGAGGGTCATCAGCGTGAAAAGCAGCTCTTCGATATTTTCGCAGCGCGACGTCCTGTAATCGAGCAGAGGAAAGGCGTGTGGGTCGAGCACGCACAGGTCAGCTTCCATGCCCGGCGCAAGTGTGCCGATTCTGTCTTCCAGATGCAGGGAGCGGGCTCCTCCGGCGGTCGCCAGCCAGAAAGCCTGCGCCGGATGGAGTGAGCGCCCCGTCAGTTGCGCGACCTTGTAGGCTTCCCCCAATGTCCTGAGCTGTGACAGGGAGGTGCCTGCGCCGACATCGGTGCCAAGCCCTGTGCGCACCGGACGCAAGGGAGACAGTACTTCGAAAAGTTTGAAGAGACCACTGCCCAGAAACAGATTGGAGGTCGGGCAGTGCGCCAGACCTGCGGCGCTCTCATGACACCGGCAGAACTCCTTTTCGCCGATATGGATTCCATGACCGAAGATGCTGCGAGGACCGACCAGCCCGGCATGATCGTAGACATCAAGATAAGAAGACCGCTCCGGAAACAGACGGGCGACAGTCTCGATTTCATGCAGATTTTCGGAAAGATGCGTCTGCATGAAAAGCCCGTCATGCTGACGGAACAGGTGCCCGGCGGCTTCAAGCTGCTCCGGTGTGCTGGTGATCGCGAACCGGGGTGTTACAGCGTAGGATAGCCGTCCTTTTCCGTGCCATCGCCCGATGAGCGCTGCCGAGTCGTCGTAGCCTGTCTGCACCGAGTCCCGCAGGGCGTCGGGAGCGTTGCGGTCCATCAGCACCTTGCCCGCGATCATGCGGGCGCCGATCCGCTCGGCTTCTGTGAAAAAGGCGTCCACGGACTGCGGGTGAACCGTGCAGTAGACGGCGGCCGTCGTCGTGCCAGCACGCAGCAACTCGCCGAGGAACCGTCTGGCGGTGTCCCGCGCCACCAGCGGATCGGAGAACGCGGCTTCCGCAGGGAAGATATACTGGTCCAGCCACTCCAGAAGCTGCTGTCCCCATGATGCGATGACCGGCAGTTGCGGGTAATGCACATGGGTGTCGATGAAGCCTGCCGAGATCAGCGCATCGCCGTAAGAGACAATGACCGTCTCTTTCTTCAGTGTGTCACGGAGTGTTGTATAGGCGCCGACCTGTGTGATCAGGCCGCTCTCCATGATGACCAGCCCGTCCTCTTCCACCAGCAGGGCCTCTGACGGCGGAACGCTGAACGGATTGTCCCGAAAGGTGACGATGCGGCCCCGGACTGCGGTTTGATTGCGGCTGGAGGTCATTCACGCATTCCCTGTCTGATCTGCGAATGGACCCGAAAAATCGTGTGGGACCGGCTTCGCTGAGGATAGGGAATTTTTCGTCAAATGGGGAATGCGGGGGTTCCATGCGCAAGCTTCGGTAGCTGGAAACCGGGCAGGCCGGTATGGGGGGAGAGGGGTGGCGCGGCCTGTTTTTCCGTGTCTTTTCATCCTTGAAGAGGTCATGATGAAGCGGATCTGGCGGCGACTGAATGAACAGCGTTCCGCTCCCTTGCGGGAAGGACAGGAGGGAGCGTCCCGAGAGGATACAGCGCACGCACCATCTGCCGAGGACGCTCACCGCAAGACGAAACGGCATATTTCCACAAAAGAAGCGATCCGCCGTTTTCGGACCCATGCTCTCGATGAGAAAAAGCACATCGATGTGGTGCGTGTGGGTGTGCAGGACGCGCTTTGGTCAGACCTTTATCATCATGCTCTGACCGCAAGCTGGGTGACCTTTACCTTCTGGGCGTTCGTGTCTTATGTGCTGGTCAATCTCCTGTTTGCCGGTCTCTATCTGCTGGTTCCAGGTGAGGTGACGGGTTCGCACCCTCTGTCATTTCTGGATCTGTTTTTCTTCAGCGTGCAGACGCTTTCCACCGTTGGCTATGGCGGCATGGTGCCGAGCGGTGTCGCCGCCAATGTGATCGTGTCGTTCGAGGTGTTGCTGGGCATGATGGTCAATGCGCTTGCCGCAGGCGCTGTTTTCGCCCGGATTGCACGGCCTCGGGCGAGGATCATCTTCAGCAACAAGGCGGTCGTGTCGGATGAAAACGGTGTTCCCGTGCTGTGTATCCGGATCGCCAACTGTCGCCGCAGCCTTATCCTCTCTGTGGATGTCGAGGTGGCGCTGTCACGACTCATAGTCACGCATGACGGTCACCTTGAGCGGCGTTTCGAACCTCTGACGCTTGTGCAGGCGCATGTGCCGGTGCTGCGTTTCGCTTTCGTGCTGGCGCATGTGGTGACAGAGACCAGTCCCCTGCACAGTTGCTCACTGGAAGAGCTGAAGGCGGAAGAGGCCGAGATCATTGTGACCGTCACGGGGACGGATGAAGCCATGGGCCAGACGGTGTTTGCCCGGACGGCTTATGCGTTTGACAAGGTTCTGAATAATCATCGTTTTGTAGACATCATTCACACACGACCCACTGGTGGTCTGGCGGTGGATTACTCAAAATTCCACGATACAGAGGCGCATGCCAAGCCTGAAGGTTGAAGGCGCCGTCACGTCTTGTATCAGGATTCTGTATAAGAGGTATGAGAGGGAATTCATGCCGCTGTCAGGAAGCGCAAAAATTGCGCTGGGCCGGAATTATTCTTTTATAAACAATACACAAGAAAAAAATTCTGGCGCTGTTTGCATCAGCTGACCACCCAAAACTGTATCAGATTCGATACAGTTTTGGGTTAAGAAAAACAACTCCCTGTGATTCTGATTTCTAAATTCTTGTTTTGGAAATGGCGTTTGGCGTGAATGCGTCATCGATCCGCGCAGTTTTCTGTTTCGAGACAAAAATAAAAATTTCGAAACAGATAGAAGTTGTAGAAGAAAGAAAATAAAAATGAAGAAGGATGGCGTGAAGTTATGGTCAATAATAACCTCTGTTATTTTCGGAATTTTTGGATTATTTCTTTTGTTGGGAGGGATTAAACTTCTTTTTCTTGGTGGTTCCTGGTTTTACGCTCTGGCGGGTTTTATCATGCTTGCCTCAGCGGTTCTGGGGCTGCGCAAGCCACAGACGGCAATGCGCCTGTATGCGGCGTTCCTGCTGCTGGCGACGGTCTGGTCGCTGTTTGAAGTCGGTTTCGACATCTGGGGACTGGAAGTTCGCCTTCTGACGCTCGTGGGTCTTGGCGCGTGGCTGCTGATCCCGGGTGTCTGGCGTGCGGGCTCAGTCTGGCTGACCGACAAGCGGGAGGTGCTGGGGGCGCTGGCGGTTTCCTGTCTTGCGCTCCTTGTCAGCTGCTTTTCTTCCTACTCCATCAACGGCACGGTCGCTGCTGATCGCATGGCAGCGAGTCTGCCGGACATGCATGATGGCGTTCCCGCCGGTGACTGGCACTATTATGGCCGCAATGCCCAGGGGCAGCGTTATACGCCGCTGGATCAGATCACTCCGGCCAATATCGGCAACCTCAGGCGGGCGTGGGTCACACGGACCGGCGACACGCAGCAGATGGGCGAAGACGTGGTCGCGGGTCCTGATGCGGGCCACGAGTTCAACCTTGAACTGACTCCCATCAAGGTCAAGGACACCCTCTATATCTGCACACCACATAGCTGGGTGATGGCGCTGGACGCCAGGACAGGCAAGGTCAAGTGGAAGTACGATCCCAAGCCGGCCAAGGCCGATCTGGATTCGAACGTCTATCTCGCCTGCCGTGGCGTGTCCTATTATCGCATTCCGGACGAAATCCAGACATCCTGCCGTGAGCGCATCTACTCGCCGGTTGCTGATGCCCGCATCGTGGCGGTCAATGCCGAGACCGGTCAGCCCTGCGATGACTTTGGTGATCACGGCTTCATTTCCATGCGCGACTACATGGGCAATGTGCCGCTGGGTTTCCACTTCATCACCTCGCCTCCGATGGTCATGAAAAACCGCCTGATCACAGGTGGCTGGATCTTTGACAATCAGGCCAACTTCGAACCTTCAGGCGCTGTGCGCGCCTTCGACGCCACGACAGGCAAGATCGCCTGGGCGTGGGATGCGGGCCACACTCCCGAGACATGGACGCCGGGTCCGGGTGACATGCTCACGCGTGACACACCGAATGCCTGGGGTGTTTACACGGCCGATCCCGAGCTTGGTCTGGTCTATTTCGGCACGGGTAACGCGCCGCCGGATAACTGGGGCGGGTCACGTCGTCCGTTTGATGACGCAACGTCCAGCGCGACTGTGGCCCTTGATATTGTGACGGGTGAGCGTCGCTGGCTCTATCAGACGGTCCACCATGATCTGTGGGACATGGACATTCCGAGCGGTCCGACGATGGTCGATCTCCCGGATGCAGGCGGCCAGACGGTTCCGGCTCTGGTGCAGAGCACGAAGCGCGGCGAGTTCTTCGTTCTCGACCGTCGCACCGGCCAGCCGGTTCCCGGATATCCGGTCGAGGAACGTCCTGTTCCGACAGCCGGTGTTGCGTCCGATGACCGGGTCAGTCCGACGCAGCCTTTCCCTGTGGCCATGCCGAGCCTGACGCCGGCGGACCTCAAGGAGTCCGACATGTGGGGCGCCACCCTGCTGGATCAGATGCTGTGCCGCCTCGAATATCGTGAGTCGGCCTATGAGGGGCAGTTCACGCCACCGCATGTCGGCAAGACCACAATCGTCTATCCGGCTTTCTACGGTATTGTGGACTGGCAGGGCATCACCATCGATCCGGCCCGCAAGCTGATGTTCGCCAACGCGAGTTATCTGCCTTTCCGGATCAAGCTCGATCATCGCAACAAGCTTGAGCAGGAAGGCGTGCTGCCGAAATGGCAGGGCGAAGGAAACGAGCCGGCTGCAAAAGGCAACGCTCTGGCCATTTCACCTGACTACGGCACGCCGTATGTCGCCTACACCAATCCCTGGCTTAATCCGCTGCAGATCCCCTGCAAGGGTCCGGTCTGGGGCACTCTGACCGCGATCGACCTCGTGACGAAGAAGATCGTATGGCAGCACCCTGTCGGCACGACACGCGATACGGGTCCATTCCGGACGCACACCAATCTGCCGTTGCCCACGGGCATGTATAACATCGGCGGAAACATCGTGACCAAGGGCGGGCTGCTGTTCATGGGCGCGACTGCGGATGACTATCTGCGTGCGTTCGATGTCGCCACGGGCAAGGTGATCTGGGAAGACCGTCTCCCGGCCGGTGGTCAGGCAACGCCCATGAGTTATGAAGTCGACGGCAAGCAGTATGTGCTGATCGCCGCCGGTGGTCATGGTGGGCTGGGTACCCGTTCAGGCGATTACATCCTCGCCTACACGCTCGACGGGGCCGCGAAGTAAGAAGCGTAATACGGGGGCAGAAGTCGCGGCACAGTCATCCGCTTCTGCCCCTCATCTTCTGCTGATCTGAACTGGTTTCAACAAGGACTGCGTGAGTCACACAGCGTGGCTCGTGCTCTCCTGACTATTCCGGAACGAAATCCATGTACTCTACAGAAAGCGCATTCTGGCGCCGTCGGCTGGCGCCGTGTGTTCTGGTATCGGCGCTCAGCTTCGCGCCTGTCGTGAGTGCGGAGGCTGCGGATGTCACGCTCGGGATCATTGGTCCGCACGAGTATGACCTGCCGGTCGATTTCAAGCCTTTCAATGTTCTCGTGCAGTATGGCGACGGCAATGCCGCCGGTAACTACTATAACTCCGGCGGCCAGCGGACGCCGGGGCAGGGAAGTCATACCTGGTCCGGCATGACGAAATATGTGCATTTCCGCACGTTCGACGCCATTCCCCATGTCGGCTTTGCTTTCGAAATTATCCAGACAGAAAATTACACTCTTGCCAATGGTGCCAGCTACGGTGGGCTTGGTCCGACGATTGTGGGGCCGGCAGCGTGGTTCAAGCCGAATTCACACAGCACGTTCGGCATACAGACCTTCATGCAGACCAACTCAGGCACACGGGATTCGTTGACGCCGGGTTACTGGTCGAATATTTCAAGTATTATCTTTGACTATGAATGGAAGCATTTCAGTTTCGATGGTGACGTGGGAACGGTTGTAGGGGCTACAAAACACAAGAATGGAGAACACAGCTATTCGCCGGGTGTGGTATTTTACAGCAATCTGCGTTTCAGCTGGAAAGCCACCAAGCTTGTCGAACCGTTCTTTGCGTTCGACTGGCAGAATGTGACTGGCACATACGACAGGACAGCGGATCGTTATGTGGATGATTCGAACAGCCGGGAGGTCGCGCTTGGAACCGGTATCATGTTTAATATTTCATGGGATTTCAGTCTGACGGCCCGTTACAGTCATTCCGTGGAAGGGCGCAATATTCCGGAAAGTAACGCCTATTATATAAAGCTTGTCTATCTCTGGCCATGAAGCCTGATTACGAAAACGCTTTTAAATAACAATGAATTTTTTTGATAAGGGTTTTTGCGAAAAACTTCGCAGAGCATCGCCTTTCCAGAAAAAGACGATGCTCTGCAAGCCTGTTATTCTGACTGAGGTTTTTTTGTCTCCAGCCACCCGCCGGAAAATCCCGCGCGTTGCAGGCCCGTGCGGATATACGGGTTGCGCTTCATGACATTCCACACAAATCCGTCACGCCAGTTTTCAATCATGAGCAGAATGGGGCCCTGATCGATTCCGACATATTCCCGATCAGACCAGAATGTTTTTCCATCCTGGAAGCTCGGGTTGAAGGCGTCGACAAAACCGTATTTGCCATAAACCTGTTTTCCATACCGTTTTTTCATTTCACGTATGGCGGGAACTACGATTTCGGGAGCAAAGGCAATGGACCCTGCGGCGGCGGTCGGTGCGATCGTTCCGTCATCCTGCACATAGTCCCGACCTGTGCCACGAGCGACATACGACATGAAGCGTTTGTCCTTGCCGTCCACCTTCTGCGTGATTTCACCGGGGCCATCGGAGGCGGTCAGTCCCCAGACAGTCGCGCTGTAATCATGCCAGCCGCCAGGGTTGGCCATGGCGTAAGCGCGTTGCGCATAGACAGCCCGACGACTGTTCTCGAAATAATCAACGCTTTTCCCACGGACCCATTCATCCTGAATGCCGCGAAAATCGATCCAGGCGTGGCTGTACTGATGCCCGAAGAGCGGTGCAAAGTTCAGAAAGGTCTGGCCGTAATACTCACCCCAGCGCCTGTCATTGGTGCTGAGCCACGCCTGCCATGATGCCGGGGTCAGGGCATGATCCTGCTCGGGCGAACCGAGCCCGAGAATGTAGGCCATCATGCCTTCGCTGTAGCCTTCCCAGTAGTTCGAGATGAACTGATGTTCCGGTCCCCAGCCCATGCTCAGGCGGTTGTCGGGGCGCTTCATCCACCGCCAGTCGACCCGTTTGTAAAGAGTTTTGGCCAGACTGCGGATTTCCGTTTCCTGCGGCGTGTTTCGATCATAGAAACTCTGGGAAAACAGAATGCCCTGCATCAGAAGCGCGGTGTCTATGCTGGAAAGCTCGATGTCCGGGTTCAGGCGCAGCCCTGTTTTCGGATCGAGGAAGTGGTAGAAAAATCCATGAAAGCCGGATGTCTGATCCCTGGTGTCATTCTCCGGCAGGCGGGACAGATAACGCAGGGTTGTCAGCGTGCGCTCGGCGGCCTGCTCGCGTGTAATGTAGTGACGCTCCGCCCCGATGCCGTACGCCGTCAGGCCGAAGCCGATGGACGCGACACTATCGAAGGTCTGTGGGGAAGGGTAGCGGTCGGGAATCAGTCCCGTCTGTGGGTCGGCCGCCTCCCAGAACCAGAGAAAGGTACGATGCTCCAGATCATCAACCATGGCGCGATCAGTTGTGGTCATTCTGACGACTGAGGGAGGGGCCGCTGTCTGGTTGGCCTGTGCCTGAGAGGAGAGACCTGCAAGGATCAGGCCCACTGCGCAAAGTCCGGATTTACGGGCGATAGTCATTCTGCTTCCTGTGTGACCGTTTGTTCCGGGCCAGCGAACAAACCCGGGGACAGTAAAACAGCCTTTGCTTTTAGCGAAGCGCATACCTCCCATTACCGGCGGATTTTTACACTTTATGACAAACAGCTTCGCTTCAGCCCTCCGTCTGCTCTGTTGGAATGATAGCGATCGGGAAGCTGTATGTGGGCCGTTTCCGAGGCAGCCACGCGAACCTTCTGTGGTCGGGTATGAAATCGGGTGCTGGGGGAGGAGGGCTGCCCGGCCTTGCTTCTGACGATACAAAAGGCTGAGACGGATGGGGTGTTCGTTTCCACCCCGGCGCAGGATAAAGCCTGTCTTGTACGTTTACGGATTGGCAAACAGGTAGAGAAAGCAGGGCTCTTGCCCTGCGCCCGGAAGGGATCACAGATCCCTTCACCTCTTATATTAAAATAGAGGAATCAAAGGGGCTGCGTCTCTTTGTGAGGCTTGGGGCGAAGCCCTTGAAGGCCACGTCAGACCGGCCAGCCCCCCATCCCGCACAGAATGTCCCAGTGTTCTTCCGATACGGGCACGACCGAGAGTCGGGACTGCCTGACCAGCGCAAGGTCTTCGAGTTCGGAGGACGCCTTGATTTCCGCAAGCGTGACCGGGCGCGGCATGGGGCCGACGGCCTTCACATCCACGCAGACCCATGACCCGCTTTCGGCTGATGGATCAGGGTAAGCCTCTTTCACAACTTCGACTACGCCGACAATCTCGCGTCCGACATTCGAGTGATAGAAGAACGCCAGATCGCCCTTCTTCATGGTCGCGAGGTTTTTCTTGGCCTGATGGTTGCGAACGCCGGTCCATGGCTCGATGTCATTGGCGACCTGCTCGTCCCATGAGAAGGCGTCGGGCTCCGATTTGACGAGCCAGTAGTGCCGGCTCATTCGGCCAGTTTTCCGTCACGGAAAACCGTGCGCAGGGGGCGGATGACAACGCTTTCGAACAGACCGACCTTTGCATAGGGGTCGGCGGCGGCGAAGCCTTCCGCTTCCGCCCTGTCGGTGGCTTCCAGCATGACGATGCTGCCGGAAGGCTTGCCGTCCGGTCCCATCATCGGTCCGGCGAACTGGATGCGATCGACATAGGTCTTGAGAAACGCGAGGTGATCCGGCCGTGTGGCCGAACGGGTTTCGAACTGGCCGGGTTTGTCAGTGCAGATGATGGCGAACAGCATAGGGGACTCCGGGTTGAAAGGAGGGAGTGCCGCCCATGCAGCGGGCACCCCGTGCCAATATCCGCATGATAGTGTAGGAAGACAGCCCGCACGACCCCCTGCATGAATCATCAGGGCCTGATTGCGTGCCGTCTTCCGTGCTCGCGGACGGTGCGCCATAAGGAATGGTTTACCCACATGGGCGTATTGATGCGCCCTGCCAATGAACGGACGGACCTTGAGCGCGACGCCGACACTGACAGAGCGGGCCGGAGCCCTGTTTCACCGCTATGCCAACCCCGGCCGCTTCCTGCGTCTGGGCGACAGGATCCAGCCCTGGCTGACATGGTCCGCCGTGCTCGTCACGCTGACCGGTCTTGGCTGGGGGCTGTTCTTCTCGCCTGCCGACTGGCAGCAGGGTGATTCTGTGCGCATCATGTATGTGCATGTTCCCTGCGCCTGGCTGTCGTCCTCGGGGTATTTCGCGCTGGCCGTCTGCTCCGTGCTGTCTCTGGTGTGGAAGCACCCCCTCGCCGATCTCGCGGCGGTTGAAATCGGTCCGGTCGGCGCCTGCGTGACGGCGACGTGTCTGGCGACCGGGTCGCTGTGGGGCAAGCCGATGTGGGGCACATGGTGGGTCTGGGACGCCCGGCTGACCTCCGTGCTGGTGCTGTTCTTTCTTTATCTCGGCCACATCGCCCTGATCCATGCGTTCGACGACCAGCAGCGCGGCTACCGGGCGGCGGCCATTCTGGCGCTGGCCGGGGCGGTGGATCTGCCGATCATCAAATTCAGTGTACAGTGGTGGAACACGCTGCATCAGCCCGCCAGCATCACGCTGAGCGGCGCGCCAACCATGTCGCACGCCATGCTCTGGCCTCTGCTGATTTCCACTCTTGGTTTCACGCTGGGGTTCGCTGCGATTGTTGTCGCGCGTCTGCGGGCGGGTGTGATGGAGAGCCGTATCCGCAGTCTGCTCTCAAGCCCGCGTCGTGCCGCATCCGGGGAGGCTTCCGCATGACCCATCTGCCCTATATTCTGGCGTCCTATGGACTGGCTGGCAGTCTGGCCATCATCCTTTCCGTTGGCGCGGCGCTACGCCTGAAACGGGATCGTGTGAAGCTGGCGTCGCTGGAGGCAACCCGGGGGCGGTCGCAGGGAGGAAAACGCGCATGAAACGCAAGACCCGTCGTCTCTGGCTTGTGATCGCGTGTGTGGCCGGCCTTGGCACTGCCGCCGGTCTGACGCTTTCGGCCTTTTCCTCCAACATCCAGCTTTTCATGGCGCCGTCTCAGATGGTGGACCATCCTCCGGCGGCGGACCGCACGGTCCGGCTTGGCGGCATGGTCGTGGCAGGCTCGGTGAAGCGTGAGCGTCAGGGCGAAACGCCCATCAACCTGTTTCAGGTGACGGACGGGCAGGCGGCGGTGACCGTGCGCTTTGAGGGTATTCTGCCGGACCTGTTCCGCGAGGGGCAGAGCGTGGTGGCTGTCGGCTCCATGGCGCCGGATAAGACCTTTGTGGCGTCCGAAGTGCTGGCCAAGCATGACGAGACCTACATGCCGAAAGAAGTGGCGGAGGCGTTGCAGAAGTCGGGAAAATGGAACCCGAAATTCGGACCACCGCCCGATGCCGCAAGCTGGAACGCCATGACCGGCAAGGATACGGCGGTCGGGAAGAACTGATGCCTTCCCTTTCTCTGGTTTCCGAATGTCTTTTTCCGGCGGAAGCGTACGCCCGGCCTCGTCGGTCACAGGAAGGCGCTGACTTCCACCTCATCCATAATCACGCAAGGTTTCCAGAGGCGAGCCTTTGGCGGGGTCTGCGGGGCAGAGCCTCCAGCCCCTGCATATCCAGAAAGAGAAGTGAGGCCGTATGAGCCCCGAACTTGGTCGTTTTGCGCTGGCGCTGGCCTGCGTGTTCGCGCTGGCGCAGGCCATTCTGCCGGTGATGGGCGCCCGCAAGCGTGACCGGCGTCTGATGGCGCTCGCACCCGGTCTGGCGCTGGGGCAGCTCATCGCGCTGGTCGCCTCCTTTCTCTGCCTTGTGAACGCGGCGATCACCAACGACTTCTCGGTGGCGAACATCCTTGAGAACAGTTCGGTGACCAAACCGCTGCTCTACAAGATCACCGGTGTCTGGGGGAATCACGAAGGATCAATCCTGCTCTGGGCGCTGATCCTTGGCATCTGCGGCGCGGCGGTGGCGGCGTTTGGCCGCAACCTGCCATCGGCCCTGCGGGCGCGGGTGATCGGTGTGCTGGGCGGAGTAGCGGCCGGGTTCGAACTGTTCTGCCTGACGACCTCCGATCCATTCGACCGGGTCTGGCCTGCGCCGCTCGACGGGCAAGGCATGAATCCGCTGTTGCAGGACCCCGGCCTCGCGTTCCATCCGCCGATTCTCTACACGGGCTATGTCGGATTCGCCGTGCCGTTCGCTTTCGCCATCGCGGCGCTCATGGAAGGGCGCGTCGATGCGGCGTGGGGTCGGTGGGTGCGCCCTTGGGCCGTGGCGGCCTGGTGCTTCCTGACCTGCGGCATCGCGCTCGGGTCATGGTGGTCCTATTATGTGCTCGGCTGGGGCGGCTACTGGTTCTGGGACCCGGTGGAGAACGCCTCGCTGATCCCGTGGCTGTCCGGCACGGCGCTGATGCATTCCGCCATCGTGGTCGAGAAGCGCGAGGCGCTGAAGATCTGGACCGTCCTGCTGGCGATCGGCACCTTTTCCTTCTCGCTTTCCGGCACGTTTCTGGTGCGGTCGGGTATTCTCAACTCGGTCCATGCTTTTGCGCAGGACCCGGCGCGCGGCATCTTTATTCTTGCCCTGCTGGGACTGGTCATCGGTGGGTCGCTGGCGCTCTTCGCATGGCGCGCGCCCTCGCTGACGGCCGGCGGCCTGTTCGCCCCCGTCTCGCGTGAAGGCTCACTGGTGCTGAACAACATCCTGCTCTGCTCGATCTGCGCCGTGGTGCTGACCGGCACGATGTATCCGCCCTTCATGTCGCTGCTGTTCGGCAGGACGATCTCGGTGGGCAAGCCGTTTTTTGATGCGGCGACCATTCCTCTCGCCATTCCGCTGTTCATTTTCATGGGTTTCGGGCCGATGCTGCCATGGAAGCGGGCGCAGCTCTGGCCAGTCCTCAAGCGCCTCTGGGTGGCGGCTCTGGCCACGCTGGCGGCGTTCGCCGTGACGGTGATCGGCCTGTCGGGCGTGCTGCCCATTCTGTGCGCGACGATGGCGGTGTGGATCATCGGTTCAAGCCTGACGGATATTGCCGGTCGTCTGGCGTTGTTCCGGGTGTCATTGGCGCAGAGCCTCCAGCGGGCGAAATCCCTGCCGCGCTCCGCGTTCGGCGCGGCGCTGGCGCATATCGGTGTCGGCGTGAGCGTGCTGGGGCTGGCGGTCATGTCGCAGGCCCAGCACAGGATTGTCGAAGTGCATGTCGGTCAGAAGGAAGAACTCGCCGGCTATGAATGGACCCTGACGGATGTGCGGACGGTGCCGGGACCGAACTACATGGCCATGGTGGCGACCATCGAGATCCGTCACAACGGGCATCTGGTGACGGTCATGCATCCGTCCAAGCGCAGTTTCAATGCGCAGAACCAGACGACGACCGAAGTGTCGATCCATACCAATGGCCTGTCCGATCTGTATGGTGTGATCGGCGACAAACATGGACCGGAGAGCAATCCGACCTATGTCCTGCGCCTGCATTACAATCCGCTGGCGCCGTGGATGTGGTTCGGAGCGCTGATCATGGCGATGGGCGGGGCGCTGTCCCTGTCCGATCGTCGCATGCGCGTGGGCGCTCCAAGACGGGCTCCGGTCCCGGATGTGGTGGCAGCAGAATGAGCAATGAACAGACTTCCCCTGATGGCCAGAGTGCTGTCACCCGCCGTCGTCTCCTGCTTGGCGTTCCGCTGCTGGGTGGGGCAGGAATCTGTGGCGTGGCGTTCTGGAAAATGCTGTCCGGGATGCAGACCGGCTCGTTCAACCCGCACGACATCAATGCGCCTGCGACCGGGCGTCCGGTTCCTGACTTCACGCTGCCGGACCAGACGCCAGGCACGGGGTTTGCGACGGCTGATCTGAAGGCGCTGACCAGACCGGTTCTGATCAATTTCTTCGCCTCATGGTGTATCCCCTGCATCGCGGAGATGGAGGCGCTTCTCGCGCTTCAGAAACAGTTGCCGATCTGGGGCGTGGCCTACAAGGACAAGCCGGAGAACGCCGCTGGTCTGCTGAAACATGCTGGCAACCCCTACACCCGTATCGGCAGCGACCGGGAGGGGCGAGTGGCCATCGACTGGGGTGTTTCCGGGGTGCCCGAAAGCTTCCTGATCGCGCCCGGCGGTATGATCGTCTGGCATAGCGCGGCAGGACTCGATAGCCCGGAAGTGCGTGACGGCCTGAAGAACGCGCTGAAGGCTGTGAGCGGATGAGAACACTGTTCCGTGGAAAGCAAATGTTCAGGCTGAAGGCGGCTCTGCTGCTGGTCTGCCTGTCCGCGCCTGTCATGGCGTGGGCGGTCGATGATCCGTCCGAGATGCTGCCTGATCCGAAGCAGGAACGGCAGGCCGAGGCGATCGGGGCGCAGCTCCGCTGTCTGGTGTGTCAGAACGAGTCGATCGAGGACAGCAGCGCTGGTCTGGCGCGGGATCTCCGCAAGGTGGTGCGCGAGCATGTCGCCAGGGGTGAGAGCAGCCAGCAGGTCATCGACTGGATGGTGGCGCGGTATGGCAACTTCATCCGTCTCAGCCCACCGGTGACGATCGCCACGCTGCTCCTCTGGGGCATGCCGGTTCTGGCGTTACTGATCGGGATCGTGTCCGCCATCATGATTTTCCACCGACGCACGGCGATGCCGACTCCGCTGACTGAAGCCGAACAGGCTCGTCTCAGGGAACTTGCCGATGACCGGTAATGTTTCTTCTGCCTTTTGCCCCGGGTGTGACTTATGATCTGGCTCAGCATTGCTCTTCTGAGTGCGATAACCCTTTTGCCCGCAGGCTTTACGCTCTGGCGTCGGGCAGCGGCCCGGGACGAACGCAGCACGGCGCTGGCGCTCCACGAAGCGCAGCTGATCGAACTCGACCGTGACCTTGATATCGGCATGATCGCGCCATCCGAGCACGGCATCGCCCAGCTTGAGATCCAGCGACGGATTCTGGTCGCGGACCGGGCGCCTGCGAGCATGGTGGATCGATCGGCGCGTGCGAAAATCCTGCTGGCGCTGGCGCTGATCCCGCTAGTGGCGGCTGGCCTCTACGGAATCGGGGGGCATCCGGGATTTCCGGCCCAGCCCCTGCAGCCACGTCTGGAAGCGCTTGCCGCGCGTGACATGCGGGCAAGCAAGGTGATCGATCAGCTCAGGGATGCCCTGTCGAAAATGTCGATGACTGATCCACAGCTTCGGCAGGGATACATCCTGCTTGGACAGGCCGAGGCGTCGCGGGGGCATGATCAGGCTTCCATGGACGCATGGCGCAAGGCGTTGGGGCTCAGGTTCGAGCCGGATCTGGCGATCGAGCTGGCGGAAGAGCAGGTCCGGACCGAAAAGCGGATCAGTGCGGACAGTCTGGCTCTTTATCGGCAGGCGCTGGATGCCGCGCCGAAAGACGCGCCGTGGCGGCAGGCTGTGGAGCAGCGGATTGCGCAGGGTGAACATGAACAGGAACAACCCTGACTCGCTCGCCTGGCCTTCTTTTTCATACGCCATTTCATGTCACAAAAGAGTGCCGTTTTTTTTTGAGAGACGGTCTGTGCCAGAGAGAAAACGCTTTGGTTACAGGAGTGTAAGCTTTTGCATTCTTGTGGCCTGCGCCGTTTTGCGTGCAGTCTGCGCCTCCTTTCTGGCAAGAGATATGATGTCTTGTTCTTGATCCAGACAATTTTGGCCTTTATGTGGCGATAATCTTTGGAAGCCCGGGTTGATGGACCAGACAGTCATTCCCTCTGCGGTTGAACACACACGTGCCGTATTCCCTGAAGGGTTGGCGCTTGATTGTGGAACTGTGCTTGCGCCGGTCGAGATTGCCTACCGGACGTATGGCGCCCTGTCTCCTGAACGGAACAACGCGATTCTTATCTGCCATGCCCTGACGGGGGATCAGTATGTGGCGGAAACCCAGCCGGTGACGGGAAAGCCCGGATGGTGGGGGCGGATGGTCGGGCCGGGCAAGCCGATCGATACAGACAAGTTTTTCGTCATCTGCTCGAATGTGCTTGGCGGCTGCATGGGATCGACGGGTCCACGCTCCCTTCGCACGGTGACCGCCGGAAATGGTGAGAGCCGCGAGGAGCCGTGGGGGACTGACTTTCCCCCCATCACTATCCGGGACATGGTGCGGGCGCAGCGGCTGCTGGTAAAGCAGTTCGGGATAGACAGGCTTTTTGCGGTTGTCGGCGGCTCGATGGGCGGGATGCAGGTTCTTGAATGGGCGGCGACCTATCCGGATATGGTCTTCGCAGCCGTGCCGATCGCCACGGCGCCTTTTCACTCCGCCCAGAACATCGCGTTCAACGAAGTCAGTCGGCAGGCGATTTTCGCCGATCCGGACTGGCACGGAGGGCGCTACTGGGAAACCGACGCCATTCCGGCCCGTGGGCTGGGAGTGGCGAGGATGATGGCGCACATCACCTATCTTTCCGAGGAAGCTCTGACCCGGAAATTCGGACGGCGGGTCCGTCGATGTGATGAGCCGACCACAGGCGGGAACACGCCCGGCGCATTGTCAACATTTGGTGAGATTTTCGAGGTCGAATCCTATCTGCGCCATCAGGGATCTTCTTTTGTTCGTCGTTTCGATGCGAACTCCTATCTCACCATCACCAGAGCAATGGACTGGATGGATCTCGGGATGGAGCATGACGGAGACTGCGCCGGGCCGTTCAGGGAAACCAGAACCCGCTTCTGCGTCATCTGCTTCTCCTCGGACTGGCTGTTTCCGACATCCCAGTCGCGGATCATTGTGCAGGCTCTGACGCGGGCGGCGGCGAATGTGTCTTTTGTCGAGATCGAGAGCGACAAGGGACACGATGCGTTCCTTCTCGATGAGCCGGATTTCGATCGTACGATCCAGGGGTTCCTGAGTGGGGCGGCGGAACATGCCGGGCTCTTTCGCCAGACGTCGAAAGGGCTCTGAGATGCGTCTGGATCAGCGTCTGATTGCAAAGATGATTACGCCCGGCACACGGGTTCTGGATATCGGAAGTGGTGACGGCACCCTGATCGATCATCTTTTCCGTACGCGCGGATGTGACGCGCGTGGCATCGAGATCGATATGGGTGAGGTCACGCGTTCTGTTGCGCATGGCCTGCCCGTGGTGCACGGAGATGCCGATCACGATCTGGCGCATTATCCCGATGACAGCTTCGATTATATCGTGCTGCAGCGTACCTTGCAGGCGGTGGAGCGGCCCCGCGAGGTATTGCGGCAGATGCTCAGGATCGGGCGATACGCCATCGTGTCTTTTCCTAATTTCGGCCACTGGGAAATGCGTCTGAAGCTCCTGCTTGGCGGTCGGATGCCGAACACGGCTGTCTGGCACACGCCATGGTACGCAACGCCAAACATTCATCCGTGCACAATCAGGGATTTTCTCGCGCTCTGTGACGAGGATGGTTATCGCGTGCATGAGTGGATGGCGATTGATGAAGAGGGGGATCGCGCTCCCTGGCGTCGGTCGATCCGCCTTGCAAATCTTTTTGGAGAGCAGGCGCTTTTTCGTCTCGGCAAGGGTCGTTGACCAAGAGGGTAACGCTTCTGGTCGCGATGGATGCCGGGGCGACCAAGACAGTCTTGCGCCTTGCGACGTCTTCCGGAGAAGTGCTTGGCGAGGGACGTGGCGGGCCTGGCAACGTAGCAACTTCCGTTGAACAGGCGGCAAAATCCATGGAGACTGCGTTGCTGGATGCAATGCGGGCTGCTGGCCTTGCGGACAATGTCTTGCGTGATGGAACGGTTAAATGGATTGCCGCCGCGGGCGCTGCTGGTGCGGAAGTGGCGGGACGACCGGAAAGACTGAAAGAAATTCTTTCATATCTAACGATTTTTGACGTTCGGACAGATGCCTATACCTCGTGCCTTGGAGCGCATGGCGGCAGGGATGGCGCGATTGTCGCCATAGGTACAGGCAGTGTTGGTTATGCGCTCTGTGGTGATCGTAACCATCGTGTCGGAGGGTGGGGTTTTCCGCAGGGGGATGAGGGAGGAGGCGCGCAGATCGGCCTTGCGGCTGTTCGACACATGCTTGCTGCATCTGACGGCCGGTTAAGGAAAACCGATCTTTCTGTTTCTGTAAGGCATTATCTGGAGGAACGGGGAGTGGACCCCATGACCTGGAGTGTTGGGGCGTCCGCGACGGACTTTGCCACCCTTGCGCCGCTCGTTTTGCGGAATGCGAAAAACGGGTGTGATGCTGCTGTGAAACTTCTCGAAAATGCCGGGCAGGATATTGCTGCGCTTGTGGATGCCCTGTTGAAGGAAGATGGTTTTTCAGAGTTGCGGGTTGCTTTTTCGGGCAGCCTTGCGTCGGAAATTTTGCCTTGGTGCCCTCGGAGTGTCAGAGATAACGTCGTGTTATCTCAGGGAACATCCCTTGATGGCGCGATGATGCTTGCTCTGGAAAAAGCATGTGCGACGTAAGGGAGATGGTTTTTCCAATTTTCTGTTGTGACAGACATTTTCTCCGGGTGAATGAAATCTGCAAATATGTATGTGTTTCGAAGTGTGAATCGATATCTCTCGCTTGAGTTGCGATGAAAAATGATGTAGAAGTCGTACAGTTTCTGTGAACGGTTTGTTAAAAAGCCGTGCAATCAGTTTCATATAAAATGTTTATATATCTCCAGATAACAGTGCGATGATGGCGACGGACTTCGAAGGAAGAGCTGTTGCATGATCGGCGGTTGATGGATCAGGAAATCGTCATGCAGGATCTGTCGCGAGGCAGAGGCTGCATGAAGCTTTTACCCCTGTGGTATTCCGAGAGGTGTCTTCGCTCAATGACCACGTTTGCCGACCTGCAGCTTGCCGAACCCCTGTTGCGGGCTCTTACCGAAGAAGGCTATTCGGAGCCGACGCCTATTCAGGCGCAATCCATTCCCTATCTTCTGGCCGGGCGTGATCTGCTTGGCCTCGCGCAGACTGGAACGGGCAAGACTGCCGCATTCGCGTTGCCTATTCTCCAGCATCTTCTGACACACCGTCACGCTGCGCCGCCCAAGGGCGCCCGTGTTCTGGTGCTGGCTCCCACACGCGAACTGGCTTCCCAGATTGACGAAAGCTTCAAGTCGTACGCACGTCATATGAAGCTGACACATGCCGTTATTTTCGGCGGCGTGGGGCAGGGACGTCAGGTCGAGGCGATGCGCCGTGGTGTTGACGTGCTGGTAGCGGCTCCGGGCCGTCTGCTTGACCTCATGGGGCAGGGTTTCATTGATCTGCGCGATCTCGAAATTCTGGTTCTGGATGAAGCCGACCGGATGCTGGATATGGGCTTTGTCCGCGATATCAAGCGCATTGTCGCCTCTCTGCCCCGTGATCGCCAGACCCTGCTGTTCTCGGCCACCATGCCGAACAGCATCACGGAGCTGGCAGGTGGCCTTCTGCGGGATCCTGCCAAGGTTGAGGTGACTCCTCCGTCAAGCACTGTGGACCGTATCCGTCAGGTTGTGATGTTTGTGGAGCCAGACCAGAAAAAGGATGCTCTTCTTCTGCTTCTGGAGTCACCCAAGGTTGTTCGGGCTGTTGTGTTCACGCTGATGAAGCATGAAGCCAACAAGGTCTCCGAATTCCTGAATAAAAACGGCATCACAGCGGAAGCCATTCACGGCAACAAGTCGCAGGGCGCCCGTGAGAGAGCAATGAGTGGTTTCCGTTCAGGAGCTGTGAAGGTTCTGGTGGCGACCGACATCGCCGCTCGCGGTATCGATGTTGATGATGTCTCGCACGTCTTCAATTACGATCTGCCGAATATTCCGGAAAGTTATGTGCATCGTATCGGACGTACTGCGCGAGCAGGACGTGATGGCTGGGCGGTATCATTCTGCGATCCTGAACAGCGCGCCTGGCTGAAAGATATTGAACGGACGATCGGGAAAAGCGTGCCTGTTGTCAGGGATCATCCTTATCATTCTGAAGCCGCGGAACATTCGACACAGCGTCCGCCTGTACTTGGCGGTGGTCGTGGTCGTGGTGGCGGCGGTCAGAACCGTGGTGGCCCCAGCCGTAATGGTGGCCGTAACGGCGGTGGCGGCAGCGGTGACCGTCGTCCCCGTGGCACACGCAGGGTTGCCTGATAAATCCCTGAGACAGAAGGCTGTCACCTGATTGTGTGAGAGCTTTGGGGTGGATGGTAAAATGTTGAAAGCCCTGAGTCTGAAAGGACTCAGGGCTTTTTTTATGTTCTTCTGAAGTACAATCGGCGATTTTTGTATCACGGGCCACGCTGCGTTATATGTCGCCTGACAAGGATTATGATTTTATAAGGTATCGTAGCGGGGTCATGAGCAGGGCAACACCGGCGAGCGCTTTCCTGAAGCGAAGCAGCATCTCATTCGAGATGCTCCAGTATGATTACGATCCCTCTGTGACCAGGCTGGGCGTGCATGCGGCCGCAGCGGTCAATGAACCCGCCGAGCGGGTTTTCAAGACATTGATGGCTGAAGTTGACGGAAAACCGGTTTGTGCGGTGATCCCGGTCGCGCAGGAACTGAGCCTCAAAAAACTGGCGACAGCGTCTGGTGGTAAAAGCGCGAAGCTCATGAAGCCTGCGGATGCGGAACGTATCACCGGTTATAAGGTCGGGGGGATCAGCCCCTTTGGTGGACGGCGGAGTGTTCCGACTTTTCTTGCACAAGAAGCGTCGGAGCAACCGTATATTCTGGTAAATGGTGGTGGACGGGGTCTGCAGGTCAGGCTGGCTGTGGCTGATGCGCTTGCGGCGATGGAGGGTCGCTTCGCTGATCTTGTGGCGCCGCGTGGGTAGGTATCTTTCTTCGTGATTTGATGGGTTTTGTAATTTTATCGAAATATGTTGAAGCAATTCAGCTTGCTGTATACTGTTGCCGGCGATTTCCCTCATCATATCAGTGAGAAGTTTTTTGCCGCTTTGCTTGCTTCGCGCCACGTGCCTTTTCTGGCGTGTCAGCTTTTTCTTCTGTCTCTGTCCAACTGTGGGTATTACGCCTCCCGAGTGGCGCACAAGGCGCAGGCAAGCATGATCGGCATGAATGAAAATGATATGCAGGCATGTGCAGGCATACCCGATAAAATCAAAAAAATTGATGATCACATGACGATTTATGAATATCAGAGGGTCCGTAATATCGGGGTTTCAGCCAATTCAACGCTGATCCCGGTGCAATCCGTGCAGAATATTGTCAGTGCGATGGGCGGCGGAGACGGAAAGAACTGCATAGCTGATTTTCGGGTCGTCGATGGAAAAGTGCAGGATATTTACTATAGCGGTGATAATGACATGCTGATCGGCACGGATGGCGTATGCTCTACCGTCGTGCGGGGATGTGTGAGGCGGAATGTTGCATCCGGCAGCCGTCCAAAAGGCTGGATTTCGGCTTTCATGGAGCCGCAGCCAGAGGAAAAGAGCGCTTCAGTTGTGCAGACCGCCGGGGACAATATACAGCCCACAACCACACAGCCCCGCCTCTTCAATACGAACGGTGCGACCATCGCCGCAGGAACAGGCCATTAGCTGTTTAGTCTTGGTGTTTGACCGGGCAGGCCGCTCGTCAACATCAAAGAAACCAGACTGCTTCAATGAGCCATCTCATCCAATCACAACATGAGGAATGGAATCACAGCGACGGGCATAGAACCAGAGGGTTTTTAGAACCCACCAACTGTTCCGAATGTATATAGAACCAGACGGAATGTCATTGCGCTTCGTTGGAGCACAGGGGGCGACTCTTCCGGCTCGCTGGAGAGACCCGTCTTGGTATTATACGAAGGACTGATAGCGATGCGCTCCCCGGAGCGTGCAGAAGATGGAAACAGGCTTGTTCTCTCAGATGAGTGGGCAAAGGGATGGTCATTTGGCGACCCAAGCGGCTCTGTGAAAGCTCAGGCAACGGAGCCTTTCAAGAAAAGACAGCCAAAAACTTCATTGCTACCACGGTTTGATTGCGAAACAGCTGTCTTACAGACCACGATCCCGCTTGATGACATCCCAGGCTGCATTGATACTGGAAATCCTGACAACTGCCGCATCAATTTCAGACTGGGATGCATTCCGAGCCGAGAGAGTATCCGGATGATTGGCCCGAACCAGAGTGCGCCATGTCGTCCTGATTTCTTCGTTCGAAGCTTCTATGGAAACCCCCAGCACAGCATAGGCTGCGTTCTCCGCCATGGCCGGACGGGAACGTCCGCCTTCTGCCCGGCTCCATGCTCCCGCGCTCAGACCAAAAGCCTTATGCACTGTTTTGAGAAATTTTATCTCAGCAGGGTGGAGAGCATCGTCTTTTGCACAATCCGCCCGCGCCACGAAAAAGAGCACGCCGAGCAGATCCTCAAGCATGAGATGGTCATCACGATAAGCCTGACCCAGTTCACGGGCGAATCTTTCGTAATCGTCCGTCCTTTGACGGGCGAGATCGAACAGACGACCGACTTCAGACGCGTTTTCCGGCGGAATTCTCAGGCGCGACTTGAAGGCGTCGATTTCCTTGCGATTGACCGGCGCATCGCACTTCGCAAGTTTGGCGCATAACAGCACCGTACAGAGCGCGTAAAGCTGGTCCTTCCTGCCTGTGACCGCAGCCAGTTTGGCGGCGACAAAAGCGGCCGCGCTATTGGGGTCCGGCGCAGCGCGCGCAGCCCAACGATCACTCCATCCGCCTGCCGGCGGCTCCAGCAGAGACCCACGATCAGCCGCATGCCCAAGAGCCGCGCCGAGCACCGCTCCCATTCGTCCGCCAACCGCAAACCCAGCCACGGTTCCGAATAGTTTGCCCCAGATAGCCATGTGAAGACTCTAGCACTCCCTGCCGCAAGGACTAAAGCCCCCTTGTTATCGGGGCAGCCCACCTCGCACAGCAGAATGAAAAGTCCGTTCTTACAGGGTCGTTTCCGAAGGCCGGTCAATAGCTGAATGGGCGAGACTCACCAGATCATTTGCCAGACCTGGCAAACCGGCCTGCCAGACGACATCGGCCAGTTGAAGCAGGGAGTGCGAGATCAGAATCGGGCTGGCCTCGGGGCAGTGCGGCAGGCGCAGGATATTCCCTGACATGGATTTCTCATCTGAAGTCATGCGGTTGGAGGTCGGTGTTTTCCGGGCATGTGACGCTAGGAGCGTCGAGGTTTCTGACGGGTTAATAAAATAAGAAATTGGGGTGCTCTTCATTTTGGTAAAACTGCATATTCCTGATGGGGCAGAGAGTGCCGCCTCAGACAGATTTTACCATTCTTCCTTATGGAATGAGGTTTTCTGCCAGCTATCAGAGATCGGGAAGCGGCAGTGCGACTGTATCCTGTCCCAAAGACGAAACAGTATCTGATCAGGTGATTTGCAATGCTGCAACACGTAATGCTGACGCCAGAGGACGATTCGGATCGCGGTTGCCGTCTATTGCTTCTACCAGTTTCCCGATTGTCAGCCCTCGCTGCTCCGCCATCGAGTCCAGAACGGCCCAGAATTCGGGCTCGAGCGCCACGCTGGTGCCATGACCGGAGAGAATGAGGCTGCGTTTGAGAAGATGGCGGGTCATGGTCGCCCGCCAGCGGAAGCCATGGAAGAAACAGTGCCCGCAACCTGTTTCGTCAGCCGGTCCATCGCCCAGGCCGCAGCCTCCGCCACAACCGGATCCGGGTCATGACATAATGTCTCGGCGGCCTGCGTCATCGTGCTGTCACCTGAGTTTCCGATAGCGATAAGCACGTTGCGCACAAAGCGGTTGCGCCCGATCCGCTTGATCGGCGAGCCTGAAAACAGAGAGCGGAAACCGGCATCGTCAAGAGCGGCCAGATCAGACAGACTGGGCGCAATCAGGTCTTCCCGTGCTTTCAGCTTCATCACGTGCGATTCCTCGGCGAAGCGGTTCCATGGGCAGGCGGACAGGCAGTCGTCACAGCCGTAGATATGGTTTCCCATCGCTTCGCGGAACTCAAGAGGTATCGGTCCGGCATATTCAATAGTGAGATAGGAAATGCAGCGACGTGCGTCCAGTTGATAAGGCGCGGGAAAGGCGTTGGTCGGGCAGACCGCGAGGCAGCGGGAACAACTGCCGCATCGGCCTGCGCGGTGAGCTGTCGGTGGCAATGCGAGTGTCGTGTAGATTTCGCCCAGCAGCAGCCAGCTTCCATGATCGCGCGAAACGAGATTGGTGTGTTTCCCCTGCCAGCCCAGCCCCGCCCGTTCAGCCAGAGGTTTTTCGGGTACCGGAGCGGTGTCGACAAAGACCTTGACCTCAGCCTTCAGCTCGACGCGGCGGGTTTCCGCGACAAGATACTGAGCAAGGTGTTTGAGCATCCCCTTGATGATGTCATGATAATCCCGGTTGCGGGCATAGACCGAGATATTGCCACACCCTTTCTCGGACAGTGTGGCCAGTGGATCGCCTTCCGGTGCGTAGGACAATCCGAGCGAAATCACGCTGCGGGCTTCCGGCCATAATCCGTTGGGGTGCGCACGCGATTCCACCCGCTCGGCCATCCACGTCATCGTCCCATGATGTCCCTGTGCAAGCATGTCCCGTAAACGGACTCCGGTTTCCGTCCCGATCTCAGCGTCGCAGATTCCAAAGGCATGAAAACCCAGTTCCCGGGCCTTGGTCTCCATTCGCTCAGCAAGCCTGAGCATGACTGTGGAGGAGGAAGAAGACATTCCTGTTTCCTCTGATGGAAAGAGCGGGAGGATAATCCGGACCCCGGGTCGCTCTGCGACTGGACTGATGACGAGCCTTCTTTCGCCATGAGAAAGAGCAGGCGGGCTTATCTGAAAGCACGCTATTGATATCAAAAAAATCGGGTGTCATCTGTTTTCAAGGAAAGGACAGTCTCGGAAGTTTTTCCGAAAAGGCTTTCACCAGAATTTTCTTCTTTATTTACAAGAGTATTTTGGAAATAAACTTTTAAATCAAAAAAGACGAACAATCCGCGGCAAGGGCGTCTCTGACCCTGGTTTTGCTTCCCGATACTGTCCACTCATGGCGTGGAAAGACCCGTCGATAGCCCGATTGTAGCCGCAAAACGCCTCTGTCAGGATTTCAGACGCTGCCGTCCCGTGACCCGCTCCCTCTTGCAATAACGGCCCGGATATCGCACCCCATAGGCGCGTTCTGCGCGTCCACCACGGAACTGAAGCCCATACGTGCCCAGCCGGGTGACTACTCAGGATGCGCTGACAGGATCAGGAGATATCCGGCTATGGATGAAATCACCGCCCCTTTCTCTGCCGACGCCCGGCATTACGAACCTCTGAAGCCGGAAGCGCAGCAGTGGTTTGAGTCGCTGCGCGACCGGATCTGCGCCGCTTTCGAGAGCATCGAAACAGATGCAGCGGCAAGCGACGCCCCGACATTGCCGGGACGCTCCAGGGCCGCCGGGCGGTTCGAGCGCACGGCGTGGACACGCGAAGCTGGAGAAGACGCCCATACCGAAGGCGGCGGCGTGATGAGCGTCATGCGTGGGCGTGTGTTCGAGAAGGTCGGCGTCAATGTCTCGGCCGTCTCGGGTGAGTTCAGCCCTGAATTCCGCAAGTCGATCCCTGGTGCGTCCGAAGATCCGCGTTTCTTCGCGACCGGCATCAGCCTGGTCGCCCATATGTGCAGTCCTGTTGTGCCGGCGGCGCATTTCAATACACGGATGATCGTCACAACGCAGGGCTGGTTCGGCGGCGGCGGCGACATCACACCGATGTTCCCCGAAAGCGAGGAGGCGCAGGACGATGCTGCGATCTTCCATGACGGCTTCCGGCTTGCCTGCGAAAAGCACGATCCTGAATATTACCCGCGCTTCAAGGCTTGGTGTGACAAGTATTTCTATCTGCCGCATCGTCTGGAGCCACGCGGTCTGGGCGGCATTTTCTATGACCGCCTGCACAGTGGCGATCCCCTCATGGATTTTGCCTTTACGAGAGATGTGGGGCTGGCGTTTCTTGAGACCTTCCCGAACATCGTGCGGTCCCGCATGATGGAATCATGGACAGAAGAACAGCGTGAGCAGCAACTGATCCGCCGTGGCCGGTATGTGGAGTTCAATCTGCTGCAGGACCGTGGCACACTCTTCGGTCTGAAGACCGGCGGCCATACCGAGGCAATCCTCATGAGCATGCCTCCTGAGGTGAAATGGCCCTGATGTCCACGACTCTGGCGTCCATGAGCCTGAGTGTCATGGTGCTGACAGCCATAGAACGGCCTTAACTTTATAGTGGTAATATTCCTTAAACTGTTACCACGACCATCTTTCAGGGAGACTACCGCGTCTTGTCAGCAAAAGACCTGCCATCCGACAGCCGTTTCTCACAAGGCCATCCGCGGCGCTACGACCGGCGGACTCTTCTGAAGGCGGCTCTCGGCCTCGCGGCAGGTTCTGGTGCAGGCTCCTTCCTGACCGCCCGCGCTTTCGCGCACAGTTCTGAAACTGATGGGCTTCTGCACGCTGCCTCGGCCGCTGTGCGCGCTCCGACGCTGGGTACTCCCGGCCTGATCGTCGCGGGCAGTCCGGGCACCGGCCCCGCCCGCTGGGCTCCCGTTCTTGCCCCGGCTCTCGAGGTGACGCTGCCCAGTGACGGGCCCATCAATCTGCAGAATGTGGCTGGCCAGGATGGTGTCACGGGCGCCAATCTTTTCGATGCTCAGGCTTCCGGTGAAAATGCCCTGCTGGTTCCGGGAACGGCAATCCTCGCCGCCCTGTCCGGTGATTCACGGGTGCATTTCGATTATCAGCGCTGGTTGCCGGTGGCGCTGATAGCGGGCTCTCCGCTGGTTGTCGGGCATGTCGATTTTCGCCGCTCCCTGCGCACCCTGCTGCAGAACAGACCCGTCCGCGTCGCCGTGACGACACCAACAGGCGCAGAGTTGCCGACACTTCTGGCTATGGCGATCCTGTCGATGCGGGCCATCCCTGTACGCGGACTTGCGACCCCGCAGACTTCCATCGAGGCGCTGCAACGGGGAGAAGTGGACGTTGTGCAGCTCTCTCCGGACAACGCCACACCGGAACTCCTCGCCGCGCTGAAGGATAAAGGCTTTGTGCCGCTGTTTTCCCTGACGGCAGAGGAGGGGGGAAGCCTTCCCGACTTTGCCGCCCGGTTTACCAGCGTGCGGGGACATGCGCCGGACCATGCGCTTTACCCAGCCTATCAGGCTACCGCTCATGCAGCATCCATCGAAGCCGCGCTGATGCTGCCCATGCTCACGCCGCCTGCAAACGCGGCGCTATGGCGACATGCGGCGCACCTGACCGCTGCCCAGCCCGCCATTGATGATGTCGCCCGGAAGAATCATACGCATCTCATCACTGAGGCGAATGTTTTCCCTTTTTATGCAGCGCTGACTCCACCGCTGGCAGGGATCCTCGCCTTTCGTCGGTGGCTCTCCGCTTCTTCCGTCTTCTGGCGGACCGGCTGACAAACCCGCCCGGGGTTATCGTAAAGGGAGCAATCGCAGGCTTGCCGGTCAGACGCTCTGAAAGCCGTCCAGCAGCCGCCCGATCTCTCCGGCATCCGTTTCGGCCAGAATGCGCCGCGCCAGCAGACGGCAGTCATTGTAATCGGTATGCCGCACGACCTGCTTCACACGCGGCACCATGGAGGCCGACATGGAAAAGGACCGGCAACCGAGCCCGATCAGGAGCGGGGTGAGGCGCGGATTGGCGGCGATTTCCCCACACACCGAAACGGGACATCGTTCAAGGAAGGCTGCGGAGAGGACTTCGCTGATCATCCGCAGAACAGCCGGATGAAGCGGGTTGTAGAGATCCAGCACTTCCGAGGATGCCCGATCCGCGGCCAGAGTGTACATCGTCAGGTCATTTGAGCCGATCGCCAGAAAATCAGCATGCTGCGCCAGATGTCCCGCCGTCAGCGCCGCAGCCGGGGTCTCGATCATCACGCCCAGCGGCGGCAGGGTCTCACCGGTTTCAATACCCTTGCGCTTCAGGCGGCGCGCCACCCGTTCGTAGATCTCGCGGGCCGCCACAATTTCCGAAGCGACAGTGACCATCGGCAGCAGGACACGCACCGGCCCTTTCGCCGCAGCCCGCAGAATGGCCGCGAACTGCGTCTCCAGCAGGTCGGGATGTTCCAGCAGAAGCCGGATGCCCCGCACTCCAAGAGCCGGATTGACCGAATCACGTCCGACAACCCCGGCGCGGATCAACGCCTCTCCCTGTTTTTCACCGCCCCAGTCCAGCACGCGGATGGTCGTGGGATCAGATCCCATGGTGGAGACGATTGCGGCATAGATGTCGTACTGGGTGGCTTCGTCAGGAAGCGTCTCGGCGTTGATGAACAGAAATTCCGTGCGCAGCAGTCCGATCCCGGCAGCACCCGACTGTGCGATCAGAGGCAATTCGGCCGGAAGCTCCAGATTGGCCTGCAGAGTGATTTTCTCGCCGCTGGACATGCGCGACGACAGCCGTCGCATCCGCCCGAGTTCCTGCCGCTCCTGCGCATAGGCCGCGACCTGTTTCCGGGCCTGCCGCGTGGTGCGGGCTGACGGGCTGACCGTGATACTGCCTGAATAACCGTCCACGACCAGCGTGGTGCCGTCCGTGACGTGATCGAACACTCCTTCGACCGCAAGCACGGCGGGAACGCCCAGAGCCCGCAACATGATGGCAGTATGGCCCGTCGCACCCCCATCCTCGGTGACAACCGCCGCAACGCGGGCCGGATCAATCAGCGCGGCGTCGGCGGGGCGGAGCGTATGCGCCACCAGAATCGAGCCGTCCGGCATATTGGACAATGACAGAAAGGCTTCCCGCATGAGATTGCGGATCACCCGGCGACCGATTTCCCTGAACTCGCCTGCCCTGCGTTCAGCAGCAGCGGCATCTTCTCCAGCGAGCTGCCGTTCCTCGCTGGACGCCAGCATCAGGTCCGCCAGTTCGGCAGTCGCCTCGTGCACAGCGGCTTCGGCGGTCATGCCGCTATCCAGACGACTGACAACGCCGTTCTGCAGGCGGGATGGTCCCAGCATACGCTGGTAAACCTCCAGCATCGGCCCGATCTCGACCTGCGTTTCTTCCGGCAGCCGGGCAATACGGTTCTGAAGTTTTTTCAGCTGGCCAATGGAACGCTCGACCGCCTCGCTGAAGCGGGTATGTTCCTGTTCCCGTGTCAGATGGCTGATCCGGGCCTCGGGTTCCAGCGAGAGATCTTCACCCACAACAAACGCCGGACCGATCGCGAAGCCTGCCCCGATGGGCTCGCCACGCAGAAAATATTCACCCCCCGGCTCGTCCATTCCGTTTCTGGTGGAATCTTCTCCGCGACTGGAACTTCGCTGAGCGTTCATTTCATCCCCATCAGAACATCACCCGGCCACACGAAAACACCTGACCGGGGAAGGTGTCCGTCAGATAGCCGCCCGACGGAGTGTCCGTGAAACGGTGTGAACGGCCACGACCTTAACCCGCCTCAGCGGTTGCTTCAGTATCTTCGCCAAATCCACCGCCGACAAGAGTGTCCAGAGCCTCGAGCGCTTCCGCCGCCTGCACCCCGATGGCGGACAGGGTGATCGTGGCGCCGACCCCTGCACCCAGAAGCATGAGTCCCATGATGGAGCAGGCTGACACCACTTCACTGCCGTAAGTGACTGTCACCTCGGCATTCCATTTCTCGGCTTCAGCAACAAACTTCGCCGAGGCGCGGGCATGCAGACCTTTGGCGTTCACGATTGTCACTGTCCGGGTGATGGCGGGTTCAGATTTTTCCATCAACCGACAGCCATCTTGCGTCCAGCCATCACGCTTATGGGCGACAGTGGCTCGGGGCAGGATTTTTCAGGACGTGACGGGAAGATGTGGACCTGATCGCTTGCGGCGCTCTCGGAGCATCGACGCGCACCCTCCAGACATTGCAGGGGAAGGTGAGAAGCGCGGCTGATATATTTGTGGGCTGCCTGCTCGGCAGCCGTCGCGCACTCTTCAAGCGTATGCAGATCGCGCATCTGGGCCAGCTTGACCAGCATCGGGAGATTGGCCCCGCCCAGCACTTCGATCCGCCCCGCTTCCATCATGGCGACGGCGAGATTGGAGGGCGTGCTGCCGAACATGTCGGTCACGAGCATGACGCCGTCGCCGTCATC
This sequence comes from Acetobacter aceti, assembly GCF_002005445.1. Lineage (NCBI taxonomy): Bacteria > Pseudomonadati > Pseudomonadota > Alphaproteobacteria > Acetobacterales > Acetobacteraceae > Acetobacter > Acetobacter aceti. The sequence goes on from NZ_CP014692.1 coordinate 3,714,534, forward strand.
AACCCTGGCGACGCAGGCTTCCAGTTCGAGACGGCGCGCCACCAGATCATCATCCGATCCCACACTGACAGCCTCCAGTCTTTCCTGTGGTCCCACAACGTGTTCAAGCGTTTCCCGCAAAGCCACACCCAGAGCACCCTGAGTGACCAGTACAATGCCGATCATGCGTTTCCTCGCGCCATAAACTGTGACGCCGACGTTCTGTTGCCGTCTGTATTCACGTTAGTACTGTCCACCAGTCGCTCCGCCAGATCGGTCTGGATATCACCCTTATCATCGGCGGGCTTCCTCGCCCACCGCCAGGCGCCTGTGCCGGGGCCGGCAATGCCAAGCCGGGCAAGCTCCCGGTGCACGACCGCGACAGGCCCTTCGCCGCCCGGACTGTCCGAGATATCGGCCAGCTTCCGGCCCAGCGCCTCCACCAGCGTGACGGAGCGATGACGTCCGCCAGAGCAGCCCACGGCGATGGTGGCGTATTTCTTGCCTTCCTGCACGAAGCGCGGAATGACCAGACGCAGCATCCCGAGAATCTGGTTCAGAAACGGCTCATAGTCTGGATCAGCTTCGACATAGGCTGCGACCGGACGATCAAGACCTGTCTGGGGAGCCAGCACCGGATCGTAATGCGGATTGCGCAGAAAACGGGCGTCGAACACCATGTCTGCTTCCCGTGGCAGGCCCGATGGAAAAGCGAAAGACATCAGTACGACAGTCAGCCCTTCATCCGGACCGCTGTGCCATGTGCCGTAGCGCGTCTCGATCAGACGGCGCAGTTCGGGGGTGGACAGGTCCGACGTATCGATGACCAGATCGGCGTTGGTACGAAGCCTGCCGGTCAGGTCTTTTTCCGCGTCGATCCCTTCCGGGACGCTGCCGTGCGGTGCGAGCGGATGGCGGCGGCGTGTCGCCGTATAGCGGCGCAGAAGCGTGGCTTCATCAGCGGCGGCATAGATCAGTTCGGCCCGAAGATGCGGGTTCATCCGCAGACGTGCGAGCGCTTCCAGCACGGTCGAGGTATCAAAATCCCTGGTCCGGGAATCCACGCCGATCGCAATCGGGCGGTTACCGCGCGCCACGATCTCATCCAGCATGGCAAGAGGCGGATTATCGATCACTTCATGCCCAAGATCCTCCAGAATCCGGAGAATCGAGGATTTTCCAGCGCCCGACAGTCCTGTGACAAGCAGGATCTGACGCAATGGAACCTCATCGGCGGCCTGAGACGTCACCATTGAAATCCGACAAACACCCCAAATCGAGAATAACGAGAGAACCGGCCTGTAAACGCGCTTTCCGGCGACTGACGCCTCCGGATGGCAACGCCGACCCTGACCGGATCATGCCTGAAGAACGACCGTCAGCGAAACATCGACCATATTCTTTGAGCAGACCATATCAGAAGCCGCCACCTGTCTGACACATTTTTGTCGTGTTCAGCTATCATGGGCCAGCATGGTGCCCTGCGACAGGAGAAAGGCTCGCCCCTCCAGACAGTCCAGCGCCAGGTCAATCCGCTCCGGCGCGGAGGCCATCATGCCGTCAAGCGTGAGGAGCGGGAGCCCCGTTTCCTCGTCAGTCACTCCTTCCTCAGGCAACCTGTAAAACGCCTCTCCCTGCCGGAGCAGCCTGACCGTCAGGCGTGGCGTGACCTCTGGTACAAAAGCGCGCCGCACGATGCCCCACCCCCGCACCTCGACCAGCCCCCGCAAGGATGCCGGGGCCCGGACAAGACCGCCTTCCATCTCGATCCGGTCATCGGCCACCAGATCATAGCCACGACCGAGCAGGCGAAGCAGCAGATCGGATTTGCCGGAGCCGGACACCCCGAAAATCAGCACCCCCAGCTTTCCTCGGGCGACACATCCGCCGTGAAGTTTTCTGATGCCGTCATGGGTTGTCATGGCGTTCTCGTTCTGAAATCGTTACGCTCCAACAGCGTTCCTCCCGAGAAACATCTTTCTTTGCGATTCTTTTCAGATTATGACAATTTTGTGTCGTCCGGTTGTGTCCCATGCACGTGGAACCCGACCAGAAGGCCTGACCATAAAGGATAACCGAAATGGAAGCAGTAGCCCTCATGCGGACCCGATATGATCGGCCACGCAACAATCAGACAGATTCGTTGCTGCAATTCGACTCCGTTCAGCCGAGCTATGAACACTCCCACGAGGGAATGCGTGTGCGTCGTCTGCGCGGATTCGATTCCCGCACGGGACATTTTCCAGCGCGCATCGGCGATCAGTGTAGACTGGCGTTCTCGGCGGGTGGCGTCGCCCTCTCGGCACGCGGCGCGACACTGCAGGACGTGGTGCGCGTGGTCTACCTGGTCAAGGACGCCAGCAAGCTCTCCTCATGCGGCAGTTTCGCAAGCGACGCTCTCGGCGCCAACCGCCCGGCAACCACCGTGCTTGTGGTGGAAAAATTCGATCGGCCCGAAATTGAGATCGAGCTGGAACTGATCGCCCGTATTCCAGAACATGCCCTGTCAGCCTGATCTTCAGAACGATATATTCACGCTACATTCCCTTTGAACTCATCCCTCTGTATGGATGAAGGCACAGGGCTTGAGCCTCACCGGCCATCGGACGCGTCAGCACTTTCAGTCAGGTGACAGCGGAAAGCCTCCTCCCGTTTCCGAGGCCAGATCCCGCAGTGTCCTTCTCTCCCGACAGCCGCTCCCGCTCTCCTTCGTCGGAAGACGAACAGGTCCGTCAGTCCGACGCTCCGCAGTCTCAGCGGTCCTTGCAGGATGAACTGACGCGGCTTCGTCTCCGGGCCGCGGCCTTTGAGCAGTCGGAAGCGACGGTCGAAGAGCTGGAACGTCGCATACAGGCTTATGAGGACAGCACCTTCTGGCGGCTCACAGGGCCGGCCCGCAGAGTCCTTGAACACTCTCCCCGACTGAAATATCTGCTTCGCGGCTCGGCCCGCTCCTGTCTGGGACTGGTGAAGGGCCAACTCCCCGGTCGCCGGCATGATGACAGGCAGACAGGGGAGACAGGCGCTTTCCACGAGGAAACGCCAGCACAGCCTCCTGCGCAGGTCATTCCTGCCCGCAGACAGAACGCTTCCCACCACGCAGAAGACAGAACGCCCCTGCGATTCCCGCGTCACGCGTTCCCTCTCCTGAGCATCGTCATCCCGAGCTACGGGCAGATCCCCGTCACGCTGCAATGCCTGCGCTCGATCATGCGCCATCCTCCGTCCTGCCCTTACGAGGTGATTGTCGCGGAGGATGCGTCCGGCGATCCTTCTGTCGCCGGACTGCGCACCATTGAAGGGCTGGTACTGATCGAGCGCACCGAAAACCTGGGTTTTCTGAAGAACTGCAACGAGGCGGCGAAGGCGGCTACCGGCGCCTGGCTCCACCTGCTCAACAACGACACGGAAGTGCTGTCCGGCACGTTCGACACCCTTCTGGCGCGTCTGCAAACGGACGCGGGCATCGGTCTGACAGGTTCGAAACTGCTCTATCCGGACGGGCGGTTGCAGGAGGCTGGCGGCATTCTCTGGAACGATGCGTCAGGCTGGAACTTCGGCCGCAACGATCCGTATCCCGACCGCGCCGCCTACTCCTACCCGCGTGACGTGGACTACATCTCCGGCGCGTCGATTATGCTGCGCCGTGATCTGTTCGCCTCTCTCGGCGGCTTCGATGAAGCCTTTGCCCCCGCCTATTACGAGGACACGGACCTTGCCTTCCGCATCCGTGCGTCCGGCCTGCGCGTGGTGTTCGAACCGGCTTCGGTGGTGATTCACCATGAGGGCGTGTCACATGGAACGGACGAAAGCAGCGGCATCAAGGCGTATCAGGTTCGCAACCGGGAACTGATGCTGGACCGCTGGCGTGAGGTGCTGGAAGCGGAACATTTTCCGCCCGCAACGCATTTTCTCCGTGCCGCGTGCCATGCGCCGGATCGCAGGACCATCCTCATCATCGACCATTACGTGCCGGAACCCGACCGCGACGCAGGCTCCCGCACGACCATGAATGTGATTCACGCCCTGTGCAACGCCGGGTGGCTGGTGAAATTCTGGCCGGAAAACCGTCAGCGCAACAGCTATTCGTGCGCGCTGGAGCGGCTGGGCGTCGAGATCCTCGACGAGAGCTGCCCGTATGGGTTCGCAGCGTGGATCGGGGAAAACGGACCCGATCTGGACCATGTCATGATCATGCGTCCCACCGTCGCGCGGGCTTTCCTGCCGGACGTCGCGCTCAACACGGACGCGAGCCGTTCCTATTACGGCCACGACATTCACTTCCTGCGGCTGAAACGCGAAGCGGAGGTGACAGGGAACCGGCAGACCCGTCAGGACGCGCGCACCATGCGACGACTGGAAACATGGCTGTGGCCGCAGTTCCATGCCGTGCTCTATCTGTCGCACTACGAAGCCGACCTCGTCCGCGAACTGGCTCCGAACGCGCGGCCTCATGCCATCGTGCCGTTCTGCTTCGCTCCCGACCGGAGTGTGCGCCCCGTGACATCGGGCAAAACCATCCTGTTTGTCGGCGGTTTCGGTCACCCTCCCAATGTCGACGCAGCTCTCTGGCTGGTGCGGGAGATCATGCCGCTCGTGCGTGGGCGCGCGCCGGACGTGCGGCTGATCCTCGCCGGATCAAAACCCGCCGCCGAAGTCCGTGCGCTGGCCAGCCCGGATGTTACTGTCACAGGCTTTGTGTCGGATGAGGAACTGGTCCGGCTCTACGCCACCTCCCGCGTCGCCGCCGTGCCCCTGCGTTTCGGGGCCGGGGTGAAGCACAAGGTGCTGGAAGCGCTGCATCAGGGGTTGCCGCTCGTCACCACGTCGGTGGGCGCGGAGGGAATCGTCGGACTGGAAGATGTGGCGGCCGTAGCAGAGACTGCCGCTCTGTTCGCCGGGGCGCTGCTGGCCCTGCTGGAAGATGACGCACTGTGGCGGGAGCGCTCGGATGCAGGGAAAGAACTGATCAGCGAGGGGTATTCGCCGGAGCGTTTCGGGGAGGTGTTGCTGGGAACCCTGCTGGAATAACAGGGCCGTATGGTTTTCTGAGTTCCCTGATGGAACCATGGCTTTTCGTTGTCAGTTGCAGGACCGACTCAGTATTGAATAAAGCTCCAGCCAGAAATGTCCGGAGCTTTATGGCACCACAAATCATCCGGAAGGATTTTGCCGCCGGGGACAACGGTTGCAAAAGACAGATCGCAACATTCCCCGTTCATTCAAAAGAGGATTTTATAAGGCACTTCCTGTTTCATCATATTTTTTAAACAACCACTGCAATGAACGTTTCTTTTTTCATCAAGGCTCTTCAGAAAAGAAATCGCGAAAGCCGGAATGGAGGGGTGCGCATGACGCTTTCTTATCCGGATTTTCGCGGAACAATAAGCAATCATCATGGCTGGCCTGATATTCATGGGAGCGAGCGCCGTGACTTCAAGCTGCACCCCAAAAGTCTCCTATTTCTCCGCTGAAATCACGTAGAAAAGGAAATTTTTTGGTCTTGACGCAGATATTGCCGCCCGTGTGAAAACAGTCAGGTGGGAAACGTGAAGATTTCTGCTGGAAGCGATGCTTCCTCATAGACTCAGGAATGTCGCATCAAGGGAGAGGAAAGCGGTAAATCGTGCTAACATGGAGGCGATGAGTATCTTCAGAACCGATATCTGGCGCGTCGGCGTCGTGCAGGCCGGGTTTTCCGATATCTGCGTGAAAGGCTCCCTCGACCCGTTCGCCATCCGCTGGCTTCCCAATCCGGGTCGATACCGCTTTCTGGCGGACCCGTTCGGGATATGGCGGGACGACAGGCTGCATATCTTTGCTGAATATTATGACTATCGCACGCGCAAGGGCGAGATCCATCTTCTGATCCTGAACCGGGCGCTGGAAATCATTCAGCAGGGACAGGTTCTTTCCGAACCGTGGCACCTGTCCTATCCTTTCATTTTTGAAGCGGACGGCGAAACATGGATGCTGCCCGAAGCCTGCCGCTCGGGGAAGCTGACCCTCTATCGGGCGCGCCGTTTCCCGTGGGAGTGGGAAGCTGTCCCTGAATTTCGTTTTCCACATGCCGCCATCGACGCCTCTCCGATTTTTGCCGGAGGGGCGTGGTGGATGTTCTACGCTCCCTCCTCTCCGCATTCCGATCGTATGACGGCTCTTCGGCTGGCGCGGGCAGATACGCTGCTCGGGAAGTGGGAGGATGTTTCCACCCAACCATTAAGGCGAGGGTTGGGAAGCAGCCGGATGGGCGGCACACCCAGGCTCGTGGATGGACAGCTCATTCTTCCCATGCAGGACTGTACCGAGACCTATGGCGGCGCGATCCGTCTTCTGAAAACCGGTATTCCCCATGATGATTCCATGAGTTTTCAGGAAAGCTTCCGGATCACCGCCCCTCAGGACGCCCGCCCGTTCACGGCGGGCCTGCATACATTCTCGGCGGCTGGCGATGTCACGCTCATCGATGCCAAGCGTATCCTGCGCAATGCCCCGATCCGTGCCGGTATTGATCTCCGGCATCATATCGGAAAATGGCGGGAACAGGGGAGGATGCGTTGAAGATCGCCTATGTCATCAACTCGGTGGAAGGCGGCGGGGCGGCTCTTCCTGTGCCTGCGGTGACCCGGGTCATGCGCGAGCGGGGTCACCATGTCGAAATCTTTGCGCTCAGCCGTCGTGACGGGCGCGCCATCACGTCGATGGAACAGGATGGCCTGCGTGTGCATGTCCGGGATGGCGCTCCGGGAGATCATCTGACCGCCTTTTTCTGGCTGATGCGCCAGATGCAGGCATTTTCGCCGACAGTCATCTGGACTTCCCTGACCCGTGCGACCCTGATGGGGCAACTGATCGGAACCTGGCGCCGCTGCCCGGTGGTGAGCTGGCAGCATTCGGCGCGCCTTAAACCGGCCAACGCCCGGATGCTGCGCCTCCTGCGGGCCCGCACCTCGCTCTGGATCGCGGACTCCCGCTGTGTGGAGGAAATGACCCGGCAGACGCTGGGAATTCCACCCGCGCACCTTGCCTGCTGGCCCATTTTCCGTGCGGACGCTGATGTTCCGCTGGCGACGCCCTGGCGACCGGGTGAGCCGGTGCGTATCGGTTCACTCGGACGGCTGCATCCGGTGAAGGGGTACGATATCCTGTGTCAGGCTCTGACACTTCTGCATCAGAAGGGCGACCTTCCACCCTTTGAAGTGGTGATCGCGGGAGAGGGTGAAGAACGCGCCCGTCTTGAAGACCTGATCAGACGGGATGAACTGCCGGTTCGTCTGGCTGGCTATGTCGAGCATCCGAAAAATTTCCTGACGACCCTGCACGCCTATGTGCAACCGTCCCTCTGGGAAGGGCTGTGTCTGGCGGCGCATGAGGCGATGCTCGCGGGTCTGCCTGTCATCGCCTCGGCTGTGGGAGAACTTCCCTTCACTATCACAGGAGACATGGGAAGTGTGGTGCCGCCCCGCGATCCACAGGCTCTGGCGGCGGCTCTCGAAAAGCTGCTCCGATCACCGGAAAAGCTGGTGGAGTGGGGGCGGGCGGGACGTCAGCGGGTGCTCGAACGGTTCAGCGCAGAGCGTTTTGACGCCACCGGACGCGGGATCGTGGAACGTGTGGAGCGGATTGTCGCTGACCGGAACGGCAGCGTTCAGGCGCAACGCCTGAGATAGTCCACCATGGCGTCGGCTGCGGCCGGGGCTGTCGGCCGGTTGTCGGGCAGTTCGAATGTTTCAGAAAAATAGGCCGTCTGCCTGTCCCTGAACTGCGGATGGATCAGAAACGCATTATCCAGCGTGTCGGCAAGGTTTTCGAGAGTGTCCATCACCTCGCCCAGTTGCCAGAAGCTGTAATTATTATCGTTTTCCCAGTGCGCGTTATGGGCGTTGAGAAAAATGCAGGGACGTGGACGGATCATGAATTCCGCCACCTGACTGCTGACATCACCCAGATAAAGATCCGCCGCCATGGTGTAGGTCATGTCGACGCTTCGCGTACTGCCCGGATCGATCAGGAGATTTTCACAGCCGGAAAAACGCTGCCTGAGCGCCTCGCCAGCCTCCCTGTCCCGGTCGAACAGGCGGATATGCGGAGCAAAAATCAGGTTGTAGCGATCCTGCTGCGCGAAAAAAGTGAGGATTCTTTCACCAAACGTCTCCCATGACGACAGGCGGGAGGAAAAGTGCGGGTTATAAAGCACGATGGGTCGGGCGTTATTGAAAAGCGGACGGGCCGCGTGATTCATGCGTTGAACGATATCGAATTTCGCATAGGTGCCGCGATGATAACGGCCCGGCGTGATGGCGCCCTGCTGGAGAAGCCGTTTCTCGATCTTCTTTCCTGAGAGAACGATGAAATCGAACAGGCGCGCGTCTTTCGCGAAACCGATCGCCCTGTCGCCGGCGCCGTGACGGGTCCATGCCAGACGCGGTTTCCGGACACCCATGCGCTTGAGATAGAGAGAGGTCCGCTCAGGCACGACGATACCGTCGAACTGGGAAAAATAGGAACGGTTCAGGCCAAGAACGGCAAGTTTCTCGAGCGGGCCCGGCCCCTTTTCTTCTATCCTGCGACGGAGGAGGGACGGCATCCGTAACAGCTCATACGAAATCCTGCTTTCGGGGTAGAAAGCGGCGAGTGAGCGGGCGTAATCCAGGTGGCTTTCCGTCATGCAGGTCACATGGACTTCGACATCCGGGCTGCGGGCCGCCATTTCCAGTCCGATGGGAAGCGAATGAAGCGTCTGATGCGGCTGAGCTATGAACGGCAACACAACCTTCAGCATAAATCACTGTTTCCATCGGAATTGAATATATTGCCATCATTTGAACCCGCGTTCTTGAATGGACAATAACTTTATATATCATTTTTCTTAAACTTTTGTTGCAACCATAAAAATTTTTTTATTTTCATTAAATTTCCCCAATAGTTGCACATCAGAAGCCACATGGAGTATTCCAGTCGAAACTAAAGACACGTCTCAGCATGCTCAGCGGCCAGCGGGCGAGGGCAAACAAACCACATCCGGACAAAACCTTAAGCCCGACAGGGAAAAAGGAACAGCCCGCGAGAAGAAGGCGACGACAATGAGCAATGCAGGCCAGATCCAGAGCCTTGCCCATCTGTCTGACGTGCATCTTCCTCCGGCGAAGCCCCTCTCGCTGAAGGCTTTCATGGGCAAGCGCGCTCTGAGCGTCCTGTCATGGAAGCGTCGGCGCTCCAGACTGCATACTCTCCAGACAGCGCAGGCCGTGATGGACGATATCGCCGCTTTCGCACCGGACGTCATCGTCGATACTGGCGATCTCACAAATTTTGGGCTTCCACAGGAGTTTGAGCAGGCGGCGGACTGGCTCGACCGGATGCCAGCTCCAACGGTTGTGGTGCCGGGCAACCATGACGCCATGACAGCGAGAGCCAGGAAACAGGCGCTTGCCGCATGGGCGAAATGGGGCGCGTCCGCGGCCGAGGATTTTCCCTTTGTCCGCCGCGTCGGAAATATAGCGCTGATCGGCGTGTGCAGCGCCGTCGCCAGTCCACCTTTCATGGCCTATGGACACGTCGATGTTGAGCAGGCGACACGCCTGCGCAGGATTCTGGAAGAAACCCGCGATGCCTGCCGGATCGTGCTGATCCATCATCCCGTGATCCCCGGTCTGGTGCCGTGGCGAAAATCCCTTCTGGGGTGGAAGCACGTCGTCGATGCACTGAAGGAAGCCGGAGCGGAGCTTGTGCTGCATGGGCATTCCCATTGCGCCACGATCCGTTTCATCCCCGATACGTCCATCCCGCTTATCGGAGCGCCTTCAGCCTCCCAGATGTCGGAAGAGCCGGAGAGGGCCGCTGGCTGGAATGCTTTTCTGATTGTCACCGAGGCCAATTACTGGCGCATCGAGATGACACGCAGGCGGATGACCGAAAATGGCGAGTTCGTCAGTTCCGGTCAGATCACCTCGCTGCGACCCCGTGTGTCTGTGCAGAATATCCCGGCGGCCTCGGATGTTTTCGAGAATCCAGCAATGCCGGTCTATCAGCATGCTGTCTGCGGATGAGATGAGAGCGGCTCATCGCGCTCTCGTTCCGTCCCTTGCTCACTTCATTTTTCAGGAACGGAAAATGGTGTGGTCGCATGCGTTCGCCGTGGCGTCTGCCGCGCAGGCGGGCATGGAGCAGGTGGTCGTTCACCATGTCGGCGAGTTGCCTGCCGGACCCCAGGCCGATTTTCTGCGTTCCCTGGAGCGGGTGGTGTTCCGTCGGCTCGACAAGGTCGCGCTTCTCCGGAGTGTCGAGGAAAAGGCGGGCATTCAGGGGCTGACGCGGCTTTACACCCTGTCTCCGGACGAGGGGACCCGCAACTGCATCCTCAATGCAGCACTGATTCACACCCATGGCGGGGTCTCTCTCGCGCCTGAAACGCTTATGATCGCCCCCTTTCTTCATGAGCGGACGGGATCTGTCTTTTTCGGGTCGCGGCGCGTATCGGTTGCCGAACGGAGTCTTGCTCTGTCTCGTGCGTTCCGGCCGGACT